>CALXDJ010000024.1 GCA_944387035.1 uncultured Oscillospiraceae bacterium | reverse complement strand
CAAGCCGTATTTCTCAATGATCCAGCTGAAGTGTTCTGTCACATAATTCGGACGTAGAAGTCTGCCGCATTGATCTATCTGGACGAGGATGGCAAAGAACAAAATGTGTACAGCTGGCGGCTGGATAAAAATGATCCTATGCCCAAGGGAAAAAAGCGAGAGCCTTCCCTGAGAGAAAAGGAAAAGCAGATTGAAGCCGATTTGTTTGATCATATCGTAACCAACGGCGGAAATCTTACGGTTCTGGAACTGGTAGAGAAGTATGTGTCACTGAAAACCGGCGTCCGTCATAACACAGTTGCAGGCTACAAGACAGTGATCAACGTCTTGAAAAAAGAGGCGTTTGGCAGACAGCGTATTGATAAAGTGCGCTTATCGGATGCAAAAGCGTGGCTGATTAAGCTCCAGCAGGTAGATGGCAGAGGGTATAGCTCGATTCATTCGATTCGAGGTGTTCTCAGACCCGCATTCCAGATGGCGGTGGATGATGACCTGATCCGCAAGAATCCATTCGGTTTTGAGCTGGCATCGGTAGTTGTCAATGACTCAGTGACAAGAGAAGCCATCAGCCGGAAACAGGAACGGGATCTTCTGAAGTTCATCAAAGAGGACAAGCATTTCAGCAGATACTACGACGGGATCTATATCCTCTTTCACACAGGGCTTCGTATCTCGGAATTCTGTGGACTTACGATCCAGGATGTTGAGTTTGAGGAAATGCGTATCAAGGTAGATCATCAGTTGCAGAGAACATCACAGATGGAGTATGTGATCCAGCAGCCAAAGACAGAAAGCGGCATCCGCTATGTTCCGATGACCGAGGAGGTAGCATCCTGTTTCCGCCGGATCATCGCCAACCGTGCGGTTCCCAAAGCGGAGCCAATGGTAGATGGATACGTTGGTTTTCTGTTTCTGGACAAGAACGATATGCCCATGGTAGCCCTTCATTGGGAGAAGTACATGGAGCATATTGTCCAGAAGTATAACAAGATTTACCGCATCCAGATGCCGAAAGTAACCCCTCATGTGTGCAGGCACACCTTCTGTTCCAATATGGCAAAATCCGGGATGAACCCCAAGACATTGCAGTACATCATGGGTCATGCAGACATCAGTGTGACACTGAATACCTACACCCATGTGAAGTTTGATGATGCCAAAGATGAACTGCTGCGTGTGGCGAACGCTTAAAATTGCCCGTTGGTAAAGCGGCTTTCTTTACCAACGCCTTTACCAATATTGCAGGAAAAAACATGAGAAATCATGAGAAGATTCGAGAAGATATCTTCAAAGCAGGTGGAAGCTCAGACTGCACGAAAAGTGTGAAAAATCCTGTAATATCAAGCATTTGAGAAGAAATACAGGATTTATGAGGAGTTATAAAAAGATGGTAAAAATACTTTTCGTTTGCCACGGCAACATCTGCCGCAGTCCGATGGCGGAATATGTGATGCGGGACCTGGTGGAGCAGGCAGGACTGGAGGCACAGTTCCAGATTGCATCCGCCGCCACCAGCACCGAGGAAATCGGCAATCCTGTCTATCCGCCCGCCCGGCGGAAGCTGGCCGAGCATGGCATCGCCTGTCAGGGGCATGCGGCCCGGCAGCTGCGCCGGGAGGACTATGACCGCTATGATTTGCTCATCGGCATGGATGGGGCCAACGTACGCAATATGCGCCGGATGTGCGGCGGAGACGAGGCGGGAAAGATCCATTTGCTGCTGGAGTATGCGGGCCGCCCTGGGCAGGAGGTGGCTGACCCTTGGTATACCGGGGATTTCGAGGCCACCTGGCAGGATGTGCTGGCGGGCTGCCGGGGCCTGCTGGCTCAGCTGACGGAGAAGTGAGAAACACACAGGGAAGCGGACGCAAATAAGCGCAGGGCGGGTACCAGAGGTACCCGCCCTGCTTTGTTGAGTTCATTCTGTGAGAGGGCTGGCTGACGGCCCGGCTGTATTAGAATACAATGTGCTCAAGCGCGTCCGGAACAAAGCAATTAGAACCGGAAGAGATTCAGGCCCACAGTGTCGCTGAAGGCCCGGTCCACAGTGCCGGGAATCTCGGTGATGATCATTTCACAAGTGGCACTGACCACGGCCCGGTTGAGGTGTCCGCCCACTACGCGGCCCTGCTCATCTCCGGCACTCATGTGCAGGTGGCAGTAGAACGCGCCATCCATGGTGTTGATGGTGCCGGTCAGGGAGACAATCTCGTAACAGCCCTGGAAGCGGTTGGACTGATATTCCTTGGTGTCGGTATGGAAAACGCCGACCGTGAAGTCATTGACGGCACCCAGGGCCTGAACGCTGGCCAGGGTGATGCCCTCGGCTTGGGACAGGATCTTCACCTGTTCCAAAATCTCCTCGCCGGGGTCCATGCGTACGACGTAGGTGTTGGCAAATTTGCGGTATTCCATGGTGGATTCCTCCTGCATACGGTTTTCTCCACCTTACCACATCTTCACGCCAGGGTCAAATCTCCATCCTTCACCCAACCCAGTTTCCGGCATACCTGGTTGATGAGGGGAGCCAGGATGGCGGGCAGGACGAAGCAGATCAGAATCAGGCCCAGCCAGTCCATGGCGCCGGGCTGGATGGCCGCTGCGCCCTTGGCCAGAGCTTCTTCACTGGGAGAGAGCCAGCCGGTCCACACGCCGATCTGGCCACACAGGCCGCAGGTACCCATGCCGGAGTTGATGGGTGCGCCGTTCATCTCCAGGCCGAAGACGCAGGTGGCAATCGGGCCGGTGATGGCGGAGGCCAGGGTGGGGGCGATCCAGATTCGGGGATTGCGGACGATGTTGGGCATCTGCAGCATGGAGGTACCCAGGCCCTGGCTCACCAGGCCGCCCCAGCGGTTTTCCCGGAAGCTCATGACGGCAAAGCCCACCATCTGGGCACAGCAGCCCGCCACAGCGGCGCCTCCAGCCAGACCCGTGAGCTGAAGCACGGAGCAGATGGCGGCGGAAGAGATGGGCAGCGTCAGCGCCACGCCTACCAGCACGGACACGGCAATGCCCATCCAGAAGGGCTGGAGCCGGGTGGCGTTGTCGATGAGCAATCCGAAGGCCCCGGCGGCAGTGCCGATGGGAGGGGCGATCCATTTGGCCAGTGCCACACCCACCAGAATTGTCACGCCCGGCGTGACCAGAATGTCGATTTTCGTCTCCTTGCTGACGGCCTTGCCGCACTCGGCGGCGATGATGGCGATGATCAGCACGGCCAAAGGCCCGCCGGCACCGCCCTCGGCGTTGGCGGCCCAGCCCACAGCGGCCAGGGAGAAGAGCACCATGGGATCGGCCTTCAGAGCATAGCCGATGGCTACGGCCATGGCGGGGCCGGAGACGGCGGTGGCGTATGTACCGATATCTGTGAGGTAAGCAATGCCCAGCTGCTGGCCCAGGGTTTTGATGATGGTGCCGATGAGCAGGGAGCAGAACAGACCCTGGGCCATGGCGCCCAGGGCGGAGATGCCGTAGCGGGAGGCGGAGATTTCAATGTTCTTGCGCTTGAGGAAGGCTTTGAGTTGTTCCATGGGAGACACCTGTTTCTTCTAAAGTGTTGTGGACATGTGTCTTGACACCTGTCCACAACATGATACACATAAACTGGGTGCCTGTCAAGAATTTTTCACGCCTGGAGCAAAACGCCCAACTCCGCTAGGGCAGCCCGGACCCGCTGAAAGGCTCCCTCATCTGGGCAGGAAAGGGTGTGAAGGTGAATCCCTTCCGTGAGATCGGAGAGGGGACGGGCGTCGGACTGGGAGCAGCGGCGGAGGAATTCGGCCACCTCATGGCGGTTGGAGAGCTGAAGGGGGCCGGTGAGCTGACCGTAGACCGGGTGCTCGACGGTGACGTCCAGCACGGTGCAGCCCTGGTCCACCATGGCGTTGAGCTCGGCTTCCATTCCGGCGGCGTCGTGGCGGCAGGCCACCTGCCGCACCAGGCCCGGAGGCGCGGGCAGGATCACATAGCCCCGGGGTGTGGCGGAGATCTCCGCTCCGGCGGCCCGGAGCAGGGCGATGTCCCCCACGATGATCTGACGGCTGACGGAGAACTTGGCGGCCAGAGCGGCGGCGCTGATGGGGCCTGCGGCGTCGCGGAGCTGGTCTAAGATCGCCTGACGGCGAGTATCTGCATGCATGAAAAGCGCCTCCCTGCGGGTAGTCTTGACAGCAGTATAGCACGCCGGAGAAAAAAAGCAACGAAAAAGGAGCGCCCGCAGGCGCTCCTTTTGAATTTGGAAAAACGGTGCTCAGCCGCCCAGATAGGCCTTTTTGATGACCGGAGAGGCCAGCAGCTCGGCGCCGGTGCCGGTGGTGACCACCTTGCCGGTTTCCAGCACGTAGCCCCGGTCCGCCACGGACAACGCCGCCTGGGCGTTCTGTTCCACCAGCAAAATGGTGGTACCGGCCTTGTGGAGGTTCTGAATGATCTCAAAGATCTGCTCCACCAGAATAGGGGCCAGGCCCATGGAGGGCTCATCCAGCATCAGCAGCTTGGGTCGGCTCATCAGGGCGCGGCCCATGGCCAGCATCTGCTGTTCGCCGCCGGAGAGGGTACCCGCTACCTGACGGTAGCGCTCCTTCAGCCGGGGGAACTGGGCATAGACCTTCTCCAGGTCGGCGTCTGCGGTCTTGCCGCTCTGGGTGTAGGCGCCCATCTCCAGGTTCTCCTGGACAGTCATCTGCAAGAAGATGCGCCGTCCCTCGGGGACCAGGGCCAGGCCCTTGGAGACGATCTTGTGGGCGGGAACCTTGGCCAGGTTCTCTCCCAGGAAGGTCACGGAGCCGGTCTTGCTGTGGAGCAGGCCGGAGATGGTATTCAGGGTGGTGGACTTGCCGGCGCCGTTGGCGCCGATCAGGGTCACGATCTCGCCCTCCTGGACCTCAAAGGAGACGCCCTTGATGGCGTGAATGCTGCCGTAATAGACGTTGATGTCGTCTACCTTCAAAATGGGTTCCATGCTCACGCCTCCTTTTTCTTGCCCAGATATGCTTCGATCACGGCGGGGTTGGCCTGGATGTCCTCAGGAGTGCCCTTGGCAATGATCCGGCCGAAGTTGAGCACGCAGATGCCTTCGCAGATGTTCATCACCAGGTTCATGTCGTGCTCAATGAGCAAAATGGCGATCTGGAAGGTATCCCGGATCTTACGGATGTTCTCCATGAGCTCGGCGGTTTCCGAGGGGTTCATGCCGGCGGCGGGCTCATCGAGCAGCAGCAGGGAGGGGTTGGTGGCCAGGGCCCGGACGATCTCCAGACGCCGCTGGGCGCCGTAAGGCAGGGAACCGGCCTTGACGCCAGCCAGATCCGCCATGTGGAAGATGGACAGCAGTTCCAGGGCCCGCTCATGGGCGGTTTTCTCCTCCTTCCAGTAGGTGGGCAGACGGAAGATGCCGCTCCACATGTTATAGTGCATTTGGGTATCCATACCCACCTTGACGTTATCCTCCACGCTCAGATTCTGGAACAGGCGGATATTCTGGAACGTGCGGGCGATGCCTGCCCGGTTGACGTGGGCGGTGTCCATGTCATGGGTATCATTGCCGTCCAGCAAAATGGTACCGCGGGTGGGCTGGTAGACCTTGGTCAGCAGGTTGAAAACGGTGGTCTTGCCGGCGCCGTTGGGGCCGATGAGGCCCGCAATCTCGGTACGGCCGATGGCCAGGTTGAAGTCCTCCACGGCTTTGAGGCCGCCGAAGGTGATGCCCAGATTGATGCACTCCAAAATGGGGCGCTTATCGATGTCACGGTCCGGAATCATGTTGGGAGAGGGGACCGGAACCAGTTTGGTTTTGGCAGTCATGTCAGGCAGCCTCCTTTTCTCCGCGCTTGCCGGGCTTGAGCCGGGCCAGGAAGGATTTGAGGGTGGGATTGTTGGTGGCCAGCATCACCAGAATCAGCACGATGGCGTACACCAGCATCCGGTAGTCGGAAAATTCCCGCAGGGCTTCGGGCAGAATGGTCAGTGCCGCAGCGGCAATGATGGAGCCCAGCATGTTGCCAAGGCCGCCCAGCACCACGAACACCAGCACCAGGATGGAGGTGTTGAAGTCGAACTTGTTGGCCACAATGGTGGAGTAGTTCATGGCGAACAGGGCGCCGGCGGAACCGGCCAGGGCAGCGGAGGTGACGAAAGCCATCATCTTGTACTTGGTGATGTTGAGGCCTACGCTCTCTGCGGCGATGCGGTTGTCCCGGATGGCCATGATAGCCCGTCCGGCCCGGCTGTTGACCAGGTGGAACACCACGACCAAGGTAATCATTACCAGGATGAACCCGGCGGTGAAGGTGGAGATCTTCTGGATGCTGCCGATGCCCATGGGACCGCCGATGATGAGGGTGCCGTTTTCACTGAGGTCCGTGGTATCGCTCAGGAGGCTGAAGTGGAAGCCGGACTCATCCAGGCCCACATAGAGGTTATTGAAGATGCTCTTGATGATCTCGCCGAAGGCCAGGGTGACGATGGCCAGATAGTCGCCCTTGAGCCGCAGAACCGGGATGCCGATGAGGAAACCAGCCAGGGCGGCGAAGAGGGCAGCCACCACCATGCTTACAGCCAGACGCAGCGGGGCGAAGGGAATGAGGTTTTGCAGCGAGACAGCGGCGGTGACGCCGGTGAAGGCGCCCACGCTCATAAAGCCCGCGTGGCCCAGGGACAGCTCACCCAGCACGCCCACGGTGAGGTTCAGGGAGACAGCCATAACCACATAGGCGCAGATCGGCACCAGCATGCCCTTGAGGGAAGAAGAGATGGAACCGGTGGAGGACATCACCTGTAAAATGACGTAGGCGATGATGACCAGCAGATAGGTGATGTAGTTCCAGCGGTTGGTTTTGTTGAGCGTGTTCAACTTGTTTGCCATGATCCACACCTCACACTTTCTCGCGGATCTGCTTGCCCAGCAGGCCCGCAGGTTTGACCAGCAGCACCACGATCAGCACAGCGAACACGATGGCGTCGGAAAGCTGGGTGGAGATGTAGGCCTTGGCGAAAATTTCGATGATACCCAGCAGCAGTCCGCCCAGCAGAGCACCGGGGATGGAACCGATGCCGCCGAAAACGGCAGCGGTAAAGGCCTTGATGCCGGGCATGGAACCGGTGGTGGGAACCAGGGTGGGATAGGCGGAGCACAGCAGCACGCCGGCAATGGCAGCCAGGCCCGAGCCGATGGCGAAGGTCATGGAGATGGTGGCGTTGACGTTGATGCCCATGAGCTGCGCGGCGCCCTTGTCCTCGGAGCAGGCCCGCATGGCCTTGCCCAGGCGGGTCTTGCTGGTAAACCACAGCAGAGCCAGCATGATGACAATGCAGATGGCAATGGTGGCGATGGTGACGAAGCTCACCTTGAGCTGACCGCCGAAGAGGTCAATGCTGCTTTGCACCACAGGATTTCCAGCCTCGTCGATGGTGTTGATGACAAAGGCGTTGGGGAACACCTTGGGGTTGGAGGACCAGAGCAGCAGGGCGGCATTCTGGAGGAAATAGCTCACGCCGATGGCGGTGATCAGCACGGCCAGGGAGGGAGCGGACCGCAGAGGCTTATATGCCAGCCGCTCCACGACGATGCCCAGCACCGTGCAGACCAGCATGGCCAAAATCACACCCACCAGGGGAGGCAGGGAATAGCGGGAGACGGCGTAAAAGCAGATGTACGCGCCGACCATGATGACATCGCCGTGGGCGAAGTTGAGCATCTTGGCGATGCCGTAGACCATGGTATAGCCCAGGGCGATGATGGCGTAGATACTGCCCAGACTGATCCCGCTGATGAGATAGTTCAGGAAGGTCATAGTTGGATACACCCCTTGTCTTGTTGTTTCGAGGGAAACGATACGTCCGGTGCGTATCCGGAAACGTCCGGGATGGCGGGCGGCTTCCGGATACGCGCCGTAAATCCGAAAGCCCGGCGGCGCCGGAGCGGCCACTGGCCGCTCCGGCAGAACCGGGATGCGGGAATGGATTAGTCGAGGCCGACGTACGCGCCGTTCTCGATGACCATGCCCTTGGGGCTCTTGCTGACGGCGCCGGTGGCGTCCCAGGTCATGTTCTCACCGGTCAGGCCGTTGAAGGTCATGGAGGTGAACTGCTGGATCATCAGTTCGCACAGCTCTTCCGCGCTCATGTCGGGCGTGGCGCCGGCGGCTTCGAGAGCCTGCTTGTAGGCATAGACGCAGTCATAGGCGTCAGCGGCGAACTGGTTGGGAGTCTCGCCGTAACGCTCCTGATACTCGGTGACGAAGGCCACGGTCTTGTCGTCGGTAGCGTCGGCGTTGAAGGGAGTCAGCAGCATGACGCCCTCGGCCAGGGCGGGATCAAAGCCTTCCATGGTCAGGATGCCGTCCATGCCGTCCACGCCGAACCACTTGGGAGCGTAGCCCTTGGCGCTGGCCTGAGAGAGAATCAGGGAAGCGGGCTGATAGTACATGGGCAGGAACACCAGATCGGCGCCGTTGTTCTGGGCGTCAGTGAGCTGGACGGAGAAGTCGGTGTCGTTGCCGTCGGCGAAAGTGGTGTCGGAGACAATCTCCAGACCCAGAGCGGCGGCCTCGTCCACGAAGGTGTCGTGGATGCCCTTGGAGTACACATCATCGTTCTTCCAGATGATGGCGATCTTGCTGCCCAGGCCCTTTTCGGAAATGTACAGGGCGGAGGCGGAACCCTGGTTGGGATCCATGAAGCACATCTGGAACATGTTGTCCTTGCCCTCGGTGGTGGCGGTGGAAGAAGCGGAGGGGGTCAGGGCGAAGATGCGGTCGGCATAGGTCTCAGCGGCAGTGGCCTCGCAGGGCTTGGAGGTCACGGAGCCCAGGGAGATCTGCATGCCCCAGTCCTTGAGGATGTTGTAGGCGTTGACGGCCTTCTCGGCGTCGTGCTGGTCGTCCTCATAGCGCAGGTCGAACTGGATTGCACCGCCTTCGGCGTTGATCTCGTCCACGGCGATCTGTGCACCGCGGTAGGCTGCGTTGCCGTAGATAGCGGCGCCGCCGGTCAGGGGGCCGGTACCGCCCAGCTTGAAGGCGGTGCCTTCGGCGGGAGCTTCAGAGGCGGTGTTGTCAGCGGTCTCGCCGGAGGTGTCGCCGGTGGACTCCTCCTGGCCGCCGCAGGCTGCCAGACCAAGCACCATGGTCATGGCCAGCATCAGGCTGAGGAACTTCTTTTTCATCGTGAGTCTCTCCTTTTTGCTAAAAGAATAATTATACAAAAAAGCGGCCCCGCCACAGGAGCGGAGCCGCTTTGCTGTATCACAGTCAAGCGCGCGTTCGCATCTTGGGCGTATTTCCAAACAGGCAAATCTGGCAGCCTGCCAGTACTACCAGCAGAACCAGTACATTGCGCAAAATTACCAGATTTCCCGCGCAAATCAGGGAAATAAAGAGAATGGACGCCATCAAAATGGCGTCCAGAATCATGGCAATATTGGAAGAAGCGTCCATAGAGGCGCAGCAGGGGCAGGCGAAAGCGGCGTCCGCACAATGAGCAGACGCATGAGACGTATACATAACATGCATGTTGCTGGCGAACATATACACCGCTCCTTTCTGCTTCCTATGAATTGCTTATTATTTTAGCGGACCAAAGTGTCAAAGTCAATGGGCGTTTTGACGGGAAGTGCCCAGCGGATTTTGTCCAAAATGGGCAAAAACACGGAATCGGCTGGTCAGTGGTTATGACTGCAGCGGTGAGAACAGTTTGCGCAGCTGCCGCCGCAGCCTCCGGAGCAGCCGCCGCCCCGGAAACAGGACCGCAGGGCCAGGATCAGCCACACCCCCACGCCCGCCAGAATCAAGAACTCCAGCATCGGCAGCCTCCTTATCCCACCAGCATCGCCGCGTGGTAAACCAGGAAGGCCACCACCCAGGCGATCAGGCATTGGCTTACAGACACGCCGATCGCCTTCCAGCCCGAGCGCAGCTCCCGCTTGACAGCGGAGATGGCGGCCACACAGGGAGTGTAGAGCAGGGTAAAGGCCAGGAAGCTGGCGGCTGTAACAGGGGTGAAGAGGGACGCCAGGGCGGCAGCGGAGACGTCGGCGCCTGCGCCGGTGAGAATGCCCAGGGTGGAGATCACGGACTCCTTGGCGATAAAGCCGGTAATCAGGGCTGTGGATACCCGCCAGTCGCCGAAGCCCAGCGGAGCGAACAGAGGTGCCAGTACGGCGCCCACACTGGCCAGGAGGCTGTCGGCACTGTCGCTGACCAGGTTGAGCCGGGTATCAAAGGTCTGGAGGAACCAGACGATGATGGTGGCCACAAAGATGATGGTAAAGGCCCGGGTCAGGAAGTCCTTGGCCTTATCCCAGCACAGCTGTCCCACGCTCTTGGCGGAGGGGAAGCGGTAGTTGGGCAGTTCCATGACGAAGGGGACGGGATTGCCCCGGAAGGCGGTAGCCCCCAGAACCTTGGCGGCCACAATGCCCACCAGGATGCCGGTGAGGTACAGGCAGATCATCACCAGAGCGGCATGGTGGGGGAAGAACGCCCGGGCAAAGACGGTGTAGATGGGGATCTTGGCCGAGCAGCTCATAAAGGGTGTGAGCAGGATCGTCATCCGCCGGTCCCGCTCCGAGGCCAGGGTCCGGGTGGACATGATGGCGGGAACGGAGCAGCCGAAGCCGATGAGCATGGGGACGATGCTCCGGCCGGACAGGCCGATTTTGCGCAGCAGCTGGTCCATGACGAAGGCCACGCGGGCCATGTAGCCGGTGTCCTCCAAAATGGAGAGAAAGAAGAAGAGCACCACGATGATGGGCAGGAAACTCAGTACGCTGCCCACGCCGGCGAAGATGCCGTCAATGACCAGGCTGTGGACCACGGGGTTGAGGCCGTAGGCGGTCAGGGCACTGTCCACGGCGGCGGTGAGGACGTCGATTCCGGCGGCCAGCAGGTTGGACAGGAAGTCGCCGATGACGTTGAAGGTCAAGAAGAAAATGGCCACCATGATGCCGAAGAAGATGGGCAGGGCCAGGTAGCGGTTGGTAACCACCCGGTCAATGGCCTCGCTGCGCATCCGCTCCCGGGACTGGTGGCACTTGACCACCGTGGTCCGGCACACGGATTCGATGAAGTTATAGCGCATGTCCGCCAGGGCGGCGTTGCGGTCCATACCGCAGTCGGTCTCCATCTCCTGAACGCTGTGCTCGATGAGCTCCAGCTCGTTTTGATCCAGCTCCAGCCGTTCCCGGATGTCGGGATCGTTTTCAATGAGTTTGGTGGCGGCAAAGCGAACCGGGATGCCGGAGGCCTCGGCGTGATCTTCGATCTGGTGGACCACGGCGTGAATGCACCGGTGAACAGGGCCGGGGGTACAAAAGTCGTACACCGCCGGATAGGTCCGGGATTTGGCGGTGGCCACGGCGATGCGGATGAGCTCGTCCACGCCTTGGTTCTTTACCGCAGAGATGGGCACTACCGGGATACCCAGAGCCTTGGACATGCCCTTGACATCAATGGTGCCGCCGCCGCTGGTGACCTCGTCCATCATGTTCAGGGCCAGCACCATGGGGATGCGCATCTCCATGAGCTGCAAGGTCAGATAGAGGTTGCGCTCGATGTTGGTGGCGTCGACGATGTTGATAATACCGTCGGGCTTCTGGTTCAAAATGAAGTCCCGGGTGACAATCTCCTCCGGGGTATAGGGGCGGATGGAGTAAATGCCCGGCAGGTCCACCACGGAGCAGTCCTTCTGGCCCCGGACGGCACCGGATTTCTGATCCACGGTGACGCCGGGAAAGTTGCCTACGTGCTGGTTGGAGCCGGTGAGCTGATTGAATAAGGTGGTTTTGCCGCAGTTTTGGTTGCCGGCCAGAGCGAAGATCATTTTGCCCGCACCTCCACCTCGATGTTCCGGGCGTCCTCCTTGCGCAGGGAGAGCGCATAGCCGCGGACCCGCAGCTCGATGGGGTCGCCCAGGGGGGCTACTTTTTCCACCCGTACGGTGGTTTTGGGAATCAGGCCCATATCCAATAGCCGGCAGCGCAGTGCGCCTTCTCCGCCCACAGCGGTAATGACGGCGTCCTGGCCCAGCGGAAGTTTGTCCAATGTCATCGGAATTCCTCCTTCAAAAGTTAGCATATTCTAATTTTTCAAAGTGTACCATGGTCGCACGCTATCGTCAAATGGAAAAGAGCCAAAAAAGTGTACAGACTTTTTCTGACAAATTGTGAATGTCAGCAAAAGATGGGGGATACCGGCGGCAAAAGCACCTTGCCGGGGCCGAAACGCCGTGTTATACTCGGCAGTGAGGTGAGTACAATGCTGACATTCAATCATTTTAACTTCAATGTGGCGGATCTGGACAAGTCCCTGAAATTCTACAAGGATGCCCTGGATCTGGAGCCGGTGGGCCGGAAGGATGCGCCCGACGGCCGGTTTACCATTGTCTATCTGGGCGACGGCAAGACGGATTTCCGCCTGGAGCTGACCTGGCTGCGGGATCATCCCCAGAAGTACGATCTGGGAGAGTGCGAGTTCCATCTGGCTCTGCGGGCGGACGACTATGAGGCGGCCCACCAGCGGCACGCCGAGATGGGGTGCATCTGCTTTGAGAATCCGGAGATGGGGATCTACTTCATCACGGACCCCGACGGCTACTGGATCGAGATCATTCCCACCCGGTGACGTTTGTTCCGCTGCTTCAAAAGGAACACCGGGGCGGACCTGACAGCGGTCTGCCGCTAAAAAATACCGTGCGGCTGGCACAGGCCAGCCGCACGGTATTTTCCTTTTTCGCAAGTGCCTCAAACGCCATGGAGGCAGTTCATTCCGGCGGGGCCGGACGGAGCCTTGGGGCACGGAGGGGGAAGCGCGTTCACCACACCACGGTGGCGAAGTAGTCCTCCGGGGTCTCCGCCCGGCGGATCAGCTCCACGGAGCCGTCGGTCTTGAGCAGCAGCTCGGCGGAGCGAAGCTTGCCGTTGTAGTTGTAGCCCATGGCGTGGCCGTGGGCGCCGGTGTCATGGATCACCAGCAGATCGCCGACATCGATCTTGGGGAGCATCCGGTCCACGGCGAACTTGTCGTTGTTCTCGCACAGGCCGCCCACCACGTCGTATTTGTGGTCGCAGGGAGCGTTCTCCTTGCCCATGACCGTGATGTGATGGTAGGCGCCGTACATAGCCGGGCGCATCAGGTTGCAGGCGCAGGCATCCACCCCGATATACTCCTTGTAAATGTGCTTTTCGTGGGTAACCCGGGTGACCAGATGGCCGTAAGGAGCCAGCATGAACCGGCCCAGCTCGGTGTAGAGGGCCACATCGTCCATTCCGGCGGGGACCAGGATCTCCTCATAGGCCCGGCGCACGCCCTCGCCGATGACGGCGATGTCGTTGGGGGTCTGATCGGGGCGGTAGGGCACGCCGATGCCGCCGGAGAGGTTGATAAAGCTGATGTGGACGCCGGTTTCAGCGTGAAGCTCCACCGCCAGCTGGAACAAAATCCGGGCCAGGGCGGGGTAGTAGTCGTTGGACAGGGTGTTGGAGGCCAGGAAAGCATGGATGCCGAAGTGCTTGGCTCCCAGCTCTGCCAGACGGGTGAAGGCCTGGGCGATCTGGGGGCGGGTCATGCCGTATTTGGCGTCGCCGGGGTTGTCCATGACCTGGAAGCCCTCCCGGGTTTGGGCCAGGGTGAACACGCCGCCGGGATTGTAGCGGCAGCAGATGGTTTCAGGAACGGTGCCGATGGACTGGGCCAGATAATCCACCAAGGTCAGGTCGTCCAGATTGATGATGGCGCCCAGCTGGTGGGCCATCTGAAATTCCTCAGCGGGCGTGTTGTTGGAGGAGAACATGATATTCTCGCCGGTGACGCCGCAGCGCTGGGCCATGGTCAGTTCCGCCAGGGAGGAGCAGTCGCAGCCGCAGCCCTCCTCCTTGAGAATCTTCAAAATGGCCGGGGTGGGTGTGGCTTTCACGGCGAAATACTCCCGGTAGCCGGGATTCCAGGAGAACGCCTGGCGCAGGCGGCGGGCGTTTTCCCGGATGCCTGCTTCATCATAGATATGGAACGGAGTGGGGTACTGGGCGGCAATGGCCTCCAGCTGATCCCGGGTGACAAATGGTGTTTTCATAAGGTGACTTCAAATCCTTCCTCTTGCGTGGGCCGGGGAAGCGCCCGCATTTGGGTCCTATTGTACGAGGACTTTGCCCTTGCGTCAAGAAACTTTGCCGCAAAAAGGGGAAAAGAGGGAAAAATTTCTGCTCCTGCGCGGCGGCAGAAGGGGACTTGGAAGGACGGCGGGGATGTGGTATACTGCCTTGTGAGGTGATGGCATGGCTTCCAACTGTGAAGAGTGCGTCCACTACGATTATGACGACGAGATGGACGTATGGTATTGTACCATGGATTTGGATGAGGACGAAATGGAGCGTTTTTTGCGTTCTGCCAACGATGCATGTCCCTTTTACCGGCGGGGAGACGATTACGCCACCGCCCGCCGTCAGTGAGGAGGAACCATGGAACTGGTAGATCTGTACGATGAAAACCGCGTGCCCCTGGGCCGCACGGCGGAGCGTTATGGGAAAAAGGGACCCGGGGAGTACCGGGTGGTGGTTCACGTGTGCGTGTTCGACCATCAGGGCCGTTTGCTGATCCAACAGCGGACACCGGAGAAGATTCTCTGGCCGGGGCGCTGGGATGTGTCCATCGGCGGCGGTGTGGACGCCGGGGAGACCAGCCGTCAGGCGGCGGAGCGGGAATTCCGGGAGGAGCTGGGATATCCCCTGGACCTTGCGGGAAGCCGTCCCTTTGTGACGGTGAATTTCCCCGCCGGCTTTGATGATTTTTACATTGCGGTGCGGGATCTGGACCTGGAGGAGCTGACGCTGCAAAAAGAAGAGGTGCAGGCGGTCCGCTGGGCCACCCGGGAGGAAGTGCTCGCCCTGGCCGAGAGCGGCGCTTTCATTCCGTATCCCAAGAGCTTTTTGCACTATCTCTTTGACACCCGGGAGACCTTTGGCTTTCCCGGATAATCTTCCCGCACAGAGACAACGCAGCGCGCGGACGTCCATTTGGACGTCCGCGCGCTGTGCTGTTGGAGACAGGGGCCATATCCGACCGGGGACTATGTACCAAGAAGGTGAGCTGCCTCAGGCCCCGGCAGCGTCGGAGCAGGCTGCCAGGCGCATAATGGACACCTCATAGGCAGTGCGTTCCTGGGTGCCGGTATCGGTGACCTTTTGATAGATCCGACTTTGAATCCGGCCTTCCAGGGACAGCGGATCTCCCACCCGCAGACGGCTGACCTGTGCGGCCAGCTGGCCCCAGGCGATGACGGGCAGATAATCCGCCCGGCCATAGCGGCGGGGAACGGCCAGCATCACATCGCAGATGCTTCGACCCAACGGGGTGCGGCGAAAAATAGGCGCTTTGCACAAGGACCCGGAGAGAGCAATGTGGTTGCAGAGCTCTCCGGTCCCGGGAGTAAGCGTTTGCGCGTAAACGGTCAGTACCAGGCGGCTGCCCACGCCGCTGCGGTTATTGAACGAGCGCAGCTGGCCCTGAACCCGCAGCGCCTGATTTTGAACCTGAGGGAGCAGGGCTTCCGGCAGCAGTACCGGCAAGGTGTCCGGCGTGCCGGAGAGGCGGGGAACCTGTAAGAAAAAGCGGTAGAATTGGGTGCCGTGATTTTCGTGAGACCATTCCGGCTGGGAAGAGGGAATTCCTTCCAGCAGGACTTCGTTGCGGATCTGAGTTGTCATGTCGTCCACCTCTCGGTTGTGATGTCCCATCCTATGAGGTGTCCGGCGGGGATAGACCACTTGTAACCCTGGGGGATGTATTTTATAATGGACATGGAATAAGATACGCAGGGAAAAGAAGAGTCCGCCGGGCGGAGAAAGTCTGGCGGGGCAGGAGGAAGGCCATGGCAAATTTACTGGATTATCTGGACTGGCGGGGGGATCTGACGCTCAAGCAGTCTCCTTTCAATGAAGTGGACAATTTGATTTTGGCGGAGCTGTCCTTTGTGGATTTCAATGGGATTGTGCCGGGACCTGGCGAGGGCCCGGCTGTCGTACTGGAGGAGGCGGCCAAACGGTATCTGGAGCAGTTTCCGGCAGGGGAAAGGATTGATATGGGAGTCCTGGTACCCGATGAGATTCCGGATATGCTGCGCAAGATGGCGCAGCTGCCCCGGTTCCGGAGCATGCGCCTTGGCTGCTTTGTAGACCGTCTGGATGCGGACAATGCCCAGCAATTCGCGGCTGTGGCTGTGGAGACCGGGGATGGGGCTGTATACTGTTCCTTCCGGGGCACCGACGATACTCTGGCCGGGTGGAAGGAGGATTTCCACATGTCCTATGTCTCCGAAATTCCGGCCCAGAAGCTGGCGGTGGAGTATTTGGAGACCGTGGCGCGGCAATATCCCCGCAGGAAGCTGCGGCTGGGCGGCCACTCCAAGGGCGGAAATCTGGCGGTGTGGTCCGGAGTGTTCTGCCGGGCCGCGGTGCAGAAGCGGATTCAGGCGGTGTGGTCCAATGATGGTCCGGGCTTCCACGACGACATCCTGGTGCTGCCGCAGTACCGCCGTTTGGCGGACCGGATCACCACCATCGTTCCCAAAAGCTCTGTGGTAGGGATGCTGCTCGAGCACGGAGAGGACTATGTGGTGGTGGACAGCCGGGAGCAGGGACTCATGCAGCATGACGGCTTTTCCTGGCAGGTGCTGGGGACAGGGTTTGTGCATCTGCGGGAGATCACCCGCCAGGGCCGGCGGACGGACCTGACGCTGCGGACGTGGCTGCGGGAATTGTCACCGGAGCAGCGGGAGCGGTTTGTAGAGGGCCTTTTTCAAGTGCTGACGGCTTCCGGCGCGTCTACCTTGACGGACCTGAAGGAGGACTGGCTCAAGTCGGCGGGAGCCATGGTGCGTGCCATGAAGGATCTGGACAAGGAAACCCGGGACGCGCTTGTGGACGCGGTGGGACTGCTGGTGCGCAGCAATGTGAAAGTGCTGCTGGAAGACTGGCAGCAGGAGAGCCAGAAAAAGCGCCGGGAACAGAAGAAGAGGGAGAACGGATAAGACTGTTCTCCTCCAAAAAAGACCAGGACAGCGGAAGCTGTCCTGGTCTTTGGTTTTAGCGCTGGTATTCAAATTCGAAGTCGTACATGGAGACGGTGTCGCCGTCCTGAATGCCCATCTCCTCCAGCTGCTGGAAGAGGCCGGACTCCCGCAGGGTCTTGTCGAAGTACATCCGGCTTTCGTAGTCGCTGAAGTTGATGTTGCCCATGAGGCGCTGGAGCCAGGGACCCTCCACCAGCCAGGTGCCGTCGTCGGCGCGCTGGATGTCCAGGGGAGCGGAGGTATCCACCGCGGCGGGGCGGGGGACATAGTCCGGCTCATACACCGTGACCGGAGGCAGGACGGAGAGCATCTGCGCCACTTTCCCGACCAGCTCCCGGGTGCCTTGATGGGCGGCTGCGGAGATTTCCACCAGGGTGTAGCCCTGGGCTTCCACATGCTCCCGCAGACGGGCGATGGCGTCGGGATCCTCGCAGATGTCGCACTTGTTGGCAGCCACGATCTGGGGCCGCTGGGCCAGATCCGGGCTGTACTGGCGGAGCTCTTCGTTGATGGCGTCAAAGTCGGCGATGGGGTCCCGGCCCTCACTGCCGGACACGTCCACCACGTGGACCAGCAGACGGCAGCGGTCGATGTGGCGCAGGAAGTCGTGGCCCAGGCCGGCGCCCTCGCTGGCGCCCTCAATGATGCCGGGAATATCGGCCATGACGAAGCTGACGCCCTCGTCCACCCACACCACGCCCAGGTTGGGATAGAGGGTGGTGAAGTGATAGTTGGCGATCTTGGGCTGGGCCTTGGAGACCACAGACAGCAGTGTGGATTTGCCCACATTGGGGAAGCCCACCAGACCCACGTCGGCCAGGAGCTTGAGTTCCAGAATCACGTCGTGGCTCTCACCGGGCAGGCCTGCTTTGGCGAAGCGGGGGACCTGCCGGGTGGGGGTGGCGAAGTGCATGTTGCCCCAGCCGCCCCGGCCGCCCTTGCACAGCACGAAGGGTTCCTTGCTGCTCATATCCTGCATGATCTCGCCGGTTTCGGCATCCCGGACCAGGGTGCCCCGAGGAACCCGGATGACTAGGTCCGCGCCGTCCTTGCCGGAGCGGCGGCCGCCCTGGCCGTCCATGCCGTTGGGGGCGACGTATTTGCGTTTGTAGCGGAAGTCCATCAAGGTGGACATGTTGTCGTCCACCTGCAAAATGATGGAGCCGCCCCGGCCGCCGTCTCCGCCGTCCGGACCGCCGGCAGCCACGTATTTTTCACGGTGAAAAGCCACCACACCGTTGCCGCCGTTGCCGGCCTTGACGGTGATGCGGGCCTTGTCGATGAATGAAGTTGCCATTGCACTCGTACCTCCCGTAGATAGTATGGCAGCGTTGCGGTGTCCCCATCCCGGAATACGAATTCCATGTTCCCGGATGGGGACGCCGAAAAAGAGCCCCGAACATGGTGTTCGGGGCTCTTTCCATTACTCAGCAGTGTAAACAGAAGCCTGCTTACGATCCTTGCCCAGGCGCTCGAAGCGCAGCACGCCGTCCGCGGTGGCGAACAGGGTGTCGTCGCTGCCGATGCCCACGTTCACGCCGGGATGAATGTGGGTGCCGCGCTGACGGACCAGGATGTTGCCGGCCTTGACGAACTGACCGTCCGCGCGCTTGGGACCCAGGCGCTTGGACTCGGAGTCACGGCCGTTCTTGGTAGAGCCGCCGCCCTTTTTGTGGGCGAAGAACTGAAGACCAATACGAATCATGATACGGACCATCCTTTCTGAAGAATTGTAAGATGGAGAGGAATCACTCTTCCTCCAGAACCTCAATGTTGTCGGGGTATTCGTCGTGGAGCTGGGCGAAGTAGACCATCAGGCCGGTCATCAGTGCCTGACAGGCACTTTCGGCTGTGGGGTCCAGTCCGCCGGGCAGACGCATGGAAATGGATGCGTCCTGCTCCCGCACCTTCACCGATGCCGCAAGACCCAGCACGTCGTTGACGGTGGCCTCCACCAGGCGGATGGCACTGGTGATGGCAGCGCAGACAATATCGGCGCCCGCTTCGGCGTAGCCGCTGTGGCCGGTGGAATCAAAACCGGTAATCCGGTCGCCCTCCATGCGGAATGTGATGGTGGTCATACTCAGACAGAGATCTTGTTGATCTCAACCTTGGTGTAGGGCTGACGATGGCCCTGACGCTTCCGGTAACCCTTCTTGGGGTTGTACTTGAAGATGCGGATCTTCTTGCCCTTGCCGTTCTTGACGATGGTGGCCTCCACGCAGGCGCCCTCCACAACGGGAGTACCGAAGGTGGCCTTCTCGCCGTCGATGACGGCCAGGACCTGGTCAAACTTCACGGTGTCGCCGGCTTCCTGGTCCAGCTTCTCGATGTAGACCACGTCGCCCTCGGCCACCTTGTACTGCTTGCCGCCGGTCACGATGATTGCGTTCATTGATTGTTTCAACTCCTTCATTTACGGGCTCGCTGTCGGGGGCGGTCCAGAAGGGACTCTTCTTGCCCATTCAAAGCGGCTTATCAAGTATATCAGCGGATTTTCAAAATGTCAACGGCTTTTTCGGAAAAAATCGGGAAAACACGAAAAAATTCCGCGCAGGCTGTTTGCGTTCCGGCGCATAGGTCAGCCGGGCCAGCAGGCCGTGAAGCCGGACCGTCTCGCACAGGGCGCACACCTTGTCCGCCGCGCACACCACCGCGCTCTCGGCGCAGCGGGGAGGCAGAGGTGTCAAAGGGAACATGTGCCGGGCGATGATGTCCCGCTCCACCCGATTCAGGAGAAATTCCTGCCGGGCATTGGCCAGGGCACGCCGGGGATGGGTGAAGCCGTGAAGGCGGTGGCTGGGATCGCGCACATGCCAGTCGTAGAGGAAGAAGTCGTGGAGCAGGGCGCCCCGGACCAGGGACCGGCGGTCTACCCGCAGCCCCAGCGCCAGAACCAGGTACAGTCCCAGACAGGCCACGGCAAAGGAGTGGTCAAACACGCTGACGGTGCCGTGCTGGAGGAAAAGCTGCTCACTTTGCATCCGGCAGCTGCCCAGCACGTCCGCGCCGTAAAAGCGCACCAGGGCCTCCACGCCGGATCGGGGCAGCGGGCTCATTCCGGATAGGCCAGCTGCTCCTCGGTCCATCCGTCCAGGAGGTCAGCATACCAGCGGCATACGGCTTTTCCGGTCTCCAGATCCAGGTTGATGTAGTTGCCGCATTCTACAGGGCTCTTGCCGGGCATGGGGCCGGAGAACTTCGCAGCCTGGCGGAATACCTGCTGCAGCAGGGCGATGGCACCGGCCAGGGAGAGACGGCGGCTGTCAAAGAGAAAGTAAAAGCCGGTCTGGCAGCCCATGGGCCCGAAGTAGATCACAGCTTCCTTGTCCGCGGAGTTGCGCAGAAGGGTGGCGATGAGATGCTCCGCGGAGTGGAGTTCGCTGTTGGAGAGCAGGTCTCCGGTGTTGGGCTTTTTGAACCGCAGGTCCAGAGTGATGATGTCTCCGTCCCGGCGGGAGAGGTACAGACCCGGGACCAGGGTGTTGTGGTTGACGGTAAAGCTGGCGATGCGTTCCATATTACGCTTCCTCCTTTAATTTCAGAGCCAGGGGCAGTACGATCTTGCCCAGACGTTCCAGGGCTTCGCCGAAGTCGAAGTACTCCTGGGCCTGGTTGTCGGAAAACAGGTGGTCCGAAACGGACTTGACGGCGGCGAAGCGCACGCCGTTGCGCAGGCAGACCTGGGCGATGGCGCCGCCTTCCATCTCCACCAGCAAGGGGGAGAAGGTGTCCCGCAGCCAGGCGGCCCGCTCGCCCCGGACGGCGAACCAGTCGCCGGTGGCCACCCGGCCGATGGAGGCGGGGTACCCCAGTTCTGCAAGCAGCGCGGCACAGTGTTCCGGCTGCCAGGTGGGGAAGTCCACCCGGTTGACGGTGGACACCAGTCCGATGGGATCGCCCACGGCCGTGGTGTCCACGTCGTGCTGGACAAATTCCGAGGCAACCACCAGAGACCCGGTGGGCAGATCGGTGAGGCATCCGGCCACACCGGCGTTGAGAATCAAATCCACGCCGAAGTGCAGGCAGAGAATTTGGGCGGCCATGGCGGCGTTGACCTTGCTCACGCCGCCGGCGCAGGCCAGAACGCCCGGCGCGGCCTGAAAGAAAGGAATGCCGGCCACGGTTTCCACGACAGGCAGATCCCGGGCGCCGGGCAGGGCGTGGAGCTCGGCGGGCATGGCGAATTGCAGTGCGATATTCATACGGTGTTCCAACTCCTTGCGGATTGTATGTAGAATTGTATAGGGTTGATTATGGAAACTGGCACTTTGCCGGTTCCAAGATAGCACAAAATCCGGGGAGAATCAACCGTGCCGGCGGGAAAGATGCTTGCCAAGAAAACGGGGATTGGGTACAATGGGACAAACAGCCGATATCTGAGGCGGAAAGGGATGGAAGAGATGGAACAACGGCATGTGGTCATTGTAGGAGCGGGCATCATGGGGGCCTCGCTGGCCCAGGTTTACGCCCAGGGCGGATGGCAGGTCTCCTTATATAACCGCTCACAGAAGGGACTGGACCGGGCCAGGGGAACCGTTTTGAAAAACCAGGAGCTGCTGTGTGCACAGGGAATGCTTGCCCCGGAGGAAGCGGCCCAAGCTGTAGGGCGGATCACCTTTACTCTGGACCGGGACTGCATGGGTTCCTGCGCACTGATGCTGGAGACCATCGTGGAAGATCTGGAGGCCAAGCGGATCTTCTGGCGGGAGGCCAGTCCCCTGGCACCGGAGGAGGCCTTGCTGGCCACCAATACCAGCGGTCTGCCCATCAGCCAGATTGCCCAGGCGGTGCACCGGCCGGAGCGGTTCATGGGCCAGCACTGGCTCAATCCGCCGCATCTGATGCCGCTTTGTGAGATCATCCGGGGCGAACAGACCCAGCAGCCCTATGTGGAGCGGATGTATCAGCTGGTCAAGGATCTGGGCAAGGAGCCGGTGATTGTGAAGAAGGACATCACGGGCTTTTTGGCCAACCGCCTGCAGTACGCCATGCTGCGGGAAGCTTTGTACCTGGTGGAAGAAGGGGCGGCGGATGTGGAGGACATCGACACGGTCCTCAAGGCGGGACTGGGCCTGCGGTACGCGGCGCTGGGCCCCTTCCGGGTGTGCGATTTCGGCGGATTGGATACGTACAACCGGGTCAACCAGTACCTCAACGAGACTCTGTGTGACCGGAAAGAGGGCGATCCCCTGCTGGCCAAGATTGTGGCGGAGGGGCGCTGCGGCGTCAAAAGCGGTGCGGGCTTCTATGACTATTCCGGGGACAAGGCCGCCCAGGCTACGGCGGAGCGGGACGCTCTGTATATTGCCCTGGCCAAGGTGCTCTATCAGAAAAAGCCGTGATAAAACCAACGCCTGGCCGGTCATCATGACCGGCCAGGCGTTTTTATGGGAAGCAATCGAGAAAGAGCGGTGCTCAGATGCGGGCCACGCCGGAATCCCGGGCGGCCTGGGCCACAGCAGAGGCCACGGCATCCTTGACCCGGGGATCGAAGGCGGCGGGGATGATGTAGTCGGCGGAGAGCTCCTCGTCGGAGATCAGACCGGCCAGGGCCTTGGCGGCGGCGATCTTCATGGCATCGTTGATGTCGCTGGCCCGGGCGTCCAGGGCGCCCCGGAAGATGCCGGGGAAGGCCAGAACGTTGTTGATCTGGTTGGGATAGTCGCTGCGTCCGGTGGCCACCACGGCCGCACCGCCGGCCCGGGCGTCGTCGGGGAAGATCTCGGGCGTGGGGTTGGCGCAGGCGAAGAGAATGGCGCCGGGATTCATGGTCCGGACCATCTCGGTGGTGACCACGCCGGGAGCGGAGACGCCGATGAACACGTCGGCCCCTGCCAGAGCGTCGGCCAGGGAGCCGGTACGGCCGGCGGGATTGGTGACCTGGGCCATCTCTTCCTTGATCCAGTTCATACCGGTCGGACGTCCGGCATAAATAATGCCGCTGCGGTCGCAGAGGGTGACATCACGGAATCCGGCGGAGAGCAGGAGCTTGGTAATGGAGATGGCGGCGGCGCCGGCGCCGTTGATGACGACCCGGACATCGCCGGGCTGCTTGCCCACCACTTTGAGGGCGTTGGTCAGGCCCGCCAGGGTGATGACGGCGGTGCCGTGCTGATCGTCGTGGAAGATGGGAATGTCGCAGCGCTCCTTGAGCTTGCGTTCGATTTCAAAGCAGCGGGGGGCAGCGATGTCCTCCAGGTTGACGCCGCCGAAGGAACCGGCCAACAGGGCTACGGTGTTGACAATCTCGTCGACATCCTTGCTGCGTACGCAAAGGGGAATGGCGTCCACACCGCCGAAGGCCTTGAACAGCACGCATTTGCCCTCCATAACGGGCATACCGGCCTCGGGACCGATATCGCCCAGGCCCAGCACGGCGCTGCCGTCGGTGACCACGGCCACAGTATTCCACCGCCGGGTCAGCTCGTAGCTTTTGTTGACATCCTTCTGAATTTCCAGGCAGGGCTGTGCGACACCGGGGGTATAGGCCAGGGAGAGGGACTCCTTGTCACCGACACTGGCCCGGGGGGTGATTTCCAGCTTGCCTTTCCACTCATAATGCAGACGCAGTGCTTCCTTTGCGTAATCCATGGTACCAAGCTCCTTTCTGAATTGGACGATCCGTCCAATAAAAGACGGACAAAATCTATTCCCATTATATAAAAGCTCTAAGAAAAAGTCAATTCCTGCGGGCATGCGCCGGGTTGCAAGCGGAGGTGGGGCGTTGTATAATGCAGGAGAAGAGGCAAGGACGCCCGAAGCATCGGGAGGACGGAGGAGAATGGATGAAGATTTCGACCAAGGGACGCTACGCGCTGCGGCTGATGGCAGACATCGGGGCCCATGACCAGTCGGGATGTGTGTCTCTGCGGGATGTGGCGGCCCGGCAGGAGATCTCCGTGAAGTATCTCGAGCAGATCGCCGGGATGCTGACCAAGGCGGGCTTTTTGTACAGTGAGCGGGGGGCCCAGGGCGGATACCGGCTGTCCCGGGCGCCGGAGGAGTACACCGTGGGCAGCATCCTGCGCCTGACAGAAGGCGATCTGGCGCCGGTGGCGTGTCTGGAGGGACCGGAAAACCGCTGCCGCCGGTGTGGGGAATGTACCACGCTGGATTTTTGGACGGGGCTGTACGATGTGGTACGGACGTATCTGGACAGCCATACTCTAGCCGATTTAATGGACGGAGAGCGTTCCCAAGAGCCATAGAGACGTTGATGTGCGGAAGCTGCCATGGCATGCTTCCGCACGTTTTTGCTCTCTCAAAACGTTGTGATGTTCCTGAAAGGAAGTTTATGTTCTGAAAGAAAGAACGATTGGAACGCAGGACGGGCAGGTCTGGATCTTCTGTCAGGCAGGCTGCTGTATAAATATAAAGAGCCCCGGACATAAGTCCGGGGCTCTTTTGCCTGTCAGGATTCTCCTGTGCAGAAACGGGTGAGCATGGCTGCGGTCTGGGCGCGGGTGGCAGTGTTGCCGGGCAGCAGGGCATCCTCACTGCCGTTGAGAATTCCGGCGGCGTTGGCCCATTGCATGGCGTCCAATGCGTAAGGAGCGATCTGGGCTGCGTCGCGATAGCCGCTCAGATCTGCCTGCCGCGTGACATCATGGCCTTTATACTGCGCGTAACGGTACAGCATGGCTGCAAGCTGCTGACGGGTAATCGAGGCGTTGGGACGCACAGAACCGTCGTCATACCCGGTGAGAATTCCCACCTCGGTAGCCCAACTGATGGCGGTTTCATACCAGGCACCCGCCTCCATGTCGGGATAGCGGGCGTGAGCGGTATCGGGCCGGTTCTCCAGATTGTAGAGCAGCTGTGCCAGGTGTGCGCGGGAGAGCTTGCGGTCGGGACCAAAGGTACCATCGGCATAGCCGTTCATGATGCCGTTGGAGCTGACATATTCCACGGACGCATAGTACCAGGCGTCCGACGCTACATCCGTATAGGGATTTTCCCAGGTCGGCTGCTGTTCGGGGGTGTCGGGCGGAGTGACGGGTTTTTCTGTGCTTCCGCCGCCACCGCCGGAGCTGCCTCCGCCGCTTCCGCCGGAGCTGCCTCCGCCGCTTCCGCCACTGGAGCCGCCGGATTCACCGCCGGAACCGCCGCTGCCGGTATCACCGCCGCCGGTTTCTCCGGAATCACCGCCGGAGCCTCCGCCGGGCTGCGTTTGGACGGGGACAGACAGCAGGTCCTTCAGCGCGGCGTCCAAAAGGGCGATTACATTGCTCTCGGATGCTGCCGATTCCATGGATCGGGTTGCCTGACTCCAAATGCTTTCCAGCTGTGCGCGTGCCGACTCGGAGTACTGGGTCAGGTCGTAGCCCTGGTAGGCGGTGCGCAGAGCGTCGGTGGACTGCTGTTTGCAAAGGGCCAGAGCAGCGCGGTCCTGCAGACTGCGCGTCAGATCTTCATGAAGCTGAGCCGTGTAGTCGTTGGCGTTTGCAACAGCGGTTTGATACGCGGAGACGGTTTGAGAAGTCACCTCAGACATGGGGCGCAGAGACAAGCCGTCCAGTGCTGCAGCCCATTCGGCGGCGGCTGCCAGACGGTCCAGGCCGGAGAGCTGGGACTGCGCCGCATTGCGGGCCAGCTGGGCCAGAAGTGTTTGATCAGCCGGGATGGTCAGATCGGTGTGCTGGGCCACAAAGTCTGCGCTCAGGGCATCGCCGGCATCACGGGCGGCGGTGAAAAGCAACTGGGCGTTGGATTCCTGCACAGCGCCGCGGTCCACCAGATCCAAAACTTCCTGATTGCTTTGCTGCCAAAGGTTCAAAACGGTTTGCGTCCGCTGGGGCAGGGTAGACACCCCGGCCATGGCCTGCTCGGCATCGGCGCAGATGCGGACCATGGCGTCCTCGTTTCCGGCGGCGACCAGGTCCTGCGTGGCCTGGTGATAAAGGACTTCCAGGGTGTTCCAGTCCTGCGCGGTATAATCGGAGGAGTCGTACCGGCTATAAATTTTGTCCAGCCGGGCCAGATACTGGTTGAGCACGGGGGTGCCCCATACAGCATACAGCGTAACAACCTCGTCTTGATTAGAGGAGAGATTTTGGATGGGGTCCTGATTCCGGAAGACCACCGGGCCGCTGGCTTTACGGGCCCAACCCACAAATTCCAGTCCGGCAGGAGCCGTCAGGGTGCAGGAGGGCAGTGCTTTTTCCTGATCATAAGTATAAGTTGTGGGTTCCATGGAACCGGAGCCCATGCCGGCGTTGAAGGCGGCGGTATAGGTGATGGGGGGCCATCTGGCATACAAAGTGACCCGGCTGTCCTGGGTTTTGCCGGAGAGATTGGTTACCTGCGCTTCATCCGGATAAGTTTTGCCGTTGATGGAGCTTTCCCAGTGCCGGAAGGTATAGCCGGTACGGCGGAAGGTCTGCGCGGGCAGGGTGACGGGGGTATCCCATACGGCGGCCACGGAAGCCATGGAACCGAATCCGCCGCCTGCATCGAAGCGGATGGTGTAGTCGTTGGGCAGCCATTTGGCAAACAGGGTGCGGCCGTCGGCGGGCGTGAGTTCCTCAACCGGATTGGTATACTGGGAATCGTAATACCACTCCACCCGGTCATGACCGGTCTGGGGGTTTTGTTCCAGATAGACGTCCCAATCCACATACTGACCGGGCCGGTTGGGCAGGGTCAGCGTTTCCAGATAATTGTTTTTGGCAACGAAGCCGCTGCCATCACCGGTGAGATTGGGGTTGTGGCTCAGATCCAGATGCTTGAAGCGGTTGTGATCCAAGTGGACAAACTCCAGCTTTTTGAGCGGGGAAAGGTCGATTTCGGTGAGGCGGTTGTCAAAGGTCTCGATGAATTTCAGATTGGTGTTGGTGGAAAAATCCGCGGATGTCAGGTCATTGCTGCGGCAGTAGATGATTTCCAGCGCGGTGCAGCCGGCCAGGTTGATGGAGGTCATATGGTTATGCTCGCAAAAAAGCGCGTTTAACTGGTCCAGACCGGATACATCCAGACTGCTGATGCGGTTGGAATCACACTGCAAATAGCGCAGGGAGCGATTCTGGCGAACGTCCAGCTCCGTCAGAGCGCTATCGTTGCAGCTAAGCTGTTCGAGTGCGTAAAATACTTCGATCCCTTCCAGTGAGGAAATCCCCAGATTGGAGACTACAATAGAGCGAATCTCTCCCAGCTCTTCTTGGGTTAATACCGCGTCGGCACCGGCACCGTTCAAATTGGAAGGATTGGTCAGCCACTGGCGAAATATCGGATCGGGAAACCTATCCTCCGTGATGGAAATATCCGCGGAACGTTCGCTTGCGGAGGCAAAGAGGGGAAGTTGCCCCGCAATCAGTACACAGAGCAGGGCAGCAAGGCCCCGCCGGAATTTTGGCTTCATAGATAATTCCGTTTCTTTATAGTTTCTTCGGGATCCGGAATCCCAAGACAGATTGTTTCGGATTATAGCAGTCAATAGAGGCGTTGACAAATGGCAAAAGATACAATTTAATAAAATGTTTGCAAAATTTGCGACTTTTTGAAAGAAAAATAGAAGGACAGGTTTGGTATGCCGGAGCCGGGAAATTCGGCCTTTGGAGTGCTTGCGTATGCCGTACAGCATGTATGTGATATCAGAGTCGGCTGCATGATGAGTTTTTGCTATTGTTTTCGGCAGAGGCCAACGCAGAGGCGTTTTGATGTAAAACCGCCGTTTGCTCCCTATGGATGAAATCCAGACATATCCGCATAGAAAAGCACCGCCCTGGCGTTTGCCTGGGCGGTGCTTGTTCAAGAGAATGCTTACAGGGACTTCTCGTAGGACTCAATCATCTTCTTGACCATCTGGCCGCCGACGGAGCCGGCCTCCCGGGAGGTCAGGTCACCGTTGTAACCTTCCTTCAGGTTGACACCCACCTCGGAGGCAGCCTCCATCTTGAACTTATCCATAGCGCTACGGGCCTCGGGAACGTTGAGCTTGTTGTTGTTCTTAGCAGACATAATGGTGTTTCTCCTTCTCATCAATCAATTTGTGTTTGCGCTGTTTGGGTATCGCAGGCATAGTTTGACTCGAAGGAAGGGGAATATGCTTCTTTTTTGCCGGAAATTTTTCACATATGGAATCAGAGGTCGCTGCCCTGCTCCAGATTGTCTTGCTGGAAGGCGGTGTTGATGGCGGAAAGCACCCGTTTTTTATCCGCGCTCCACAGCGGCGCCAGCAGGTCCCGCTTGGCTCCGTCGCCGGTGAGACGATGGACCACCATCTCACGGGGAATGTTCCGCAGGCATGCTTCCAAAATTTTAATGTATGCATCCTGATCCAGGCATGTTACGGCTCCGGAACGCCAGAGCAGTTCCAGATCCGTGCCCCGCAGCACGTGAAGCAGATGAAATTTCACGCCGGAGGCACCGCTTTTTCCAATATACCGGGCGGTCTCCACCATCTGTTCCGGCGTCTCACCCGGCAGCCCCAGAATCTGATGGACGATCACGCTGATTCCGACTGCCCGGAGCTGCCTGACGGCCTGCTCAAATACCGGCAGATCATATCCCCGGCGAATCCAGGCGGCACTTTCCGGATGAATCGTCTGCAGGCCAAGTTCCACCCATACCGGCTTGATACGGTTGAGCTCCGCCAGCAGATTGACCGTTTCCTCCGGCAGGCAGTCGGGACGGGTGGCCACGGATAAAACCACCACATCCTCCGGTGCCATGGCGGCGGTATAGAGTTCCCACAGCCGGGAAATCGGTGCATAGGTATTGGTGAAGGACTGAAAATACGCGATGTACCGGGCGTTGGGACCGGCTTTGAACGCAACCCGGGCCTTGGCAGCGGCCAGCTGATCCGGAATGGCGCCGTGCTGGGCGAATGCTCCGGCACCATCGCAAAAGATGCAGCCTCGGGTGCCGAGAGTTCCGTCCCGGTTGGGGCAGGAGCATCCTGAAGAAAGTGCCAGCTTATAGACAGTTGTGCCGTATTGGGCTTTGAGATAAGCACGCAGGCGGTTCCAGTACATGGGGGTTCCTCCATCTTTTTTGATTTTCCTCTTTTTTGCGGCGGTTTGATGCGTTATAATGAAACAATCAATGCGGCGTGGTGCATGGGAGAATGCAAATTCTTCTGATGTTCCGCGCTTTTACAGGAGGTTTTCCCATGATTACAATGGCACAGCGGATTGAGGCCCTCCGGGTGGAAAAGGGGCTGAGCCGTCCGCAGCTTTCCGCGGCGCTGGGGCTGCCCAAAAGCGCCATGGAGAAATTTGAAACGGGACGTCAGACGCCTACGCAGGACCAGCAGAAGAAGCTGGCGGATTACTTTGGCGTGTCCCTGTTCTACCTTCGCGGAGAGAGTGATGACCGTACCCGGATGGAGTCCTGGCTCAGCGGCGCGGTGGATGAGCCTCCCGCTCCGCCCCGCCCGGCGGCTCCGGCTCCCCGGCCTGTATCCCGCCCCGCCGGAGAGGATGGCCCCATGCTTTCTGCATTTTTGAAAAGCAAATCCTTCCAGGAAATGGTGCGCGCCACCGTGCTGGAGGTGCTGCGTTCCCCGGAAGGCCAGGAGCTGGTGCGCAAAGCCGTGCGCAAGGAGCTGGAGCGGCGCTGACTTGTTCAAAAGAACGGGAAGGTCTGGAGACCTTCCTGTTTTTTTGCCTTTTATTATAGTGGGCCGGTGGGCAAAATACCAGCCCGGAAAACTTCGAGAAAAAGCAGAGAAAAATTTCACTCTTTTCTGTGGAATTTCCCTATGGACTTTTTCGCTTGGGTTTGGCAGAATCATTCCCTGTGCACCGCTGTTGGCGGGCTTTTTTGCTGTCAGTGGTAAAAACCACTTGAGATACTATATCTTGTGTATTATAATGGGAAAACGAACGAGATATGCGATGCGGCGTCGCCGCACGGAACAATACGGGGGAGAGCTATGAAAATTATTAAGCGCAACGGAACAGAAGCGGTATTTGATATTGAAAAAATCGTTTCTGCGATTACCAAAGCCAATGAGAGTGTGGAGGAAGGGGCCCGGATGACGCCTCTGCAGATCCGGCGGATTGCGGAGTTTGTGGAGCTGAGCTGCCTGAAGATGAACCGTTCTCCCGCGGTGGAGGAGGTTCAGGATCTGGTGGAATACCAGATCATGGCCCATGGCGCCTATGAGGTGGCTAAAAATTATGTAACCTATCGGTATACCCGCTCTCTGGTGCGGCGGAGCAACACCACGGATGAGAAGATTCTCAGCCTCATCGAGTGCTGCAACGAGGAAGCCAAGCAGGAGAACTCCAACAAAAACCCGGTGGTCAACTCCACGCAGAGAGACTATATGGCCGGTGAGGTCTCCCGGGACCTGAGCGAGCGGCTGCTGCTGCCGCCGGACATTGTGGAGGCCCACAAGGAGGGCATTATCCACTTCCATGACTCCGACTACTATGCCCAGCACATGCACAACTGTGACCTGGTGAATCTGGAGGACATGCTCCAAAACGGCACGGTCATCACCGGGACTCTCATTGAGCGGCCCCACAGCTTCTCCACCGCCTGCAACATTGCCACCCAGATCATTGCGCAGGTGGCATCCAACCAGTACGGCGGCCAGTCCATCTCCCTGGCCCACCTGGCTCCCTTTGTAGATGTGAGCCGTAAGAAGATCCGCCGGATTGTTCAGCAGGAGATGGAGACCCTGGGCATTGATCCCGGTGAGGAGAAGATGACCCAGCTGGTGGAAGATCGCCTGCGGGACGAAGTCCGCCGGGGTGTGCAGACCATCCAGTATCAGGTGCTGACGCTGCTGACCACCAATGGACAGGCTCCCTTCGTGACGGTGTTCATGTACCTGGGTGAGGCCAAGAGCGAGCAGGAGCGCAAGGATCTGGCCCTGATCATTGAGGAGACTCTGGAGCAGCGCTATCAGGGCGTGAAGAATGAGGACGGCGTGTGGATTACCCCTGCGTTCCCCAAGCTGATCTACGTGCTGGAGGAGGATAACATCCACGAGGATTCTCCTTACTATTATCTGACCAAGCTGGCCGCCAAGTGCACTGCCCGGCGGATGGTGCCCGACTACATCTCTGCCAAGAAGATGCAGGAGCTCAAGGGCGACGTATACACCTGTATGGGCTGCCGCTCCTTCCTGACGCCGGACCGGTTCACCGATGCCGGCATCGGCAACATCGCCAACGCCGGAAACTATGAGCCCGGCAAGCACAAGTACTATGGCCGGTTCAATCAGGGTGTGGTGACCATCAACCTGCCCGATGTGGCCTTGTCCTCCGGCGGAGATCTGGACAAGTTCTGGTCTATCTTTGACGAGCGTTTGGAGCTGTGCCACCGGGCCCTGCTGTGCCGCCATGAGCGGCTCAAGGGGACGCTGTCCGACGTGGCCCCCATCCTGTGGCAGTATGGCGCCTGCGCCCGGCTGAAGAAGGGCGAGACCATCGACGAGCTGCTCTATCATGGCTATTCCACCATTTCTCTGGGCTACGCGGGCCTCTACGAGTGCGTCAAGTACATGACCGGCAAGAGCCACACGGACCCCGAGGCTACGCCCTTCGCCCTGTCCGTCATGCAGCACATGAACGACGCGTGCAAGAAGTGGAAAGAGGAGAGCGACATCGACTTCTCCCTCTACGGCACGCCGCTGGAGTCCACTACCTACAAGTTTGCCAAGTGCCTCCAGCGCCGCTTCGGCATCATCGAGGGCATCACCGACAAGGGCTATATCACCAACAGCTACCATGTCCACGTCACGGAAGAGATCAACGCCTTCGACAAGCTCAAGTTCGAGGCCCAGTTCCAGCATCTCTCTCCCGGCGGCGCCATCAGCTATGTGGAAGTGCCGGATATGCAGAACAACCTGGAGGCAGTGCTTCAGGTGATGAAGTTCATCTACGACAATATCATCTATGCCGAGCTCAACACCAAGAGCGATTACTGCCAGGTGTGCGGCTGGGACGGTGAGATCCAGATCGTGGAGGAAAACGGCAAGCTGATCTGGAAGTGCCCCAAGTGCGGCAACACAGATCAGGACAAGATGAATGTGGCCCGGCG
>CALXDJ010000023.1 GCA_944387035.1 uncultured Oscillospiraceae bacterium | reverse complement strand
ACCGGCCTGGCCTTCGCCTTTGCCCAGCACGCCAAGGTCATGAACCTGGGCACGGAGGGCCAGCTCTATGTCGGCGCCATGGTGGCCGCTCTCATCGGCGGCTATCTGCCGCCCCTGCCCCGGATGCTCTTCGTTCCTCTGATTCTGGTGGTCAGCTGCCTGTGCGCCGGATGCTATGCCGGTATCGCAGGCTTTCTGAGCAACCGGTTCGGCGCCAATATGGTCATCGTCACCCTGATGCAAAACTATGTGGCCCAGCTGTTTTGCAGCTATCTGGTCAACAATGTGTTTGTGGATGATCAGGGCATCGCCCGGACCGCCGCCCTGCCGCAGCAGGCCCGTATTGGCAAGCTCATGGAAGGGCATTATCTCTCCGCCTCCATTCTCATCGGCGTGGCGCTGGTGGCCGTGGTCTGGTTCCTGCTCAACCGCACCCGGCTGGGCTATCGTCTCCATTTCGTAGGCAGCAACCCGGCCAGCGCCGAAACCGCCGGTATCAACACCAAGCGCATGATGCTCATCACCCTGCTCATCAGCGGTGCACTGGCAGGCTTCTGCGGCGCCACCCAGGTCATGGGCGTGCAGTACCGCTTTACGGACGGCTTTTCCAGCGGCTACGGCTTTGAAGGCATCGCCGTGGCAGCCCTGGCCGGCAACAACCCCCTGACGGTTCTGCTGTCGGCCATTTTGTGGGGCGGACTGAAATCCGGTGCCAGCGAGGTTAACCGCATCGCCTCCATCCCCATGGACGTGATCTCCATCATTCAGGCATTGATTGTGGTGTTCATGGTGGCTCCCAAGCTGATGGACGCCCTGTGCACCCCCATGCGCAAACTGCTGGCAGGCTCCCGGCGGACCGCCGCCCGGGCCGAGTAACGGAAAGGAGGCGCATTGTTTATGGAATTTATCGGTCTGTTTTTGATCTCCGCCCTCCGTTCCTCGGTCCCCGTGGCCCTGGCTGCCGTAGGCGGTACCTTCTCTGCCCGGTGCGGCATTATGCCCATGGGCATGGAAGGCTTTATCCTCATGGGCGCCTTCGGCGCCACCTGCGGGTCCTATTTTACCAATAATCCCTGGATCGGATTGCTCTGCGGCGTCCTGCTCTCGGCGCTCTATGCCCTGCTCCACGGTGTTTTGTGTGTGCAGTACCACATGGACCAGGTCATCTGCGGCATCGGCCTGAACATGTTTGCCACTGGCTTTACCACCTCGCTGACCCAGGTGATCTGGGGCAGCCGGGCCAACTCCGCTTCCGTGGAGGCTCTGCCCCACATCACACTGCCCATTCTGGGCAACGTGTCCTTCATTTTGCCCCTGGCCGTGGTCATCGGCATTCTGGGCTGGGCCTTCATGTTCCGGACCCCCTGGGGACTGCGGCTGCGGATTGTGGGCGAAAAGCCTCTGGCCGCCCGGACCATGGGCATCTCCATCCGCAAGTACCGCTTCCTGGGCGAGCTCATCGTGGGCGTGCTGTGCGGCCTGGCCGGCAGCTATCTGGCCATCGACCACGTCAACCGGTTTGCCTATGAGATGAGCGCCGGCCGCGGCTATATCGCGGTGGCGGTGAACATTCTGGGCGCCTACAACCCCATTGGGTCCCTGTTGGGCAGCCTGATCTTCGGCGGCGCGGCTGCGCTGAAGAACATCTTTACCGACGGCAGCGTTCCGTCCCAGCTGCTGGATCTGTGCCCCTATCTGGTGACGATCCTGGTCGTGACGTTTGCCGTCCGGCATGTCCGTCCGCCAGCCGGCATCGCAGACAGCGGCGAAGAATAAGGAGGTTTGTTCCTTTATGAAAGCCATTATGGTCATGTTTGATTCCCTCAACCGCGTCATGCTGCCGCCCTACGGCGGGCTGGACATCGTGGCGCCCAACTTCCAGCGTCTGGCGGAACATGCCGCCACCTTCGACAACTTCTACGCCGGAAGTCTGCCCTGCATGCCTGCCCGGCGGGAAATTCACACCGGCCGGTACAACTTCCTGCACCGGGGCTGGGGTCCCATTGAGCTCTATGACGACTCCATGCCCGAGCTGCTCAAGCAAAACGGCGTCTATACGCACCTGGTAACGGACCACTGGCACTACTGGGAGCAGGGCGGTTCCGACTATCAAACCAAGTACAACTCCTTCGAGTACGCCCGGGGGCCCGAGGGCGATCCCTGGAAGGGCCGGGTGGATTTCGACGTGCCCGAGCACCTGTACGGCCGGCAGGACAACTGCGGCCGCCAGGAGTACATCAACCGTCACTACACCCCCAAGGAGGAGGACATCTCCATCGCCCAGAACTTCAAGCACGGCCTGGAGTTCATTGATGAGAACTTCCGCTCCGACAACTGGTTTTTGCAGCTGGAGGAGTTTGATCCCCACGAGCCCTACTATGTCCCCGACCGCTTCATGTCCCTGTATGAAAAGGAGTATCACGGCCGCTTCTTCGACTGGCCCCAGTATGTCCGGGTCGGCCACAGCGGGGAGACGGAAGAGGAGATCCAGCACGTCATCAACAAATACCGGGCTGTGGTGAGCATGTGCGACCACTACCTGGGCCAGGTGCTGGACCGGATGGACCAGTATGATCTCTGGAAGGACACCATGCTGATCGTCAACACCGACCACGGGTTCCTCCTCACCGAGCACAACTGGTGGGGCAAGGTGCGGGAGCCCATTTACGACGAGCTGGCCCACACGCCCTTCTTCCTCTGGGATCCCAGAAGCGGCGTGCGCAACGAGCACCGCGGCGCCCTCTGCCAGACCATCGACATCGCCCCCACGCTGCTGGACTTCTTCAACGTCCCCATCCCTAAGGACATGCAGGGCAAGGCCCTGGGGGATACCGTGGCATCCGACAAGCCGGTGCGGGAATACGCCCTCTTCGGCATGCACGGCTTCCATGTCAACGTCACGGACGGCCGGTACGTCTACATGCGCACACCGGTGCGGGAGCATCTGGACGACCTGTATGACTACATGCAGACGCCCACCAGCTATCCCAATTCCGTCACGCTGGATAAGCTGCGCCAGGGGCAAATGTGCTGGGACTTCCACTTTACCAAGGGCACGCCCCTGCTGCGCCTGCCGGGCCACTGCATGGGCATGATCCCCAATGACCCGGAAACCCTCTACGCCCCCGACGGGCTGTACGGAGAGGGGAACCTGCTCTTTGATTTGGAGCAGGACCCCAAGCAGCTCCAGCCCCTCCACGATGAGGCTGTGGAATCCCGCATGATCAAAGCCATGAAGCAGCTCATGGAGGAAAATGAGGCACCGGCGGAGCAGTATGTCCGCCTGGGGCTTTCCTACGAGAATGCCTAAAACCGCATAAAAAATGAGACGGATTGCTCCGTCTCATTTTTTATTGGTCCTGACCGGATGGGACTTCACGCCTGGCCGCAGTCCTCGGCACACCGGGGAACGCCGCCGGCGGTGATCCCCGCCTTCTCCCGGGCTTCCAGCAGCGCCTCCACCTCGCACCGCTTCAGCAGACAGCCCGGCCGGTTCAGGTATCCCAGATTCATCAAGATCACGGCGGAGCCCTCCAGGCTCTCCATGCGGTAGTAGGCCTCCATGGCATTGCGGCCCCAGGTCAGGGCGCCGTGGTTGGCCAGCAGCACCGCATTGTGGGTCCGGCAGAAGGGGGCGATGGATTCCGGTACCTCCTGGGTGCCCGGTGTGGCATAGGGCGCCACCGGCACCACGCCCAGATTGAATACCGTCTCCGTCAAAAGCGCCATATCCATGGGGACTCGGGCAATGGCAAAGGACGTTGCCGCCGGAGGGTGGGCATGAACCACACCGCCCACCTCCGGGTTTTCCCGGTAGACCCGCAGGTGCATTTTCATCTCCGAGGAGGGGGCCGCCGTTCCTTCCAGAACCCGGCCCTCCAGATCCACACACAGCAGCATGTCCTCGGTCATATAGCCCTTGGATACGCCGGTGGGCGTCACCCAGATCCGGTCCGGCGCAGTGCGGACGCTGATATTGCCGTCATTGGCAGCCACATACTGCCGGGCGAACATCCGCCGCCCGATTTCCAGGATGGCGCTCCGGGCCTCCTGATCCGTACAGGCATTCATCATCGTTGTCATCTCACCTTCCAAACAGGTTGTTTTTTGTAAAGGGTTCCTCTATACTGGTGCATACATGACCAGTACGATATGAGGGAGGGGATGCCATGCTGGCCATCGAGCGCAGAGCGTGCATCAAAGAAACCATTCAGGAGCAAAAAAGCGTGGCCGTATCCGATCTGGCCCGCCGCTTTGACGTCACGGAGGAGACCATCCGGCGGGATCTGAAAGTTCTGGAATCCCAGGGCGTTCTGACCCGAACCTACGGCGGAGCCTTCATCCAGGGCGGCGCCATCAACGAGGTGGATGTGACCCTGCGGGAAACCTCCTATGTGGACGCCAAGCGGCAGATCGCCGCCCAGTGTCTGCAGCTGATCCGCAATGGAGACTCCATTTTCCTCGACAGTTCCACCACCGCACTGGAGATCGCCCGGGCCATCCGGGACATGCGGCTGACGGTGCTGACCAACTCCCTGCTGATCGCCGACGTACTCTCCCACAGCGAGAGCATTCGCCTGCAGGTAATCGGCGGCGTGTTGCAGCCCCAGAGCATGTCCTTCCTGGGGGAGGCCGCTCTGGCCGCCCTGGCGCCCTATTATGTGGACAGCGCCTTCGTCTCCTGCCGCTCCGTCAGCCTGGACCGCGGCATCACCGACAGCAACGAGCAAAGCGCCGCATTCCGCAGCGACGCCATCCGCCGGGCCGGGCGGGTGTATCTGGTGGCGGATCACACCAAATTCGGCCAGACCTCCTTTGTGCAGATCTGCGGCTTCGATGCGCTGGCTGGCATCGTGACCGATCAGCCCCTGTCCGCCCCGTGGCACTGGATGGCGCAGGAGCGCAAGCTCCTTTTGCTGGAAAACGCGCCGGAGGCTTAATCCTCCGTCCGCGCAAAGAGCCGCTTCAGGGCCGGAGCAAAGGGCGGGCGGATGATGCCCCGCTCCGTCACAAAGGCCGTGATGAGATCCGCGTCCGTCACGTCGAAGGCGGGATTATAGACCTTGACCCCCTCCGGCGCCATGGGCTCTTTGTACCACATGTCCGTCACTTCCGCGCCGGGACGCTCCTCAATCCGGATGGCGGTGCCGTCCGGGCAGCTCAGGTCGATGGTGGACATGGGCGCACAGACATAGAAGGGGATTCCATAGTGCTTTGCCAGGATGGCCACGCCGGAGGTGCCGATCTTGTTGGCGGTATCGCCGTTGGCCGCCACCCGGTCACAGCCCACAAACACGGCCTGCACCCATCCCCGGCGCATGACCGAGGAGGCCATATTGTCGCAGATCAGCGTGGTATCCACCCCATCGGCAAACAGCTCATAGGCCGACAGGCGGGCTCCCTGCAGCAGGGGACGGGTCTCGTCGGTGAATACCCGGAACTGCATGCCCTGCTCCCGGCCCACGTGGATGGGGGCCAGGGCGGTACCGTAGCGGACCGTGGCCAGCTGTCCGGCGTTGCAGTGGGTCAGGATGCCGTCGCCGTTTTGAATCAGCGTCAGGCCGTACTCGCCAATGGCGCGGCACACCTGGATGTCCTGATCCCGCAGCTCCAGGGCCCGCTCCCGCAGACGGTCCTTGATCGCCGGCACCGGGCAGCCGGTATGCTCCCGCACCACCTGCGCCATCTGCTCCAGAGCCCACGCCAGATTGACCGCGGTGGGCCGGGCGCTGACCAGATAGGCCCGGATGCGCTCAAACTCCGCGGCAAAGGTCTCGTAATCCGTATCCGGCATCCGCCGGCACACCGCATAGATGCCGATGGCCGCCGCCACACCAATGGCCGGGGCACCGCGCACCTGCAGGGTATAGATTGCCTGATAGATGGCTTCCGCCGTAGACAGCCGCAGGAACACCGTCTGTCCGGGCAGCCGGGTCTGATCCAGAATCACCAGTTCTTCCGTCTCAGGGTCCATCGCCACAGTGTCCTGATGCATGATATTGTCCTTGTCCACCTGTCAACACTCCTCCGTTTTTGATACTCCCATTATAACAACCAAGGGGTTCCTGTCAAGGATTCTTGTTGTTTTATGTCCGGTTATGTGGTATTGTGTAAATATTGAATCAAAAAAGGAGGGACCTGTCATGCCAACTGCTGCAATCTGGGGTGCCGGCGGAATCGCCAACACGCATCTGGATGCCCTGCGTTCCAACGGCATCACCGTGGCGGCCGTCGTCAGCCGGACGGAGGACGGCGCCCGGGCATTTGCGCAGCGGTGGGGAATTCCCCAATGGGGGAGCGATCCTGCCATACTGTTTGCTCCGGAGATCGACTGCGTCCATATCTGCACGCCGCCCAACCTGCACTATGAAATGGCGGTCACTCTGCTGGAGCAGGGCAAGCATGTGCTGTGCGAAAAGCCCCTGTGCTTTTCCGACGAGCAGGCCCGCCATCTGGCCCAGCTGGCCGCCCGGGCGGGCCGGGTCTGCGCCGTCAACTTTAATGTCCGCTTCCATACCGCCTGCCAGGCTGCCCGCAAGGCCGTTGAGGCCCCGGACTTTGGCCGGGTGCTGCTGATCCACGGCAGTTACCTGCAGGAGTTTGGCGCCCTGCCCGCGCCGGTGGACTGGCGGATGAATCCCCAGCTGGCCGGACGGATGCATGCCGTCACAGAAATCGGTTCCCACTGGATGGATCTGGCCCAGTGGATCAGTGCCCGGCGCATCACTGCCGTCAGTGCCCAGTTTGACCATTTCCACCCCACACGCTATGTGGAAAACGGCGTAATGCATGCCCAGCCCGGCCCGAACCGGACTCCCATGGCCGTGGACAGCGAGGATGCCGCCGTGATCAGTCTGCGTTTTGAGGACGGAGCCATCGGCGCCGTGGTGCTCTCCGAGCTTTCCCAGGGCCGGTGCAACCATCTGAGCCTGGAGATTACCGGCGAGCAGGAAAATCTCTGGTGGAACTCCGAGCAGCCCACGCTGCTGTGCCGGGCCCGCAGGGGAGAGGGGGTGCGCTCCCAGGTCTTTGCCTTCGGTTCCGGCTTTGCCGACACCTTCCGCAGCCTCGTGGGCGCGGTCTATCAGGATGTGGCCGCCGGGTCGCCGTCGGTCCGGCCGGGATATCCCACCTTTGCCGACGGCATGCGGAATGTACAGCTGTGCAACGCCGTGCTGGAAAGCGCACAGCACAACGGGGCCTGGATTTCGGTCCCCCTGCAGGAGGAGATCACATGACACCGGAAGATCTGATTCAACGCTTTCACCTCGCCCCACTGACCGGGGAAGGCGGCCTGTACCGCAGAACTTATTGCAGCGCCCGGGAACTTCCCGCTGAGGCCTTCGGCCCGCAGTACCCCGCCGGCACCCGCAAGGCCGCCGGCTCCGCCATTGAATATCTCATCACGCCCCAGTCCTATTCCCGGCTTCACCGGCTGCCCACGGATGAGGTCTATCACTTTTATCTGGGAGACCCGGTGGCATTGTTCCTGATTCCGCCCCAGGGACCGCCCCGCACCGTTCTTCTGGGCCAGGATGTGCTCTCCGGCATGGAGGTGCAGTTTGTGGTCCCCGCGGGCTGGTGGCAGGGTTCCCGGCTCCTGGACGGCGGACAGTGGGCCTTCCTGGGCACCACCATGGCCCCGGCCTATACGGACGCGGACTACACGGACGCCGATGCCGACGCGCTTTGCCGGGCGTATCCGGACTTTGCCCGGGAAATTCGCCTGCTTACCGCGCCGCCCCAATTCCCGGAAACTTCCTCTGCCAATATGGATCCATCCCATTTGTGAGTTTCCTGTTTCCCCGGCTCCAGTTGGCATGCATCTCTTGATTTCACCGGCAGCTATGGGATCTGCGCAAAGGCACGGCCCCAACAGCCCGTGCAAAGCCGCATTTTCTTTTGACATTTTTCTTGTTTGCTGCTATTATATAAGTTGCGTGTAGCCATTCTATTTCGCAAAGCGTGTCATGACAAGCATTGTCGTGACACGCTTTTTTATTTGAAAGGAGAGCATAGTCATGCCGAAAACCAAAGTACAGGGAATCTTGTTTGGACTGATCATGTCAGTTTCTATGGCGTATGGGATGGAAGTATACAATATCGCGCTCAGGGAGGGCGGCCTTTCCCAAATGACCAATCAGGTATTTGGGGACGCCCTGTTGGAAGCCAGCTATATGTGGATTTTTGTATTCCTTTTTTCCAACCTTTGGGGCAACCGGATCGGGCACAAATTGGCCGCCTTGATCTGCCGTCCGGAGGACAGTCCCTTTGTCCACACCGTATGGATCTCCTGCTGTACCGTTCTGGTGATGTGTCCTACCATGAGCGCCGCAGCAGCCATCCTGTTTTCCGTTCTTTTGGCCCATGGAAGCTGGACACAGCTGCCTGCCTACTGGGTTGGAACCGTGCTGAAAAACTTTCCCATGGCTCTGCTCTGGAATCTCTTTGCCGCCGGTCCCATCACCCGGCTGCTGTTTCGCCGCATATTCATGCGGCATCCGGCAAACGCCTAACCGCTCCGCCGCACAGGAACGCCGCCACATTCTTTATTGAATCTGTTCTGCGATGCGGACCAGAGTCTCCCGGTCCAATGTTCCATGCAGCCGGAAGAAAATCCCGCTGTCCGGATCCGTCCAGGCCAGGGTATTGACCCCCGCGGCATTCGGACCAACAATGGTGCCGGTGGAAACCGTCACGCCCGCGATTTCAGCCTGGCTGCCCTCGACCGCTTCACCATTGACCGTCATGGAACCGCCGCCGCTCTCGTAGGGCTCTTCTGCCTGCCAATACTGCGCCTGCACACCGTTCACCTGAAGGGATTCCGGCGCACCGTCCGGCAGTTCCAGCGGTACGGCGGCATACAGCAGGGTAAAACTGGTATCCGGCCCCAGCCACGTCTCCTGCACCGCGTTTCCCCGCGCCACACGTTCATACTTTGTATAGCCGTCCGGTGCCCAGGTCATCTGGAGATCCGGCATCTGGCCGGTCACCGGCTGCACGCTCTCCGCCACCTTAATCACATCTTCTGCGTCAACCTTGTTCCCGGAGAACCAGAAAAGTATGCCGTCCTGCCCCTCCCAGACCAGGTAGGTTTTTTCTCCTTCGGTATAGAGGTCTGCCGTCTGCCCCTGAATGGTCACCTGACGGCAGTTTTGAACCGTCTGTTCATACCGGACGGAAGCCCCAACGGAACCGCCGTCGGGATATTCGCACCGGAACGAAATTACCCCGCCGTCTCCGCGGTAGCGATACGAGGACCAACTGGTGCTGCCGGAAGATTCCGACAGTCCCCAGCCATCCGGCAGCCAGGCAGGGCTCCATGCCGGCGGGTCGGTATACGGTGTAAGCGGCCGCTCACTGATATACGCAAAAGAGGCGCCGTCTGCAGTCCGCTGCCAATACGATTCCTGGTTCCCACCTTCGGCATGGGAGTCGCCCAGCAAAACGGTTTTTGTGGCGGAATCATACCCGATCTCCACGCCCAGCAGCTCACTGATGGTCCGGATGGGCAGATAGTTGGTCTTTCCCCCGGCGGCATCGGTATACAGAATGGAGGAAGGAACTTGCTGTCCATTGGCGGCCGTGATCGTCGTCCCCGCCGTAATGGTCGTTTTCCCGTCTACCGCCACGTTGGCAAAATTGAATGTCACCTGACCGCTGGCAGCCAGCACGGTGGTTCCCAGGGCCACGGTCACCGCTGTGGCCAGGCACCCGGACCAAAAGGCTGAGATTCTCCGCTTTTTCATTTCGATCATCCTTTCTGTTTTTTGGAACCGGGAACAGATTCCCCGTCCGTTTCTATTCCAGAAACGAACGGGGAAGGGGACTTGTCTCATCACAAGCCCATTTTTTGCATTTGACCTCTAATTGTTTCAGCCGCCGGCCGTTCCCTCCATCATCGTGGCATTATGGGCCGGGGGAGAGGGCTCCGGGGCCGTCTGCACAACACTCTGGGCCATATGCAGCAAATCTTCGCGTCCCAGCGCGCCTTCCAGCATGAAACTGGTATTGGTGTCCGGATCGGTCCAGGCCAGCGTGCCGATCTGTTCATCCTCCGGACTTCCGCTGATGGTGATGGTCACACCGCCCACCGAAATGGAGGAGCCGCTGTGCTCCACCGGCTGGCCATTGACCGTGGTCGTGGCGGAATCCGGCGCTTCAAACGCTTCTTCTGCCGCCCAGTAATGCAGGGTAAGCCCATCCAGCAAAATCTCTTCCGGTTCCCCCTCCGGCAACGCCAGGGGGCAGATGGGATCCACGACATATTGCCAGATCAGGCTGACCTGGTTAAACGTCCACTCTTCCTGCGCCGCACCCACCAGTTCATCACGGTACATTGCGTCATATTCGGGAGGAACCCAGCCCATTTCATACGCAATGTCCGGTCCGGCGCAGTAGGTAATGCTCTGTGCAATTTTCAAAAAGGCTTCCTGGTCCAATGCCGTGCTGCTGCGCAGCATGAAAAGGAATCCCTCCTCATTTTCCCACAACAGCACCCGGTATTTTTCGGACTCATAATAGTCGGCCTGACACCCCTGCACCGTGATAGTCTGCCGCACAGTGTCCACATCAGCCGTATCGTCCACATTGGTGGTCATTTCCGAATCCCCGGCGGGATAGCAGGCATAGGTCAAGGTTCCCTGCCTGGCTGGTCCCTCGTACCTCTGGGTGATGGTGGTCATGTTCTCCAGCTCCCAGCCATCCGGCAGCCAGGTAATGCGCCAGTTGGAGGGGAGTATTTGTGTGTTTGCCGTCTGCTGCGTGGAATAGGTCATCTGGCTTCCGCTGATCTCCCGCAGCCAGTTCAATACCGCCGCCCGGACCGTGGGGCTGACCGCCATCAAAGACCCCAGCGCCAGCCCGGAGACCAGCAGCAGACAAGCCGCCATTCGGGCGGCCCGCATCCACAATGGGCGCATCTGCTTTTTTGCCCAGGCAAAGGGATCTGCCAGCAGCCGCGTCCGCCAGCGCAGATACTTGGGAGAAAATTGAGGCTTCTCCGTCTCAGCCCAAAACGGACCATACTCCCTCCAGTTGGCCTCCATCAAAGCGCTGCCCAGCAGGGTATCAAAGGAAGCATTCCGGTCATCCATTGCAGTAGCCCTCCCGCCTCATGACGTCCAGCAGCAGCTTGCGGCCTCTTTGCACCTTGGTGGAAACCGTGGACTCCTTGAGTCCCAGCCGCCGGGCAATCTCCTGGTTGGTTTCCTCTTCCACAAATTTCAGCTCCAGGACCCTGCGGTAATCCTCCGGCAGGGACAAAATCAGCGCCACCAGCCGTTCGTACTCTCCCGCGCCCGATTCCGGCGCAGGCGGGTCCCAGTCTTCCGGCATGGATGCGGTCCATTTTTCCTTTTTCAGCAGATCCAGCGCCGCGTTTTTTGCCGCAACCGCCAGATACCGGGCCGCAGCATCCCAGTCCAGCGCATTGACCCGCTCCCAGTTGCGCAGTACCTGAAGCCAGGCCTGCTGGGCAGCATCCTCTGCCCGGGTGGGATTTCCCAAAATTTTCAGTGCCACCGCATAGAGCCGTTTTTCATGGGCTTCATAAAGCAGCGTAAACCGTTCCCGGTCCTCCTCGCTGCTGAGCATGGCAAGATATACTGTGAACAACCCAACCGCCTCCCCGTCTGTATATCCTCACGGATTCAAGAGTATAACGTTTCAGCGCACAATCCCGTCTCACCCCAGGCTATAAAAATATAAAACCGGAAAGCAGCATGAAAGGCGGGAGCAGCCGCCCGGCCGCTCTCGCCTTCGTGTTTCGTTTTTCGCGGGCGGATGGTTCCATCAGGAGACCGTATGCGTTCGCGCAGTTATGCTTCCCTTGCGGAAAAGAGCCGCCGGGTAATCTGGGCATAATGCAGGTACAGTACGCCGAAACGATACAGATACCCCGGTTTCCAGGGTTTGGCTTTGCCGCAAAAGTGCAAAACAGCCGTGTGGCGCATCACCCAGTCCGTATCGCACAAGCCGGAACTGGCCATTCGGTAAGTGTTGTAATTCCTGGCATCATAGTTCCACACCACATCCTGAAGCGGCAAAATCTCCTCTCCATAGAGCACGTTGAGCAGGTCCTGATCGGGAAGCAGCATTTCCTTTCCATGCTCCCGCACATAGCGAAATAAAATTTCGGGAACCACACGGGCCCGGCAGGCCTCCAGATCCATCAGCAAAACGCCGGAGTTATAGTAGTCATGACGCGTTCCCAGGCGCAGACGATTCACATTATTGGCCAGCTCCGTTTTTCCCGTATGCGCCGCCGCAGCAAACAAATTTCCGCCCAGCTCCAGTTCCCACAGTGGGCGCAGCGGATTGAGCACCAGAATGTCCGGATCCAGATAAATCACGCGCTTCACCTCTCCGGGCAGAAGCTGTCCCGCCAGCAGCCGGTAGTACATCTCCCGGGGATATTGCCTGGTCGTGGGGGCTCCGGCAAACAGATCCTCCTGTACCCGAATGGGGCAAAAGGAATCCTGCATCCGGCGGCACTGCTCCGCCACCGGAGCCAGGTCCTGGTCTGAAATCCCGCTGTGGAGCAGATACACGTTGAACCGCTCTCCGGGATTATTGCAAAAGATGGACGTCAGCAAAACCTGCAGCTGCGGCAGATATGCCTGATCCAGAGATACCAAAATCGAAATCGCATCCACAATGTGCGCCTCACTTTCCATGATTGGAATCGGAAGAACATACCGCTCCGCTCTCCGTTCCGCCTGCACTGCGCAGCAGTGCAGGCCATTTCCCGGACGCTGCCGGAAGGTTATGCCGAATCCTGCCGCCACGCCGGAACATGGCATATTCTCCCGCAGCCGTCAGCAGGATTCCCGGAATCAGCCCATATCATCCGCCGCATCCGCGGTTGTCCTCCTTCATCCCGCGCAGGTGCTTTCTGCCGGACTGCAATCAGCCCCATTCTGGACATTGGCGGGCATTTCTGTTACACTAAACACAAAAAACCGCTCCATTTCCACGCAATTGCGACGAGAGGAACTTGCCATGCCAGTTGATATGAAAGCAAAGATTGCGCAGACCCTGTACGAACTTCTCAAACATAAGTCTTTGGATAAAATTACAGTCAAGGAACTGGTGGACACCTGCAACATCAGCCGTCAGTCTTTTTACTATCACTTTCAGGATATTATGGATGTGGTGGAGTGGTGCCAAAATCAGTCCCTGAAGCAGTCCATTGAACGCAGTCTGGAGGCGCCTTCCTATAAAGAGGCTATCCGGGGCCTCATTTATGAAACTTTTGAACACAGGGTATTGATCCAGCAGCTGATGGCATCTCAGCGGCGCAGCGAAATGGAGCGCTTGTTTCTCAAGGCAATCCGCACCTATCTGCAAGCGCTCCACCGAAGCAAGGGATCCCGCATCTCTTGTTCCCAGGAGGATCTGGAAACCGTACTCTCCTTTTGCTCCTGCGGCCTGGTGGGCATTCTGCTGACAAGCTTGAGTCAAAAAACGCCGGATGTGGATGCCCTGGCCAATCAGATGTGCCGTCTGCTGACCGGCGAGATTACATTTTGCTTTACAGATCCGGCGTAGCATGCCCCGCGGCATGTCCAGAGCCCTGGCTGCCGTCTCTTACCCTAGCAAATTCAGCGGTATTTCAACACTGATAATCTTGAAGAACTGTCCAGACAAAATGCCCGAAGTGTCAAAAAGATTGACACTTCGGGCATTTTGTCTGGACATAAGCCGGAAATTGGAAGTAGCGTGCTTTTGCCGGTCCTGTTATAACAAAACAAGAATCGTGTTTCCACAGCAGAAAAGGGAGGTGGCATCTGTGGAACTCCAACACGGCATGTTCACGGCAAAGCTCCAGGAACTGGAGCGGGAATACGGCCGTCTGCAAAACTGTATCCGGCTTCTGCAGGAGGAACCCAGCGAGCAGCTCCATCAGGAACGGGAACGGCTGGAAGACGAGTGCCGCGAGCGAGCTTTGCTCCTGGACGAAACCGTCCATTCCTGCCGCAGTCCCGCCATGGCCCGGTTGGCGCAGCTTCAGCGGGACTATGGGCAGCAAACGCAGACTCTGCTGCAAACCGGCATCATCAAGCGGAGCCCTGACGGCTCTCCCGTTCACTATCAGGATGACGCGGAGGCGATGGCGCTTTACGCCGAGTTTGCCGTTGACTTTGCCACGCAATCCATGCGCCATGCCCTGATGGCCGCGCTCCGCGCCACAGAGCTTCAAATTCAGGCAGATGCCTGCACAATGGAAGGGGACAGTAACGATGAATGAAGTCAAACGGCCAAAGCGGCCCTTAATCTACTACTATGGCGTGATTGTGCTGATTTTGCTGCTGTTTAACCTCCTGGCCCTGCCCAAGCTCTCCCAGTGGCAGGTGGTGGAGGTGGACTACGGCACCTTCATGTCCATGACGGAAGACGGTCAGGTAGGCCGGGTAGAAATTCAGGAGCAGGAAAATCTCATTCTCTTTACAGACCAGGAGGAGACCACCGTCTATAAAACCGCCATGGTGGACGATCCGGATCTGACGGCCCGTCTTCATGACGCCGGCATCCCGTTTTACGGGCAGGAAATTCAGCAGGAATCTCCCATGCTGAGCTTTTTGCTGACGTGGATTTTGCCTTTGTTGATCTTCATTGCCATCGGGCAGTTCATGTCCAAAAAAATGATGGACCGGGCCGGCGGCGCCAATGCCATGTCCTTTGGATTTGGGAAATCCAATGCCAAGATCTACGTCAAATCCTCGGAAGGCATCAAATTTTCCGACGTTGCCGGGGAAGACGAGGCCAAGGAGAGCCTGCAGGAGATCGTAAACTATCTCCACGATCCCTCCCAGTATCGGGAAATCGGCGCCTCCATGCCCAAGGGCATTTTGCTGGTGGGCCCTCCGGGCACCGGCAAAACCATGCTGGCCAAAGCCGTAGCCGGCGAGGCCAACGTTCCGTTCTTCTCCATTTCCGGCTCGGAGTTCGTGGAAATGTTTGTGGGCATGGGCGCGTCCAAGGTCCGGGACCTGTTTAAGCAGGCCAAGGAAAAAGCCCCCTGCATCGTCTTCATTGATGAAATCGACGCTATCGGCAAAAAGCGGGATGGCCAGGTGGGCGGCAACGACGAGCGGGAGCAGACCCTCAACCAGCTTCTGACGGAGATGGACGGCTTTGAAGGCAACAACGGCGTCATCATTCTGGCGGCCACCAACCGGCCTGAATCTCTGGACCCGGCACTGACCCGCCCCGGCCGGTTTGACCGCCGGGTTCCGGTGGAACTGCCGGATCTTCAGGGCCGGGAGGCCATTTTGAAGGTCCATGCCAAAAAAATCAAAGTAGCGGATCAGGTGGACTTCCATCAGATCGCCCGTATGGCGTCCGGTGCTTCAGGCGCGGAGCTTGCCAACATTGTCAATGAGGCTGCTCTGCGAGCCGTGCGCAACGGCCGCAAATATGCCACACAGGCGGATCTGGAGGAGAGTATTGAGGTGGTCATTGCCGGCTATCAGAAGAAGAACGCCATCCTCACAGATCGGGAAAAGTGGACTGTTTCCTATCATGAGATCGGCCATGCTCTGGTGGCGGCCCTGCAGAACCATTCTGCTCCGGTGCAAAAAATCACCATCATTCCCCGCACCTCCGGCGCCCTTGGCTACACCATGCAGGTGGAAGAGGGCAACCACTATCTGTTGACCCAGGAAGAGCTGGAAAATAAGATTGCCACCTATACCGGCGGCCGCGCGGCTGAGGAAGTGGTATTCGGTACCTCCTCCACAGGCGCTTCCAACGATATTGAGCAGGCCACAAAGCTGGCCCGTGCTATGATCACCCGCTACGGCATGAGCCCGGACTTTGATATGGTGGCCCTGGAATCCGTGACCAATCAATATCTGGGCGGAGACAGCTCCCTGACCTGTTCCATGGAGACCCAAACGGAAGTCGACCGCCAGGTGGTCGCACTGGTCAAGCGGGAACATGCCAAAGCCACCGCCATCCTGCAGGAAAACCGGGAAAAGCTGGATGAGCTGGCCAAGTACCTCTATGAGCAGGAAACCATCACCGGCGAGGAATTCATGGAAATTCTGAACCGGTAAGTGCCCCAGCGCTTCCTGGTTCCCCCGGCATGGGGGTTCCATCTGATGCTCCATGAGTTTCCCGTTCAAAACCCTGACCAAGAACAAAACACCGGCTGGCGCAATGCCAGCCGGTGTTTTGTTCTTTTTTGCGCGCAGCTGCAAAAAGGGGGGGCATTTCCTCCCCGGATCCGGGAACCGTACCCGGTTTTCTCCGCAGACCGGCGTTATCCCAGTTTCTCAAACAGTTCCCGTGCCCGGACCACTTCCCGCACATGGCTGTCCACCGTCCGGCAGCAGCCGCCCACGGCGTTGGCTCCGGCCCGCATCCAGCGGCGGGCGTAATCGCCGAAGGCCAGACCGTCCCGGCTGCCGTGCCAGGTCTTGGTGCCCGGATCATAGGTCTCTCCGCTGTTGGGATAGACCGCCACCGGAAGATGGCAGCCCGCTTTGATTTCTCCGATCAGGTGCTCCACAAACTGGGGCGGTGTGCAGTTGACGCCCACCATCCGCAGGCGGGGATAGGTTTGCTCCAGCTCCGCCGCGCAGTCGCGAATTCGATCTCCTTCCTGGATGCGGCTGCCGTCCCGGCAGGAAAAGCTGACCCAGGCCTCCGCGCCCAGTTCCTCGGCAATGGACAGCTCCACCTTGGCCTCCGACAGGGAGGGCTGCGTCTCGATCAGCAGCAGATCCGCGCCGGCCTGCCAGAGAAGCTCCATCCGGCGGCGGTGGAAGTCCCGGAGGACATCCTCACTGACGCCGTAGTTGCCCCGGTATTCGGACCCGTCCGCCAGATACGCCCCGTAAGGTCCCACCGCGCCCAGGCACAGGGGCCAAGCCCGGCCTTCCGCCCGGCCGGAACGCTGCCACCAGAGCTCCCGGGCCTCCAGAAACAGCTCCACAGACCGGGTAATGAGGTTCTCTGCCTCCGCCAAAGTGTGTCCCTTGGCCATCAGGCCGGGGATCGTGGCCTGATAACTGCAGGTGATGCCGCAGTCCGCACCAGCGATGAAGTAATTCTCATGGACCTGCCGCACCAGTTCCGGCTGCTGATCCAGGGCCTTGGCTGTCCACAAACTGTCGTTGAGGTCACAGCCCAGCTGCTCCAGCGCCGTGGACATGGAGCCGTCAATCACCATCACGCCTGTTTTTTGAAGGGTCTCCTGTAAGCTTGTCCGCATCTCAAACTGCCTCCTTATCCGCTTTTTCATCCAGAGTGCCAAAGGTTACCGGAGGCGGATTCTCCCCCCGCTCCTTGGCCGGTACATAACGGTCCCAGAAATCCCGGAACAGCCGGAAGATCTCCTTTTGCTGCGAGTAGATAAACAGCAGGGTGATGGCCACATAGGCAGCGGAGAGCAGGTCCGTCATGGCCCAGAGGGCATCGGCCTGGATGTTGTAGAAAAAGACGCAGGGGATCATATAGTAGACCATGTAGACCCCGGTGGCCCGGCGGTTGGCCAGCGTATCGCCGAAGGCATAATTGACGGATTTTGCGCAGCTATAATACATGCCGATGATGGTGGTCCAGGCAAAAACCGTGATGGCGGCCGCCAAAAATGCTCCGCCGATGGGACCGTAGGCCACCTCAAAGGCCACCGTGGTCAGCGCCGCGCTGTCCACCTGAGGGAAATCGATGTACACATTGGTCATGATGATGGACAAGCCCGTTACCGTGCACACAATCAGAGTGGTGAACACCTCGCCCCAGCCCCAGGAAGACTGCCGGACGGGATGATCCGTCTTGGCAGACGCATGGGCGATAATGCCATAGCCCGTTCCGGCATCGTTGGAATAAAGACCCCGGGCAATGCCATAGCGGATGGCATCCCGGGCCGTGGCTCCGGCAAAGCCGCCTACCCCCGCCATGGGCGTAAAGGCGCTTTTGAAAATCAGGGCAAAGGCATCCGGTACGATGGACCAGTTGGTAATCAGGATTCCCAGTCCCCCCAGAATGTAGCACACTGCCATAAAGGGAACCACCCGCTCCATAATGGCGGAGATCCGCTTGAGTCCGCCGGCGATGGTGACAAAGCAGGTCACGCCCAGCACCACGGCGGAAATCATGGGATCAATGCCGAAGCTCTGCTCCAGGGCTCCGGTGACGGATTCCGTCTGCACACAGCAGGTCCAGGGGCCCAGGACGAAGCAGGCCACCGACAGCACCACCGCGCCCCGCTTCCATCCCAGGGCATTCTTCATGACAAAAGACCGGTCGCACATATACTCATCCATGGACTCGCTGTATTTGACCCGGTATCTCTGTCCCAAAATAATTTCACAGGCTTTGGTGGACATGCCCAGCAGGCTGGAGATCCACATCCAGAACAGGGCACCGGGCCCGCCGGACACCACCGCGGTGGCAACACCGCCGATGTTTCCCACACCGATGGTATTGGCCATGGCGGTACACGCCGCCGCAAAGCCGGAAATGGTACCGGCTCCCTCGCTCTTGCGGAACATCCGGCCATAGGTATTTTTCCAGTTGAACGCGATCTTCCGGAAATTGTAGTAGAACCGGAAGCGAATGCTCAAATACAGGCCGGTTCCCACCAGGACGACGGTCATAGGCGTCCCCCAAAGGAAATCGGCCAGAGCAATCAGGATTTCAGATATCATGCAGCTTTCCTCCTCACACACAAACGCCCGCGGCGTTATTCTGAAAAGTGTACCACGGCAGGAAAGCCTCTGTCAATTGAATCTCAGACGGATGCATCCGTACGGAAAACACATTCTGCAATGCGGCGATTTTCAGGCAGCCTCTGCGTTTGCGTCAAACCGCTGCTGCTCTGCCCATAAAATATTTCACAAACCCATTGACGCGGGCATCGTTTTTGTGTATGATAGCTATAACACATGAGCAAGTGTTCATTTGTTCAAAAATAATTGCACGCCTAGGAGGTTCTGGAAATCATGAAAAAGACTTACAAAATCGATGTAGACTGTGCCAACTGCGCCAACAAAATGGAGGCGGCCGCGCAAAAGACGGCAGGCGTCAAAGCTGCCACGGTCAGTTTCATGACGCTGAAAATGACGGTGGAATTTGAAGAGGGGCAAGACCCCAAGGCCGTGATGGAGCAGGTCCGGCAGAATTGCAAAAAGGTAGAAGACGAGTGTGAGATTTACCTGTAAGCCCGGACAGCTGCCACAGGGCCTGCTTGCAGCAGCCCCTTGCGTCAGCAGCTGTATCATTGCACAGGAAACAGAAGGGAATCCAGTATGCAAGAATTCATTGTAACGATCCTCCTGGCCATCCTCACCGGGGCAGCCTGCATCCTGCTGGCTGCGGGATCCCGGTCCGGCAGCGGCATGACAAAACGCCAGCGGCGGATGATGGGCCGGATTCTAGCGTCCAGTTTGCTGCTGTTGGTACTGCAGCTCATTCCGGAATCCATATTTGACGCGGGGGACTCCCTGGTCCCCGGCCTGGGCTGGGCCCTGCAGCTGGCGCTGTATCTGGCGGACTACGGGATCATCGGCTATGATATTCTCCGGAAGGCCTGGAAGGGGATTCGGAATCATCAGGTATTTGATGAGTGCTTCTTGATGGCAGTGGCTACCGTGGGAGCCTTTGCTTTGGCACTGCTCCAGCGCAGCGGCGACTACACGGAAGCCATTGCCGTGATGCTGTTCTATCAGGTCGGGGAGTGGTTCCAAAGCTACGCCGTGGGAAAGAGCCGCCGGAACATCAGCGACCTCATGGACATCCGGCCCGACTATGCCAATGTGGAGCAGGACGGAGCCCTGGAACAGGTAGACCCTGACACCGTAGCCGTCGGCACCGTCATCGTGGTCCAGCCCGGCGAAAAGATTCCCATTGACGGCACGGTGACCGACGGCAGCTCCACGCTCAATACCGCCGCCCTGACCGGTGAGAGTCTGCCCCGGGAGGTAACCGTGGGGGACGCGGTCATCAGCGGGTGCATCAACATGACCGGTGTCCTGAAGATTCAAACCACCAAGGAATTCGGCGAATCCACCGTCTCCAAAATTTTGGATCTGGTGGAGAATGCCTCCTCCCGCAAATCCAAATCCGAGCATTTCATCTCCAAATTTGCCCGGGTCTATACTCCGGTGGTGTGCTACGCGGCCCTTGCGCTGGCTGTGGTACCGCCTCTGGTGCGGATGCTGGGCCTGGGGCTGCCGGCGGATTGGGGCACTTGGGTCTATCGTGCCCTGACGTTCCTGGTCATTTCCTGCCCCTGCGCCCTGGTCATCAGCATTCCCCTGAGCTTTTTTGCCGGAATCGGCGGAGCCAGCAAGGCGGGAATCCTGATCAAGGGATCCAACTATTTGGAGACCCTGGCACAGACCAACATCGTGGTCTTCGACAAAACCGGTACGCTGACGCAAGGAGTCTTTGAGGTAAACGCCATCCACCACAGCAGCCTGGACCGCGCCAGATTGCTGGAATACGCGGCGCTGGCTGAAAGCGCCTCCTCACACCCCATCAGCAAAAGTCTGCAACGGGCCTATGGCAAAGAGATCGACCGCAGCCGGGTGGAAAACATCCAGGAGCGCAGCGGCAACGGCGTTCTGGCAGCGGTGGACGGCGTGGATGTAGCCGTGGGCAATGACCGGCTCATGGATGATCTTGGGATTGCGTACATTCCCTGCCGCAGCGCCGGCACCATTGTGCATGTGGCCATCGGCGGCGCCTACGCCGGCCATATCGTCATCTCGGATGTCATCAAGCCCCACTCCCGGCAAGCCATCCAGGCACTGAAGGCCGCCGGAGTGCGCAAAACCGTCATGCTCACCGGCGATTCTGCCAGTGCGGCCAATCAAGTCTCCTCCGAACTGGGGCTGGACCAGGTATACAGCCAGCTGCTTCCCGCCGACAAAGTGGAAAAAGTGGAGCAGCTGCTGGCGCACAAGGCGCCCGGGGCGGGCAAGCTGGCATTTGTGGGCGACGGGATCAATGACGCCCCCGTACTGGGCCGGGCGGACATCGGCATCGCCATGGGGGCCATGGGGTCCGACGCCGCCATCGAGGCCGCCGATGTGGTTTTGATGGACGATGACCCCCTGAAAATCGCCAAGGCCATCAAGCTGTCCAAAAAATGCATGCGCATTGTCTACGAGAACATTGTCTTTGCCATCGGCGTGAAGGGACTCTGCCTGGTGCTGGGCGCTCTGGGCATTGCCAACATGTGGCTGGCCATCTTTGCCGATGTGGGCGTCATGATTCTGGCCGTTCTCAATGCCATTCGGGCTCTGTTCGTAAGGAAGCTTTAACCCTGCGTTTCCACGGGGTCCGGCGCCGCCTGCACGCTATATTCCTGCTGCAGCGGCTCGGTCTGTCCCATCCAATACTCCTCCAGGCAAAGGCCCTGCTCCGTAATGGCTTTGGCCGCTTCAACTCCCACATAGCGGTAATGCCAGGGCTCATAGCCAATTCCGGTGAGATCGCTTTTTTCCACAGAATAGCGCAGGATGAAGCCGTATTCGGCGCAGTGGGCCATCAGCCACTGCTGCACCGGCGTCTGCTCCTGTTTTTCGTCTAGGAGCTGGTAGCTCTTGTCCACAATATCCACAGCCAGGCCCGTTTCGTGCTCACTGGTCCCCGGGCGGGCAACCCAACGGGCGGCCTCCGTCTCAGCCTCCTCCTGGGAATAACCCTGTTTGCGCAGGGTGTTCACCTTTTTCCGGAACAACTCCTCCTGTTTGTCGTGGGTCCGGTAAGACGAGCAGATCACCGGGTTCAGTCCTGCCGCCCGGCAGTCGTCCATCATCTGCTGCAAAGCGGGATAGACCCGGCTGTCAATGGCGTGTCCGCCTTTGAGTTTGGTCAGTTCCGGAACCTCAAAATCCTCCGGCAGCGGATGCGCGGCACTGACCAGACGCAGCTGCCAGGCATCTTCTTCCACTGCCGCTTCCGGCATCTCAGCCGGTACCTCCTCCGGTACCTCAGCCGGCTCCAGCGGCTGGGCTTCCACCGCAGACGCCGGAGATCGCGTCAGTGCCTCCACCGCCGGTTCTTCCTGCTCTTCCACCACGGCCCGGGCAGCCCCCAGCATGAACCCTCCCAGGAACAACATCAGCCCCAGCAGGAGAGGAAACAGCAGCACGCGGCGCCTGCGGCGGCGTCCCATCTGCCGATATTGTGCGGATCTCATCTCCGCTGACGCGGTTCTTTTCAAATATGCAGCCATAAACGACCCTCCTTGGTATCATGGTTCCTGTACGTTATACACTGCTTCGCACAAACTTCCCGCAAATTTGCATCAAACCTGCATCATCTGTCTTGCCGGCAGACACAAGCAAACTTTTCAGGGAAAGGCCAAACTTTTTCCGTTTCCTCCGCGTCTATTATAAAACCGGATTGAAAGACCGGCTATTATCCAAATGAGGAAAGGACCATGCACCATGCCCAAATACCTGCGCAAACTGATTCTGCTGGCGGCAGCCTTGTGCCTGCTGCTGACCGGCTGCGGTCAGGACACTTCCAGCAATGAAACGCCCCCCGCAAGTTCTTCTTCCAGCCAGGAAACCCAGCAGCCTGCCGACGAAGAGACGGCGCCCGAGGAGACACCCGAGGAGGCACCTGATGCACAAGCGCCGGAAGAAGACACCGAGGAGCAGACCTATACGGATAACTTCTCCGTCGACCAGGCGGCAGTACAGGCGTTTGCCCAGGACATTCAGCAGGTCGTAGCCGACCAGGATCTGGAAGGTCTGGCAGACCTCGTGTCATTCCCCGTCTATCTTGGTTTTGCGGACGATCCCCAGTCCGTGGAGACCCGGGAGGACTTTGTCGCCCTGGGTGCGGACCGGATCTTCACGGAAGCCCTGCTCACTGAGATCAGCACAGCGGACACCAGCACGCTGGAACCCAGCCAGGCAGGCTTTGCACTGTCCACAAGCGGACGTCCCAACATTGTCTTCGGTGTCTCGAATGGTCATCTGGCCATTGTAGGGATCAACTACTGACGGGATTTCCCCGGGAAAACGGCGCTCGCTGCCTGGCGGGCGCCGTTTTTGTCTCCGGCGGCCACGCTCTTTCATGGACCATGATGCAAAAATGATGGAAGGATCCTCTATGTATATTATAAAGGGAGATGAGCGCGTGAACAAGATCTTGATTGCAGAAGATGAAGCCGCCATTGCCAATCTGGTCCGAACTGTACTGACCGATGCGGGCTACCGCTGCGTCTGGGCCCCGGACGGCACCCAGGCCGCAGACCTCCTGGAACAGGAACCTTTCGACCTGGCCCTGCTGGACATCATGCTCCCCGGAGCAGACGGATACGAGCTGCTGGACTACTGCAAAGCTCTGGATGTTCCCGTGATCTTTCTCACCGCCCTGGGCGAGGTGGAGGACCGGGTCCGCGGCCTGCGCCGGGGCGCGGAGGATTACCTGCCCAAGCCCTTTGCCCTCTCGGAGCTGCTGGCCCGGGTGGAAACGGTACTGCGCCGCTGCGGGAAAGGGGAGCAGCTGCTGCGGCTGGAACCGGATATTGAAATCGACCCCGCCGCCCGGATCGTCCGCAAAGACGGGCAGGCTGTGGCCCTGACGGCCAAGGAATTTGACCTCCTGGTGCTGTTTGTGCAAAACAAGAATGTGGTGCTTTGCCGGGACCGGATCTTTGAGCGGGTATGGAACGAGGAATACCTGGGGGACAGCCGCACCGTGGACCTGCATGTGCAGCGGATGCGGAAAAAACTGGGACTGGAGGACCGGCTGACAGCGGTTTACAAAGTGGGCTACCGATTGGAGGAGTGAGGGGCTTGCGTCTTTTCTGGAAGCTGTTTTGCTGTATGGTGGCCATGACTGCTTTGGCCTGTTCCATCAGCGGCTTTTTGCTCATTGACGGCCAGTTTCGTGCCGGACTCACCGCCCAGGCAGATGTTGCGGTGACGGAGCACCTGATTCTGCGCCGGATGCTGCTGCGGGAGATGCAGTTTTCCCACGGTCTCAGCCAGGAAGACATCGCCCGCCTGGCCGATGAGGCCGCCGCCTCTCTGGGACACAGCGAGGACTCCTTCCGCCTGAGCAGTGAGACCGGCGCCGCCTTGGTCGGAGACGCACTGCCTGCCGAGTCCCGCCTGACCGGCGCATTGTCACAGGACCAGCTGGGCTGGGAAGTGCTGCGGGATGGGGATCGTATGTACCTGCACGCAGCAAGCCCGGTCACCACGGAGGACGGGATCGTCTACCTGGACACCTGGCGGGAAGCCGGGGATCTTCTTGCCGCCAGACAGGCCCAGTACCACGCCTTTTTCTACCTGCTGTTGGGACTGATCCTGGCGTCGGCCCTGGCAGCCGCAGCCGTGAGTGCCTGGATTACCCGCCCCCTGGGCCGGCTTTCCGAGGCGTCGCGGCAAATGGCCGCGGGCGAACTGTCCCGCCGGGTGGAGGTCCGGGGAAGTGACGAAATCGGGCAGCTTTCCCAGGATTTCAACCAGATGGCGCAGCAGCTGGAACAGCATGTAGGCGAGCTGACGGATACCGCCCGCCGGCAGGAGGAGTTCCTCCACGCCTTCGCCCATGAGACCAAAACACCGCTGACGTCCATCATTGGGTACGCGGAGCTGATGCTCTCCCGTCCTGCCCAGCCTCAGCTGGTACAGGAGAGCGCCGCCTGCATCTTCCGGGAAGGACGGCGGCTGGAGGGATTGTCCCGCAAGCTGATGGACCTCTTTGTGCTGGAAAAAAGCAATCTCTCCCTGCGCCGGACGGAGATGCTTCCCTTCCTGGAGCGCGTGGCGGATGTGCTGCGTCCGGCCCTGGAAGAAGCGGGCATTGCCCTGGCGGTACAGGCCGCACCGGGTGCCGCGGAAATCGAACCGGACCTCATGGAATCCGTCTGCCTCAATCTGCTGGACAACGCCCGCAAAGCCCTGGACGCAGGCGGCCGGATTCTTCTGGAGGGGACCCAAGCGGAGGGCGGATACTGCATCCACGTCACCGACAACGGCCGGGGAATCGCGCCGGAGGACTTGAACCGGATCACAGAGCCCTTTTACATGGCGGATAAATCCCGCTCCCGTGCCCAGGGGGGTGCCGGTCTTGGGCTCACCGTATGCCAGAAGATCGTCGAGCTTCACGGCGGCAAGCTGCACTTTGCAAGCGCCCTGGGACAAGGCACCCGGGTCAGCGTATTCCTGAAAGGAGGGGAGCGTTCTTGACCACGGTGAAAAAATGGGCATTGCCGGGTTTGACCGTTCTGATGGTCCTGGCATCAATTGTGCTGCCGCAGCAGCTTTCTTCCCTGCGGGATCTCAAGACACTGGACACCATCCACACGCAGCCCCTTTCCGAAGATGACCTGGCCGTTCGGGAGCTGCCGCTTCCGGAAAAGCTGGCGCTGCTGGCGCGGGCCATCCGGTATCCGGACCTGGAGGTGTATTCCACGACGCAGTCCCTTCCGCTTCCCGGACAGCCCGGCGCCGATCAGGCGGAAGCCGCCTTTTTCCAGAGCGTGGACTGTCTGGCCGACTGGGGCGTTTTGCCGGAGAGCTTCGACCCCGATACCCTGGAATTCCAGAGCGGCAGCCGGGCGGTTTATGTAGAGGCCGACAGCGGTCAGTCCGTCAGCATGCTGTATCTGCAAGGCGGGAACAACAGCCGGGACACGTTCTGGCTGGTGATAGACGAGGAGACCGGCCTGCCCGTGTGGATCGACTGCTCCCTGCGCTCCGTCAAGCAGGACCTGCTCTCATCCGAAGAGCTGGGAACGCGTTTTTGGGAGGGATTGGGCGTACAGACCCGGCAGCGGGGCCCCGCCATGTGGGAAGTGGAAGAGTCCGGAGGAGTCGTATACTGTGCGCTGACGGAAGCCAGTTACGGCCGTATTTGCGTCGAACTGCTGGGCTTTGCCGACGCGCTCTTCGGCCAGGGGAATGACTCGCCTTCTCCACAGCCCAAATGATGCAAAAACGATGCCTGTATGCGGCCATTTTGCGGCAAGCACGCACTATCTTGAAGATACCAAACAGGAACCGCTCCCACCCAAGCGTAAAGCAGGATTTGAAATGGAGGTATGAACGATGAAACGGACACATTGGCAGATCGGATTCCTTGCAGCGCTGTGGATGTGTGTGATGCTGCTCAGCGCCTGCGGCGCTGCCCAGGCCAGCCAGCCGTCAGTCGAAGAAGATCCCGCGCCTTCCACACAGGAAACCACGGCCCAGGAAGACACCCAGTCCCAGGAAGAGCCCACGCTGGAGAGCCTGTTGGGGGATGATTCTGTCAACTATCTGACCGAAACCATTACCATGCAGATGGGCAACCGCATGGAAAAGAATCCGGACGTCCGGTATTACCCCATTGAAGACAACGCACCCCTGAGCGATTATGTTACCATCGACGAGACCACGGAATTTGAAATCGATGAAGAGGGCAATCCGGTCATCTTGTTCCCGGCGGGAACCGTCACCGACGAGGCCCACGGGGAGCAGAGCTTCCGCATTCCCAAGCTGTACTCCTAATGGAACCCAGGCAATCCTTCCGGCACCAGCCGGAACGCGCACTCCGGCAGGAAGGGAACTATGAAACAGACACAGAAAAAGGCTGGCCTGCGTTGTATTGTAACAGCGCAGGCCGGTCTTTGTTTGTCTTTTTGACGCACGAAATCCCGTGATGATCAAACTTTTTCATCCCTGCGCTTTGATCCAGAATCCAGGGGAAAGCAACCAGGGATGGAGTGTGCAGCGAGAGAATTGCTTTTTTGAAAAGAAACGAGTATAGTTTAGGCGAGAAAATCTTTCCAATCAAAGCTTTTTAAGAACAAATTGAGGGGGAAATTTCATGGAAATGCGTGTACGGAAAGAACGGATCCGGGGTGTACCCCGCAGGGGGTCTCTTTTTACAGCGGCAGCCGCCCTGCTTATGGCCGCTCCGGTGGTGCAGTTGATTTTGGGAAAGGTGCTGGAGGACTTCTACCGCAGCACCACTGTTCTTCCCTGTTTGCTGGCCGTGGCAGGCGGGATTTTACTGCTGACAGCCCGCGGCAAGCAGGCCGGTTATACCGTAGGCGGACTGTTGGCCATACTGGGCTCCAGCGTTGTCATCAGCCACATGCTGCTGTTGCCGGCTATGCTCCTGTGGGGACTCTCCGCCATAGGCGTGTCCTGGAACAAGCCCGTGTCCCGCTTGCTCAAAGGACGTTCCCTGCCGGTTTTGAACCTGGCGGCCGCGATTTTGGCAGCGGTCAGCGCTCTGCTGTGTCTGGACACCGTCGGCTCCATGCCGGCCTTTGCGCTGCCTCTGGCACTGGCCGCTGTGGGCACGGTTTTGCTGTGCACAGCGGCCGACGCGCAGACGTTTCTGCCCCTTTCCCCGGAACAGCGTGCCCAGCAGGCACCCCGCGTACGCTACCGCTCCGTTCTCCGTCCCGGCATGCTGGGAACTTTGGGCGCTGTGCTCCTTCTCGTCTGTGAGGTCTGGCAGCTGATCGATCTGTTCCGGCTGATGAGCGCGTTCCACGTCTCTCTAGGAACCCTGCTCCAGCCTGCGCTGATCTTCGCAGCTGCCGTGTTGCTGCTGCTGCGTGCGCAGAATGGACCGCGCCTGCTGCCCGCTGCAATTTTGCTGCTGATCGCACAGACTCTGGCGCTTTTCTCCATGCAGCAGACCGTGATGTATGCTGAGGAGATGGGTGCGGCCCTTCAGCAGACCCAGCGGATCGCTCTGCTGTTTTTCAGCGTACTGCTGCTGCTCATCGGCGCTGTCGGCACCACCTGGAACCGGCCCGTGGGAAAAGGCCGGCCGGTCCCCCTGTGCAGCGCCATTGCAGCCGCTCTGGCGGCAGGCAACGGAATCTGGGCGGCGGTCTATCGGGTATCCCTGATTGTGGAAGAAACCCGTGTGGATTTTGATTCCGCACAGGGATTGATTCGATCTTTGCTGCTTCCGGTGGGACTGGTGCTGGTGAATCTGGCCATGGAGGGCCGTCAGACGGAGGCCAACGTTCGGAAGGTGGACGGCAGCAAGTACCGCCGGGGCCTCACTGGCTTTGCGGCCAATTTTTACAGCGATGTGGGCGGCAAGCTGCAGCTGCTGGCCAAGATCTGCGGCGTGCTGTACCTGATTATGGGCGTTTTGGGCGTGGTAGCCATTGCTCTGGGCATTGTCATCCTGCTGCTGCAGCTCTTCGGCCTCATTCCGCCGTCCATTTCGCCCATGTCCCTGCTGATGGCCGGTCTCATCATCATAGCCAGCGCTCTGATTCTGGCGGTGGGCACCTGGCCCTTGTACGCCTTCGGTCAGATCACCGCGGATCTCCACGCCATCCGCAAAGACGGGGTCCATGCTTCCGGCGCCGCCGAAGTGCCCGCTGTGGGCAGCGCTGCCACCGGAACCGGCCCGTCCGCCGACAACCCCGATGAGTTGCCGGAGCTGTGACGGGAGGCTGCCATGGAAAATCGCTATATCCGCCGCTTTGCGCTGCCGGAGCGGATGTACACCGCTTCTGCTCCGGTGGTGCTGGCGGCTGGCGTTGTGCTGGAGGACACCCGGATCCCGCGTCTGGTGGCCCAGCTGAAATGGAAAAGCATTGACGAAAAGCCTCTGACCGCCCTCACCGTATCGGTGCAGTGTCCCCAGGGAAACGGCGGCAGCGGCCAGACCCTGTTTACGTATTCCGATCTGCACATCACCCGGGGCCAGACCTTTGGCGTGTACAGCGCCATTGTCCTGCCCCAGGGCAGCGCGCCGCGCATGGATGTCCGGGTGCTGTCCGCCGCATTTGCCGACGGAACGGTCTGGACAGCATCGGAGGACACGGTCTGGGCCCCGCTGCCCGCCTTCACATCTCTCGCCAAAACTGTGGAGGACCCGGAACTGCTGGCCCTGAGCGCCGCGCTGCCCAAAAACCGCTACGCCTTCTGGAGCGGACAGGGCCTGTGGTACTGTTCCTGCGGCGCCGTAAACCACGACCGGGAGGCCATGTGCCACCGCTGCGGCTGCCGCCGCGAGGACGCCGCCAGCCTGGCCACTGCCGACGGACTGCAGCTTGTGCAGCGCCGGCAAGCCGAGGAAGCGGCCCGGCTGGCCCAGGAGGACGTCCTTCGCCGGGCGGAAGCCCGGGCCCGGATGGACGCCCGCAAGGAGGCCGCCCGGCAGCAGCTGTCCCAGTGGAAGGCCCGCTTCCGCCGGGACGAAGTCCCCGGCGCGGCGCCCGCAGAACAGCCGGAGCCGCCGGTGCAGCAAGCGGATGCGGCACCCTCCGCGCCGCAGGTTGAGGAATCCGGCACACCTGCTGCCGAAAGGCAGCCTGGTACACCGCCGGAATCCGCTCCCATTCCGGCCCCTGCCGAAAAAGCGGCTGTTTCTCGGGTTTCCAGGCCCCGGAAAGTGCGGAAAAAAGCACTGGGAATTGCCGCCGCGGTGGTTTTGCTGGCAGCGGTCGGCATCTTCGTCCTGCCCCGTGTGCTGGGCGGAAGCGGCGTGAGCCTTCCCGGCAGCGCTCCGGATCTCCACGTCACGGCTCCCGGAGACGGGGAGACTGTGACCTTCTCCGTGCAGGAGGATGAAGACGGCGTGTGCCGCGTTACCCAGGAACTGGTGCAAAAATCGTTCCCCAGTGTCGCCTACATCAACCTGGACGGCGTGCCCAACATGGGCAATGACATTGACGACTATCTCATCAACAGTTTCCAAATGTCCATGCTGGTCACCAGCCACGGCGAGATCGGCTCGGAAGGGGAGTGGGGCTCTTTCAACGCCAACGACGACCCCAACAGTCCCCTCTGCCTGCTGCTTTTCGATGAAAACACCCATTTGATGGGCCACGCCGTGGGCGTGCCGAAGAAGGCGGGAGGCGGTGTATGGCAGCTGGAAGTCACGCTGTGCGACTATGACTTTACATCGCTCTACGAGGAGCAGCTGGCAGCCTTCACCGCTCAGCGGGAGGAGACCTTCGCGCACTACATCGCCCCGGAGGACATTGCCGACTCCGGCGCCAAGTATTTCCTCACCGGCTACAACACCGGCCGGGGACCCACCCTGCTGCCCGGCGACTCCCAGGCCTATCACCTCTGGGCCCAGTACACCTCCGGTTATGTGAAACAGCACTGCCGGGAGATGGACCGGCTGATGAACCGGCTTCCCCGGGACGACCGGTGGCGCTGCTTCTTGTTCCTGGATGAGGACTATCAGCTGTTGGGCTACACCATGATGGACTCCACCGGCCAGGGCGGCCAGGCAGCGGACACCGACATCGTCCCCCTGGGCACCGTAGACCTGATCGTACAGGAAGACAGCAGCGGAAATTGTGAGTTTACCGAAGCACAGCTTCGCCAGCTGGTGCCGGAAATGGACTTTTTCAACTTCGGCGGCTATATGCCGGATCTGGGCGGGGATGTCAAGGCATACGTCAAGGACAGTCTCCACATGGCCTGGCTGGTCACCTCCGGTGGAACAGCAAACGGCGGGCATATGTCCGCCACCTGGAACCTGTCGGAAAACGGTATCTTCACGCTGCTGCTCTACCGGGACTTTACCACCCTGTGCGGCTACTTTGTCGGCGCTCCGGAGAAGCTTGGCAACGGGCAGTGGCGCATGGAGATCACCCTGTGCGACTATGACTTCACGCCCCTGTATGAGGAACAGGCTGCGGGCTATCAGGCCGCGCCCCAGCTGCCAGAGATCTCCCAGTATGACATCGCCTCCTGCGGCGCAGCCTGGTACATCGAGCCGGTTTCCCAGCTTTCCGGCAGCGATGACTTTACCGACCGGGTGCGGCTCCAGAGTCTGTGGAGCCGGGTCACCTCGCCCTATACCAGCCGGTTCTGCGCACCCATTGCGGACCTGCCTCACAGCGCCCGGCGGGCTGCGCCGGAGCGGCCCAGGACGTATTTGCTCCTCAATGACAATATGCAGTCTCTCGGTTATGTGACCATCACCGACGGAGAGCGGATCGCCGCCCTGGACCTGACGGCTTCCAACCATTCCGCTTCGCCTGACACCGTATCCCTGGACCTGACGGCGGACGGCGAGTACTGCACCCTTACCCTGGAGCAGGTGCAGCAGGTGGTCCCCCAGGCCCAGTTCATGGAGTTTCGGGGCAGGCCCGATCTGGGCAGCATCGAGGAATTTCTCAAGGTCAGCGACCAGATGACCTGGCTGGTGGCTTCCGACGGCACCCGCACCATGAATCAGAGCTCCGGCCGCTTTTCCGTGCAGGATGGGCGGATTCCCTTCCGGGTCCTGCTGCTTTACAGCGACCCCACCACCCTGTGCGGCTATTTCATCGGCCAGCCCACCCCTGTGGGCGGGGATACCTGGCGCATGGAGATCACTCTGTACGACTACGACTTCTCCAGCCTCTATGAGCAGCAAAAGCGGGACTTTGCGCGCGCCTCACTGCCCCAATACATCGCTCCGGAGCAGGTGGAAACCAGCGGCGCAGTCTGGTGCATCGATAGCTTCTATCTTACCGACAATGATGCATTTTCTCAGGCGGTACAGCACTATGGCATGTGGAGCCGGGAACAGTCCGTAGGAAAGGATCGCTTCTGCAAATCCATTGATGATCTGCAAGAGCTCCAGCCCCAAGGCGGCGGGAAAACCACCTGGGCGTATCTGCTGCTCCTGGACAAAAACTACCGCACGGTGGGCTACACCATTTTGACCAACTGAAACGGAATCAAGCCCCCTCCGCTATCAGCCGGCACTGGACAAGGACACACAATGGACCGAGACTCGGTTCAGTATAGGATTCTCTGGGAGGGGGCAGTTGTACTGCCCCCTTCCTCTTTTGGGGTGTTCATGCCGCAGGGCCGGCGTCGGCCAGCTCCCGTTCCAGGTCCAGCTCCTCCGTGGTGTCCAGCAGGCCGATGTCCCGGTAATAGATCATGACCTCCTGGGGTGCGCTGTGGGAGTACTTCTCCGCCCGCTCTCCCACCACGATCTTCTCAATGAACAGCCGCAGCAGCTCCGGCGTCAGCTCCGTGATCTCACTGTACTGCCTGGCGCGTTCCACAAACCGGGATACGTTGGTAATGGAGTCCCGCAGCTTCTCCTGCCGCTCCTCCATCTGGGGGATCCGTTCCTTGATCTGTGCCTGCTCCTGGGTGTATTCGGCGGAGAGGAGTCGGTACTGCTCGTCCGGGATACGGCCCAGCACATTGTCCTCGTAGAGCCGCTTGAACAGGGCGGTCAGCTCCGTCTCCCGGCGGCACAGCCTGTCCAGCTCCCGCTGGAGCTGCCCGATCTCCTTCTTCGCCTGGGCGGAATTCCGTTTCGCCACATGGCGCAGGAGGAGATTTTCCTTCTGCCTTGCAAACTGTGTCACCCGCCGCAGGTCGTCCAGCACGATGGCCTTCAGCTGGCTCTCCCGGATGTAGTGACCGCTGCAGGCCTCCTTGCCCCGGTTGCTGTAGGTGCTGCACTTGAAGTTGTTGTAGGAGTCCTCCTCTTTGGTCCTGGTCCGGTGGAGCCGCATGGGCTTCCCGCAGTCCGCGCAGTAGACCAGGCCGGAGAACAGGTTGGGGGCCTCGATCTTCTTCGGGGCGCGGCGCTTGTGCCTGCGGACCTCCCGCGCCAGTTCCCAGACCTCCTTCGTGATCAGCGGCTCATGGGTATTCTCAAACCGCAGCCACTCCGACTCCGGGCGCTCGATCTTCTTTTTGTTCTTATAGGACGGCGTGGTGTAGCGCAGGCTGATGGTGTGTCCCAGGTAGATCTCGTCCTCCAGCATCTTGGCGATGGTGGTGTCGCTCCAGTTGTAGGGCCGTGTGGTGTCCAGGCCGGGCAGGGCAACGCCGTGCTTCTGGAAGTAGTAGTTGATGGGGTTGAGGACCTGCTCCTGCTTTAGCTGCCGGGCGATCTGGCTGGGTCCCCGCCCGGAGGCGCACAGTTGGAAGATCCTCCGCACCACCTCCGCCGCCTCCGGGTCCGGGACGATCTTCTTGGGATCGTCCCCCGCCTTTTGGTATCCGTAGCGGGGCCGGGTGGCGATCCGCTCCCCACGCTGGGCCTGGGCCTTCTTCACCGCCCGGATCTTCCGGCTGGTGTCCTTGGCGTAAAACTCGTTGAACAGGTTCTTGAAGGGCGCAAAGTCGTTTTCCCCGTAGAGGCTGTCCACGTTATCGTTGATGGCGATGAAGCGCACCCCGTAGCTGGGGAACACCAGCTCGGTCAGCTTGCCCACCTCCAGATACTCGCGGCCCAGCCGGCTGAGGTCTTTGACGATCACCGTGCGCACCATACCGTTCTCCATCAGCCGCATGACCTCGTTCCAACCGGGCCGGTTGAAGTTGGTCCCGGAGAAGCCGTCGTCGTACAGGAAGCGGGGATTGGTGAAGCCCTTGTCCCTGGCGTACTGCTCCAGGATCAGGCGCTGGAAAGAGATTTGTCAAGGGGTGAATATGCTGAGAACAATATTCCTCAGATATGCAGTCACAAATTATTTTGAAG
>CALXDJ010000022.1 GCA_944387035.1 uncultured Oscillospiraceae bacterium | reverse complement strand
TAAAAGCTCAAATTTTATAAGTTGGTTACTTTATAACCGAAATGCGCATTTGCGCAGACTTGTGAAACGGTCAATAAAAGAGTAGTAAAAGTATCTTGTTGCTATATAGACTCTCAGTACCAAATAAAAGGTTCGGGATCATGGACTGTAAAGGCAAGGGGGCATATCCCTGCCGCACACAGGATGATTTGGAATCCCGGCGTCAATTGCGTACGTATTGATTCAAACACAAGCTGCCAAATGGCGGCTTGTGTTTTTTTGTCGTGAGGTGATGGCAGTGAAAAATGAGCGAATCCTGGACCAGAGCAGAGCGCCGATCTACGAGGCGCTTCAGACTTTTCGCCAGATGCGGGTGGTGCCCTTTGACGTTCCCGGCCACAAACGGGGGCGGGGCAACCCGGAGCTGACCGCATTTCTGGGCGAGCAGTGCGTCAGCATTGATGTCAACAGCATGAAGCCCCTGGACAATCTTTGCCACCCGATTTCGGTCATCCGGCAGGCGGAAGAGCTGGCGGCCGATGCATTCGGCGCGGCCCATGCGTTTTTGATGGTGGGAGGCACCACCAGTTCCGTACAGAGCATGGTGCTGTCCACCTGCAAACGGGGAGATAAGATCATCATGCCCCGCAATGTGCACCGCAGCGTGATCAACGCCCTGGTGCTCTGCGGCGCCATTCCGGTGTATGTCAACCCGGAGGTGGACCACCGGCTAGGCATCTCCCTGGGCATGAAGCGGGAGCAGGTGGCCAAGGCCATCCGGGAACATCCCGACGCCGTGGCGGTGCTGGTGAACAACCCCACCTACTATGGCATTTGCAGCGATCTGCGGGCCATCGTGAAAATGGCCCACGACGCCGGAATGTACTGCCTGGCCGATGAGGCCCACGGCACGCACTTCTATTTTGGGGAGAACATGCCGGTTTCCGCCATGGCGGCGGGGGCGGACATGGCGTCGGTATCCATGCACAAAAGCGGCGGAAGCCTGACGCAGTCCAGCTTGCTGCTCATCGGCCCCAACATCCATGAGGGCCATGTGCGCAAAATCATCAACCTCACCCAGACCACCTCCGGCAGCTACCTGCTCATGTCCAGCCTGGATATCAGCCGCCGCAATCTGGCCCTGCGGGGCAAGGAGGTATTCCGCCAGGTCATTGCTATGGCGGAGTATGCCCGGGAGGAGATCAACGCTGTGGGCGGCTACTATGCCTTTGGCCGGGAGCTGATCAACGGCAATTCCATCTTTGACTTCGATCCCACCAAGCTCAGCGTCCATACCCGGGATATCGGTCTGGCGGGCATCGAGGTCTATGACCTGCTGCGGGACGAGTATGATATCCAGATCGAGTTCGGCGATATCGGCAATATCCTGGCGTATCTCTCCATCGGAGACCGGCCCCAGGAGCTGGAGCGGCTGGTCAGTGCCCTGGCGGAGATCCGGCGGCGCTATCAGACGGACGGCAGCGGCCTCATGAATCAGGAGTATATCGATCCCGAGGTGGTCACCAGTCCCCAGGAGGCCTTCTATGCCGACAAGCGAAGCGTTCCCCTGGAGGAAAGCGAGGGGAAGGTGTGCAGTGAGTTCGTCATGTGCTATCCCCCGGGAATCCCCATTTTGGCCCCCGGCGAGCGGATCACAGCGGAGATTCTGGACTATATCCGCTATGCCAAGGCCAAGGGCTGCTCCATGACCGGTCCCGAGGACCCGGAGATTGAGCGAATCAACATTCTGACCCAGGAGGTGGTTTGATGGAGCTGTGGTTCAGTGAATTTCATACGCCGGACGTCAAGCACAGCCTGCGGGTCAACCGGCACCTCTATTCTCAAAAAAGTAACTACCAGCAGATCGATATTTATGACACCCCGGAATTCGGCAAGGTCCTGACTCTGGACGGCAATGTGATGCTCACCGAGCGGGATGAGTTCATTTACGACGAGATGATCACCCATGTGCCCATGGCAGTCCATCCCAATGTGCAGGATGTGCTGGTCATCGGCGCGGGAGACGGCGGCGTGGTCAAGGAGCTGGCCCGGTACGAGTCCATCCGCTCCATCGATCTGGTGGAGATGGACGAACAGGTGGTGGAGGCCTGCAGGCGTTACCTGCCGGAAAACGCCTGCCGTCTGGATGACCAGCGGGTGCACATCTACTTCGACAATGCCCTGCGCTTTATCCGGCGGCGGCACGCCCAGTATGATTTGATCATCGTGGACTCCACCGATCCCTTCGGCCCCTCCGAGGGCTACTTCACCCGGGAGTTTTACGGCATCTGCTACAATGCCCTGCGGGACGACGGCATCATGGTCAACCAGCAGGGAAGCCCCTTCTACCGCCATGACGCCGAGGCCATGCAGCGCTGCCACAAGCGGATTGTCAGCACGTTCCCCATCAGCCGGGTCTATCAGGCGCATATTCCCACCTATGCTGCGGGCTACTGGCTCTTCGGCTTTGCCAGTAAGAAATACCATCCCATTGATGATTTTGACCGCAGCAAATGGCTCAAACTGCATCTCAAGACCAAATACTATACGGTGCGTCTCCACACCGGCGCGTTCTTCCTGCCGGCCTTTTTGGAGGAGATGCTGGAGGAGGTAGAAAAATGACCCCCAATATCGAAACGTTCATCGGCTGCGAGAGCAGCTATGAGGAGGCAAAGATCGTCCTCTTCGGTGCGCCCTTTGACTCCACCACCAGCTTTCGGCCCGGTGCCCGGTTCGGTTCCGCCGCCATGCGCCATGAGAGCTTTGGCCTGGAGACGTACAGTCCCTATCAGGACAAGGACCTGACCGACTGCGCTGTGTTTGACAGCGGAGATCTGGAGCTTTGCTTCGGCAGCGCTGAGGCGGCGCTGGCGGATATTGAGGCCCGGGCGGAGGAAATCCTTGCGGACGGCAAGCTGCCCCTGCTCATGGGCGGAGAGCATCTGGTGACCCTGGGCAGTGTGCGGGCGGTTTGTAAGCGGTATCCCGACCTGCATGTCATCCACTTTGACGCCCACGCGGATCTGCGGGACGACTATCTGGGCGCCCGACTCAGCCATGCCTGCGTGATCCGCCGCTGCCACGATCTGCTGGGAGACGGCCGCATTCACCAGTTTTGCATCCGCAGCGGCGAGCGGGAGGAGTTCCGCTTTGCCAAGGCCCACACCGACTTGCACCCGTTTTCCTTTGAGGGTCTGGAGCAGGTGGTGCGGGAACTGGAGAAAAGCCAGGCACCGGTCTATTTCACCATTGATCTGGACTGTCTGGATCCCGCCGCCTTCCCCGGCACCGGAACGCCGGAGGCCGGCGGCGTGACCTTCCCGCAGCTTCTGGAGGCCATCCGGCTGGTCAGCCGGACCCGTGTGGTAGCGGCGGATGTCAATGAGCTCGCTCCCATGCTGGACCCCAGCGGCGTGTCTACCGCCGCGGCCTGCAAGGTGCTGCGGGAGCTGCTGCTGGCGCTTTCCAAATAAGAAAATACCACAGCCCGCTCCCGGCGGGGCGGGTAATGATCACATGAGAAGAAAAAAGGAGAATGGATTATGAGCAAAGTGTTAGTCATCGGATGCGGCGGCGTGGCCTCTGTGGCCATCCGCAAGTGCTGCCAGGTCAGCGAAGTCTTTACGGAGCTGTGCATTGCCAGCCGGACCAAGTCCAAGTGCGACCAGCTGGCCGCCGATCTGGCCGGTAAAACCGCCACCAAGATCACCACAGCCCAGGTGGATGCCGACAAGGTGGAGGAGGTTATCGCCCTCATCCGCAGCTATCAGCCGGACCTGGTCATGAACATTGCCCTGCCGTATCAGGACCTGACCATCATGGATGCCTGCCTGGCCTGCGGCGTGAACTATATGGATACCGCCAATTACGAGCCCGAGGACATTGAGGAGCCGGAGTGGAAGGCCGCCTACGAAAAGCGCTGCAAGGAGAAGGGCTTTTCCGCGTACTTTGACTACACCTGGCAGTGGGCCTACCGGGAGAAGTTTGAAAAGGCCGGTCTTACTGCCCTGCTGGGCTGCGGCTTTGACCCCGGTGTGACCCAGGCCTACTGCGCCTATGCCAAGAAGCATGAGTTCGACACCATCGATACCATCGACATTCTGGACTGCAACGGCGGCGACCACGGCTATCCCTTTGCCACCAACTTCAATCCCGAGGTGAACCTGCGGGAGGTGTCCGCCCCCGGCTCCTATTGGGAGGACGGCCATTGGGTGGAGATCCCGCCCATGAGCATCAAGCGGGAGTATGCCTTTGACCAGGTGGGCCAGAAGGACATGTACCTGCTGCACCATGAGGAGATCGAGTCCCTGGCGGAGAACATCCCCGAGGTCAAGCGCATCCGCTTCTTCATGACCTTCGGCCAGAGCTACCTCACCCACATGAAGTGTCTGGAGAACGTGGGTATGCTCTCCACCACCCCCATTGAGTTTGAGGGCCAGCAGATCGTGCCCATCAAGTTCCTCAAGGCCCTGCTGCCCGATCCCGCCAGCCTGGGCCCCCGCACCCACGGCAAGACCAACATCGGCTGCATCTTTACCGGCAAGAAGGACGGCAAGGACAAGACCTACTATATCTACAACGTCTGCGATCACCAGGAGTGCTACAAGGAGGTGGCCAGCCAGGCCATCAGCTACACCACCGGCGTGCCCGCCATGTGCGGCGCACTGATGCTGCTGACCGGCAAGTGGACCACCAAGGGCGTGCACACCGTGGAGGAGTTTGATCCCGATCCCTTCCTGGATGCCCTGGACCGCTACGGCCTGCCCCGCAGCGAGAGCCACAATCCGGTGCTGGTGGACTGATGGCGCATCTGACCATCTACGATCCGCCCTTTGCGGGACTGGCGGGCCGGGAACCGGAGAAGCTGTTTGACACGATCCCCACGCCCTGCTATGTCATGGACGAGGCGCGTCTGAAGGCCAATGCACAATGCCTTGGCGACCTGGCCCGGCGCAGCGGATGCCGGGTGCTGCTGGCGCAGAAAGCGTTCTCCAACTACGACTTTTATCCCCTTCTGGCGGAGGATCTGGCGGGGACGGAGGCCAGCGGCCTCTATGAGGCCCGGCTGGGCCGGGAGCGGATGCCCGGCCGGGAAGTGCATGTGTTCTGCGGCGCGTACCGGGAAGACGAATTTGACGAGCTGCTGGCGTATGCCGACCACATCGTGTTCAACTCTATTCATCAGCTGAAGAAATTCGGCCCCAAGGGGAAAAAATGTGGAAAAAGTCTGGGCCTTCGCATCAACCCAGAGTGCTCTACCCAGGAAGGGCATGCCATCTATGATCCCTGCGCCCCCGGCAGCCGTATGGGAGTAACCCGTGCGGTATGGGACCGGGAGATGGATGAGGAGACGCTGTCCCTGTTGGAGGGGCTTCATTTCCACACCCTCTGTGAACAAAACGCGGATGCCCTCCAGACCACGCTGGACGCAGTGGAAGAACGCTTCGGCGATGTGTTGCCCCGGATGCAGTGGCTGAATATGGGCGGCGGCCACCACATTACCCGGCCGGACTATGACCTGCCCCTGCTGGAGTCTTGCATCCGGCATGCGCAGCAGCTGTGGGACGTGACCGTCTATCTGGAACCCGGGGAAGCGGTGGCGCTGAACGCGGGCTATCTGGTCAGCCGGGTACTGGACATTGTGGAAAACGGCGGGATCCGGATCGCCATTCTGGACGCCAGCGCCGCCTGTCATATGCCCGATGTGCTGGAGATGCCGTATCAGCCGCCGGTATACCAGGCCAGTGTGGAAAATAATGAAGCGGGAGACCGCTACCGTTTGGCAGGACCCACCTGCCTGGCAGGGGATGTGATTGGAGACTACACATTTGCTCGGCCTTTGCAGGAGGGGGATTTGGTGCTCTTCGGGGACATGGCGATTTATACTACCTGCAAGAACAATACCTTTAACGGAATGCCGCTGCCCAACATCTGGAAGCTGGATGGGGAGGGCGGACTGACCCGCCTGACGGATTTTGGCTACGAGACATTCCGGGAACGGCTGGGGCGCTGAGAAGCCCTGCAAATGTCTGGAGCCGGTGTCCTGAGAAATAAAAAACGTCTGCATCCTTAAACGGATGCAGACGTTTCTTATTTTCACAAACAGGATTCTGGATCGGGAAGAACGGGAAGGGATAGACCCTCCGCTGCCTGCCGGAGGAGGAAAAGGCGGGGAACCGCAAGCGGGGGATGGGGCTTGCATCTGCCCGCAAGGATATTTATAATTGTAAAAAATCAAATGCCACGGATTTCGTATTGCCTGGTGTGGAACCCTGGGGCCGGAGTGAGGCTGGATACCGAGTGTGCGGCGAACGCGGCGAAAAATCAAGATAAAGCGGGGCCAGAAATATGAAGCAAATCAAAGCGGCATCGCAGGAAGAGGTATTCCAGAATCTTCCCATTCCGGCAGCCTTACGGGTGATGATTGTCCCGGCGGTTACCAGTCAGTTGATTGTTCTGATCTATAATATGGCCGATACGTTCTATGTCGGTCAGACAAACAATCCCTATATGGTGGCCAGCACCTCTTTGATCCTCCCGGTTTTTAATATCACCCTCTGTCTGGCCGGCCTTGCGGGGATTGGAGGCGGTGCTCTGATTGCCCGATTGCTGGGAGAGGGACGGGGAGAGGAGGCCAAACGTGTCAGTGCCTTTTCCCTGTACCTGGGTATGGTGATTGCAGCGGCGTTCTCACTGGGAATGGCCCTGTTTATGGAACCAATTTTAAAACTGCTGGGTGCCAATGCCAATACGTATGAATTTGCAAGACAATATGCTGCCTGTGTGATTGTGGTGGGAGGGATTCCCACCGTGCTCTCCAATGTCCTGTCCAATCTGATCCGCAGTATCGGACGGTCCCGGGAGGCGGGGTTTGGCATCATCCTGGGTGGCGTACTGAACATTGCGTTGGACCCACTGTTCATGTTTGTGCTGCTGCCCAAGGGGCATCAGGTGCTGGGAGCCGGGATTGCAACCTGCCTTTCCAACTGTGTGGCGTGTGGATTTTTCCTGTTGGTGTTGAGGCGCATGGGAAGCACATCCATCATTACGTTCAGCCCCAGGGTAGGGCTCGCCCAGCGGGAGAGCATCCTGGCGGTCTTTGCTGTGGGAGTACCCTCCGCCATTACAACATTCCTCTTTGATCTGGATTATGTCATCATAGACAAGCTCATGGTGTCTTACCACGATCTGGCCCTGGCGGCCATCGGAATTGTCCTAAAAGTGGAACGGTTCCCGCTCAATGTGGGAATTGGAATTTGTCAGGGCATGATGCCGGTTGTTGCGTACAACTATGCCGCCAAGAATAAGCAGAGAATGGAGGATGCGATTCGGCTGTCACGGAGGCTGGGCCTGCTGATTGCCGGTATCAGCGTGGTGCTCTATGAGCTGTTTGCCGCACAGTTTACCCGCTTGTTCATTTCGGATCCCCAGACTGTGGAAATGGCGTCGCAATTTCTGCGGATCCGCGTGCTGGCCACGCCGCTGATGTTTTTGAGCTTTTTCACCGTTTATTTGTTTCAGGCCTTTGGAAAGGGACAGATTTCCCTGTTCCTGGGTGTGACCCGCTGGCTGGTATTTAATATTCCCATGCTGTTTTTGCTCAATGCGGTGTTGGGCATGTACGGAATTGTCTGGTCCCAGGCGGCCGCGGATCTTTTAACCGTGGCGCTGTCTGTTTTTGTATACTGCCGGTACAAGCCGCGGATTTAGCAAATGAAGACTGCCCCGGGAGCTGTTTCCCGGGGCAGAACTGTGTTATCCCAGCGGTGAACAAAAATGTATTTGACAGAAAAATACAGTTCCCTTTATAATGAAATATATCGTTTGCGAGAGAAGGAGATGGAGAGTATTCGTATCAGAGACCCTGGAGACGGGATTCCGTACCGGAGGTCAAACGGCAAGAAATGATTTATACGAAAACACTCATATTTATAAGTTGGCATAGATCATATGCAACAAAACCCCTCTTTCCCTCCAACCACGTGATGGTCCATGGACGAAAGGGGGCTTTTTTATGGATCACAGTCTGTTGAGTATTTGGGATTTGCTGATCATCGGCGCATATCTGCTTTTGATGGTGTTGGTGGGGGTTTATTCCGTCCGGCGCATTCAAAATACCGGGGACTATTATGTGGCGGGACGCTCCTTTGGCCCGCTGGTCCTGATGGCAACAGTCTGCGCTACGATCATCGGCGGAAGCGGCCTGATGGGCCGGGCGGGTGTGGCCTACTCCAGCGGGTTCAAAGCAATTTTGACGGCAGTCCCGTATCTTTTGGGAATGTTTATTTTTTCGGGACTGTCCGGGAGAATTTCGGATATCGGCATGCAGTATAACCTCACCTCCATTCCGGAGCTGTTTGAAGTGCGCTTCGGGAAGCGTGCCAAACTGGTCCTTTCTGTGCTCATTGCGTTTGCCATGATGGGAACGGTGGCCTCTCAGGTAACGGCCACTGCTACCATTATCAAAATGCTGGGCGGAGAAATCGGGCTGTCTTACGAGATGGGAGCCTTCATCGCCTGTGTGGTGTTTATGGTTTACACGGCAACCTCTGGCCTGTTTGGCGTGGTATATACCGATGTGCTGCAGTTTTACATGCTGATCCTGTTTGTTTATATCCTGATTCCGGCAGTGGCACTGTTTCGGGTAGGGGGAATTTCCAATTTCATGGCCAATCTGGATCCCGCATTGGCCACACCCTATGTGGATGGCAGCATTTTGGGTGATATTGTGACGTACTTGGTCTTTACCATGGCCGGTGCGGAGATGTGGCAGCGTGCCTTTGCGGCCCGAGACCGGCGGGCAGCCAAGCGGGGAATGTTTTTGGGAACCGCTGTCTATGGCGTGACCATCATCCTGGTATACTTCATGGGTGTGGTTGCGCGGCAGATCATCGGCGATGACGTGCTGGCTCAGTATGGATCTACCGACGCGGTGGTACCGGCTCTGGCAATCCAAATTCTCCCGGTGGGGCTGACGGGACTGGCGCTGGCAGGCGTGCTTTCTGTCATCATGTCCACAGCAGACAGCTATTTGCTGGTATCGGTACAGACGTGTGTGCATGACATTGGAAAGACCGTCCATCCGCAGATGAAGGAGCGTACGGAAATCCTGCTTTCCCGCGCGTTTTCCATTGTGCTGCCGCTGGGAGCGCTGGTGATCGCGCTCTATATCCAGAACGCATACAATATTCTGATGTTTGCCTGGAGCTTTTACGCGGCCTCTGCCGGAATCCCGGCGTTTGCTGCGCTGTTCTGGAAGAAGGCCACCCATGCGGGAATCCTGAGCGCGATGCTGGCCGGTTTCTCTGTGTGCGTCGGTTGGAGACTGGCGGGCGAGCCGTTCGGTTTGGGCTCGGCTGTTCCCGGAACCATTGCCTGCGGCGTGGCGCTGGTGAGTGTGAGCCTGGCAACATATAAGAAGACCCCGTCGGTATTTCTGGAAGTGAAAAAGCAGACCTGATAGCGGATATCCTGTAGAAAGCGGACAGAAGAACATCTTCTGTCCGCTTTTTTGTATGAGAAGCAGATGAGCCCCAACATGCGGAGAGCTGCATCAGCTCCCGGTTTGAAGGTCGGGCGCCTTCTGGGCTGAACGGTCTGGGGAACTGCTGTCGCCCATTCGGCCGCCGCCGGGAGAACCTCCCCGGCCGCCCATGGAGCCGGGATTTTCTTCGGATCCGTCGTTGGTCGTGACAGAGCCGCCAGTGTGGGTATAGGCGCCGTCAACATCCAGCGCGGTGTCCGCGGCCCCATTGCACGTCAGATCCAGAGTGCCGCCGCTGATGGTCAAATCCCCGTTGGAATCGATACAGTCCCCACTGGAAACTACGGTCAAAGTGCCGCCGTTGATGGTGAGGAAGATCTGCGGATCTGCGCCTTCTCCGGTAGTGTCTCCGGCGGCATTGAGCCCATCATCATAGGACGTAATGGAGAATGTTCCGTCCCAGATCGTGATCGAGCAACCTTCGATTCCTTCATAGCATACTGGAATGGTATAGGTGCCGTCCAAAATGGTAATTGCGGCATCGGAATGAATGGCGTCATCGCCGCTGCTGAGCGTAAATTCGCCGGAAGCAATGGCCAGATCTCCACCGGCATGAAGTGCATCGTCCGCAGTGTCTATGGTAAAGCTGCCGTCCAGTATGACCAGGGTGCCGTCGCTTTTGAGCCCCTTTTGACTGACGGAGTCGGTAGTTTCACTGTCTTCCGGCGAGGTGGAGTCGGATTCCGTCGTCTCCGCGTTTGTCTGCGCGGCAGAATCCGGAGGGGCTTCTTCCAAACCGGAGGGAGCTTCACGACGGTCGCTGCCTGAGCCGGGAGAACGGGAGCGGTCTGGAGCGGGTGCAGTGTCATAGGACATGGAGACGGCGGCGCTGCCGCCGCCGGTAAGTAAATCAAAAGTTCCAGCGTCAATTTGCAATGCGCCGCTGGCGCTTACGGCATCGCCCTGGGCGGCTATGGTGAAGGTTCCACCGGTGATATACAAAGAGCCCAGAGTGGAATCCTCCGTGTTTTCTGCATGGAGGCCGTCCTTGCCGGAAGTAATGGTAAAGGTTCCGTCGGCAATGCAGAATGTATCTTTACCGGTCATACCATGGCTGGCGGCTTCAATGGTGTAAGTTCCCCCGGTTATGATCAGATCATCTTTGGAAACGATCCCGTGTCCCGCCTCGGCGTAGATGGCGAGGGATCCGCTTCCGTTGAGGGTCAGATCGGTCTTGGAAAAGATGACGGAGTCCAGATTGTTTTCATCAATGGGAAGATAGGCTCCGCCGTTGGAGAGGCTGTTTTCCGATCCGTCGGCCAGGGTGATGAAGACATGTGTGGTGTCCATTACCAATATCTCCGTGCAGGAGGTCCAAAGCTTCTTCCATCGATTTGGCCCGAACGGTTCCGGACAAACGCAGCTGGAGGAGACGGTCAGCTGCGGTTCCGGCGTCATCATCTACAGCGATGAAGAGGCGGATGCCCTGTACATTGTGACCAACCAGCACGTGGTAGCGGATGCCATGACACTTTCCGTCAGCTTTGTGGATAATTCTGTTTACGAAGCCCAGCTGTGCGGAACAGATGAAGAACTGGATTTGGCGGTGCTGAAGGTGGCGCTCACAGATTTGTCGGAACAGACATTGGAACAGATTGACGTCATTTCCATCGGAGATTCTGATGCGCTGGAAGTAGGCGAACAGGTGGTGGCCATTGGCAATGCCCTGGGCTATGGCCAGTCGGTAACCACCGGGATTGTCAGCGCGCTCAATCGCAGCATTACCAATGAAGACGGTACAACGTCCTCCTATATTCAGACCGATGCGGCCATCAATCCCGGAAACAGCGGCGGTGCGCTGCTGAATCTGGATGGGGAACTCATCGGGATCAATACGGCCAAGCTCTCCTCCACGGATGTGGAAGGCATGGGATATGCCATCCCCATCTCCGATGTCATGGAACGAATTGTAGAATTGATGACGCAGACCACTGCGCTTTCCCAGCCTGCTGCCCAGTCCGCTTTCAGCGGCAGAACGCAGGGAGGACGGAGCGTGTGACGGCCGGAGTTTCTCCCTCCTCTCCGGCACGCCGCAAAGCCGCGAAGCGGTATACAGCAGGCTTTCACCAGCCCCGGGACCCTTTGGGTTCCGGGGCTGGTGTGTTTTTGACGGTGAAAAAGCTGTTCGGATTGGGTTGACAAAGTGATCCTACAACTGTAGTATAAAGGTAGATACTACAGATGTAGGAGGTGGCGGCATGCAGAAGCTGTCGGACCGGGAATGGACGGTTTTGGAGGCACTCTGGCAGATGGGGGGCGCGGAATTGGGCACCCTGGTGGAGCAGCTGCGCCCGCTCACAGGCTGGAACCGCAATACGGTGCTCACCTATCTGACCCGTATGGAAGCCAAAGGACTGGTGCGGATTGACAAGGATACCGTGCCGCACCGCTATCAAGCAGGCGTGGACCGGGAGACCTGCCGGGCCCAGGAGCGCAGAAGCTTTCTCAACCGGGTTTATCAGGGGGCTGCGGGAGATCTGGTGGCGGCTTTTTTGAAAGAAGGCGAGATTTCTGCCCGGGAAAAGGAGGAACTGCGCAAGCTGCTCGATGAGATGGAGGTGTGAGCCATGCGGGATCTGTGGGGATTTTTGCTTCAGACCCTGACGGTGTCCGGTGCCGCAGTATTGGTGCTGGTGGTTAAAACACTGCTGTGCAGGCAGCTCTCACCCCGGTGGCAGGCTGGAATTTGGGGCCTGGTAGGGATTGTGGCGCTGCTGCCTGCGGGCTGGGGCGGACGGTATGTGCTGGTGAACTGGCCTGCAGCAGTGGAGACGCTCAAGGCAGTTCTGGCAGGAGATTACGGACCGCTTGGCGTCATAGCCCCCATTCCGCTGCCGGATGCCGCGCCGCAGACGGTGTGGCAGTGGCTGTTTTGGGTGTATGCAGTGGGAGCTGGCGGCTGTCTTTTGTGGTATTTGATTGCCTACGTGCGGCTGCGGCTGGCACTGCGCCGGGGAACACCGGCAGCCGCGGATGTGACAGCGGCAGTGGAGAAGACTGCTGCCCAATACGGCCTGTCCGCCTGTCCGGCAGTGGAGGTGGAAGGGATCTCTTCCGCATTTATTTGCGGGGTGGTACGCCCGGTTTTGGCGGTACCTGCGGGATGCGCAATGGATGAAAAGGTGATCCTTCATGAACTGCTCCACTACCGCTATCATGACGTGGCATGGGGGATGGGAATTTGTCTGGTCCGGTGTCTGCATTGGTGCAATCCCCTGATGCAGTACTGTGCCAACCGGGCGGGAAATGATCTGGAGGCCCTGTGTGATCAGCGGGTGCTGGAGCGGCTGGAAGGTGAGGAACGCCGGGATTATGGCCGTATTCTGCTGTCCATGGCGGATGAGGCCTATGCCCGGGCACCGGGAACCTCCTCCATAGCCAATGGCGGTGCCAATATCCGCCGCCGTATTCAGGCGATTGCCCGGTTCAAGCGGTACCCTGCTGGAATGGCACTGGTGTCGGTGTGCATGAGTGTGGTGCTGGCGGCGCCGTTGGTAGTGGGCAGTCGGGCGCACGGCGTCTATCTGGGGGAGCATTACCTGCCGGGAACCCTGGATATGGAGGTGGCCCTGGCGACCGGCCGGACCACCTGGTGCACCACGGCGGCTGGAGCATTGGACAGCTATGGCAAGGCACTGCTGACGGAAAGCGGCGTGCTGCGGGCCATGTGTGCACCCCAGGCCCAGCAGGCGGATCTGGCAGCGGGCGTTCTCCAGCGGGAGCGTGCCGGCATCCAGCCGGAATGGGAGACGGGACTGCCTTGCCCGGCGGACCAAACCCAGGGATATTTCCTGTATAATTTGAATCGGGTGGCCGCAGAGGTATATGAGGGGCTGATGGTAGTTGTGCTGTCCTACCCGCCGGACGGACAGCCGGCAGAGGAGAATTGTCTCGATATCGCCGTGCAGACGGTGCAGGCGCAGAAGGAGGATGGCCGCTGGGTAGTAGTGCCGCAGGAGGCGTTTCAGGTGGTGCGGGCCCGGGAACCGGCGCTGCTCTGGGGTTGTTCGGAACTGCCGGGGATCGATTATACAGGGAAGGTGGGAGACCTGGAGATCGGGGTCAGCTACCAGACGATCACCGAGGTGGACAATGATGTAACGCAGAGCAGTTGGCTGGGCAGTACCACGTCCTTTGACCTTACGCCAAAGCCCGGCGCGGTCTTTGATGAGGTGCGCGACATGCAGTGGGGCACCTGCACCTATACAGGAGCGGAGGCGCAGAAGAACAGCATCACCCGGCTGGGATTTTCCGTCGCACCGATGTGGGAGCGGGATGAAGAACCACCAACCCTTCGGAGCGTGAATGGATACAGCAGCGGGTCCAGCAGCGATGGAACCGCCTGGGGCAGCCTTAGTCTGGAACCGGGATGGGGCCCCACCGTACGGATTTTTGCCGGAGGCAGCGGCGGAACATACAATCCGGCCTGTCCCGTTCCGGAGGCATTTTGGGCCGACCTCTATTGTAATGGAGAGCGGTTGACGGATCCGCCGGTTGTGTTGGAAAAGGAGGAGACAGCATGACGCAGTGGCAGACCTTGTATACCGGGGTATCCCGGGCGGCATGGGGATACTTCTTCCTATACTTTGATATCCGGCTGGGACAGCTGAATATCTTGCCGGAGTTTGGAGCGTACCTGCTGTTTCTCTCCGCCATTCATTTTCTGGAGGGCCAGCGGCGGGATTTGGCGCTGCTGCGCCCGCTGGGATGGCTGCTGGCAGCGTGGAGCGGCCTGGGCTGGGCTGCGGAGCTTTTCGGCGCAACGTTGGATTTTCCCGTAGTGGGAATTGTGATCGGTGCAGTGCAGATGTATTTCCATTTTCAGATGATGACGGATTTTGCGGCACTGGCACAGTGCTACCAGGGGGCGGACCAGACGCTGGACCGGCGGCTGCTGCGCTGTAGAACCTTGCAGACACTGCTCCTTACGGCGACAACCATCCTGTTCTATCTGCAGGAGCGTCTGCCGGAAGTATGGGCGGCTGTTATGGTGGTGCTGGCCGTAGTATATATCGTGGCGGGAATCTGTTTGATGGCTGCGCTGTTTGCCCTGCGGCGGTGCTTCCGGGATCCGCCGCCCGAGCCGTATACCCCTACCTGGTCATAATGGAATCGTTCCGCTTCGGCGGAACGATTTTTTTTCAGCTCCTGTCACTTTTTCGGGTGCGTACACGTCTAAAGGTATGGTTATGAATGCATGGTAATGTAACCGATTGTTACAATTGGAAAATAAAAGGAATAATTCGATAAAACGATTGAGAACACTTGATTTTTTGTGAGAAAATCGCTGTGTTACGGTTATGTTACAAACGAATAAAACGTATTGATTTATGAAATGGGCCGTGATATATTCATCATGCAAAGCGGAACACCGGAAGGCCGTCCCGGGGTAGATACGGGTCGGCTAGCCACGGTATGTGCGCCGGAAACGCCGAACGGAATTCCGCTTTGATCACAGCGGCGGATTTAACCGCCAAAATCAAAAGGAGGAAACAAACCATGAAAAAGTTCCTGTCTATGGTTCTGGCACTGGCGATGAGCACTTCCCTGTTCACGTTCAGCGCCAGCGCCAAGGACTTCACGGACAGCAGCAAGATCAAGTACAGTGAAGCTGTTGACGTGGTGTCCGCCCTGGATATCGTCGACGGTTATGCCGACGGTTCCTTCAATCCCTCTGCGACCCTGACCCGCGGCGCTGCCGCCAAGATCATCTGCAACATGATCCTGGGTCCCACCACTGCTGACGCCCTGTCTGCAGACACCGCTCCCTTTAAGGATGTGCCCGCCAACCACACCTTCTCCGGCTACATCGCGTACTGCGCACAGAAGGGCATCATCTCCGGCTATGCCGATGGCACCTTCCGTCCCGCCGGCACCCTGACCGGTTATGCTTTCATGAAGATGCTGCTGGGCGCCCTGGGCTATGATGCCGACATCGAGGGCTACACCGGCTCCAACTGGACTGTGGCTGTGGCCAAGCAGGCCATGGGCATTGGCCTGGACGACGGCAACGACAAGTTTGTCGGCACCCAGGCGGTCACCCGTGAGGAGGCCTGCCTGTATGCCTTCAACACCCTGACCGCTGATGTTGTGGAGTACGGCTCCAAGACCACGGTCAACATCAACGGCGCTACCGTTGTGGTGGGCGGCAACGAGGCTTCCAAGGTCTCCAACACCGCTGCTGCTTCCAAGCACTACGACGGCGAGGGCGACGGCGTGATGCAGTTCTGCGAGCAGTATTTTAAGGATCTCAAGCTCAAGAGCGGCGAGTCTCAGGACGATTTCGGCCGTCCTGCCAAGACCTGGTACAACAAGGCCGACAAGATCGGCACCTATGCCAAGGAGGCCGACGTGGTCTATACCACCAAGACCAAGGCTGAGACCATCTACAAGGATCTGGACCTGAGCAAGGCCTACAACTACGCTACCGTGGTGGATGGCGTGAAGGGTTCTGACTTTGTGGTTACCAAGAAGGATGGCACCACGGTCAACGGCGCTACCGGCGATGCCGACACCAAGGTCGGTTCCGGCAACGGTTCTCTGATCGAGGTCTACAAGGATGAGCAGGTCATCACCGTGATCAACACCTACCTGATGCAGGTGACCGGCGATTACGACAAGAAGGACGAGAAGCTGACCCTGACCGAGATCGATGAGGTCAAGGCCTCCGGCGCCAAGAGCTTCAATCTCTCCAGCGACGATTTCGACAACCTGGCTTCCTTCTCCGATGAGGAGTATGTCCTGGTGACCGTGGCCAATGGCGACATCAAGTCCATCGCCAAGGCTGAGAAGGTTTCCGGCACTGTTACCGAGTACGTCAGAGAGGATACTGTCACTGCCGGCGGCACGGTGTACAAGTACTCCGCTATGAACGATGCCTCCGACAAGTCCTATGAGCTCAAGTCCGAGTACGCCCTGTACCTGGATCCCTATGGCTATGTGCTCTACACCGACGGTGTGGAGGCTGAGGACAACTATGTCTTCATCTCCGAGTTCGCCAAGAACAGCCAGCTGACCACCAACTCCAAGGTTGTGGCCTACGCTTACTTCCTGGACGGCAAGGACGACGAGATCACCATCGACAAGGTGAACAACAGCAAGGTCACCGGCACCAACGTCAGCGGTTCCAACCTGACCAACGTGGACGGCCAGTCCGTCAACGCCGGCGCCTGGTTCAAGTACACCCTCAAGGACGGCAAGTACAACCTGACCGCCACCAACAAGAGCAAGGGCAACGACAACGTCGGCACCAACGTCACTGTGGTCAACTATGACTCCAAGGGCGTGACCATCAACTACGGTTCCGGCACCACCAAGGGCAATGCTTCCACCGTGTTTGTGGTCCTCAAGGCCAACGGCGATGTGAAGGTCTACACCGGCATCAAGAACGTGCCCGATATCGCATCCCACGCTTCCATCAATGATACCTATGTCTCCGTCTACGAGGACAGCGGCTATGCCAAGTACGTCTTCGTCAAGCAGGGCAGCGGCACCGTCACCGGCGGCTCCAACAGCTCCGACGTGGTGTTCCTGACCGCTCCCGACAAGATCGGTACCGACGCCGACGAGAACAGCTACTATCGTTACAGCGCCATCCTCAACGGCGAGGAGACCAAGGTGAAGCTGGATACCAACAGCAACACGCTGGGCGGCTACCTGTACACCGAGATCGAGTATGATGAGCACGGCTACATCACTTCTTGGGAGAAGGTGGACAGCACCTACGCCAACAACAACAAGAAGGACTTCTCCTACAATGCTGTTAACGGCACGGTCACCCAGAAGAGCAACACCATCACCATCGACGGTGTGGGCTACTACCTGGCCAACAACGCCAAGATCTTCCTGATCGAGGGCGACGATGTCACCGTGGTCACCGCCAAGAAGCTGGCTACCGACTACAAGACTGCCTCTCTCAAGGCCAACGTCACCGGCGTCCTGAACGCTGACGGCGAGTACAGCGCACTGTACATCTGCAAGTAATTCCTTCGGGATTGCCTGCGGGCCTGAATAAGAAAAAAGATCCCGCACCGTATGGTGCGGGATCTTTTTTTACCCGGCAAATTCCGGCTTCCCATTTTGGGCGGAATGTATTACGATGGGAGTATTCAAACAGCCGGCTTTCCCGGCAAGGAGATGAGCGTATGAACCATACAGCTGCCGTCATTACCGTCAGCGATTCCTGCAGCGCCGGAACCCGGCAGGATACCAGCGGTCCCCGGGTGTGCGCCATGGTGGAGCAGGCCGGCTACCGGGTCATCCACACCGCAGTGGTGCCGGACGATCCGGACCGGATTCAAAGCGAACTGGTGCACTGTGCGGATACTCTGCGAGCCGATTTGATTCTCACCACCGGGGGAACGGGATTGTCTCCCCGGGATGTCACGCCCGAGGCCACCCGGGCGGTGGTGGACCGGGAGATTCCGGCCATTCCCCAGGCGATGCTCTTTGCCAGCCTGCGCATCACCCCCCGGGCCATGCTCTCCCGGGCGGCGGCGGGAACCCGGGGCCAGTCCCTGATCGTCAATCTGCCCGGTTCGGAAAAGGCTGCAAAAGAGAATCTGGAAGCGGTGCTCCATACCCTGGGCCACGCGCTGGAGATGCTCCGGGGCGGCGGTCACGACAGAACCTGAAGAAAAGCGATTGCCAACGGCAAAGGGTTCTGCTACAATAGGGTTATATTCAAACGAGAATAACGGTGGCGATGATGGAAGATACGTTTGGCCGGACAATTACATATCTGCGGCTGTCGGTGACGGATCTTTGCAATTACCGCTGCTGCTACTGCATGGCGCCGGAGGGTGTGGAAAAGACCGCCCATGGCGCGGTGTGCTCGCTGGAGGAATTGCGGGATATGACCGCTGCCGCAGTGGCGTGCGGGGTGCGGAAGGTGCGCATCACCGGCGGGGAACCGCTGGTGCGCCGGGGCATTGTGGAATTGTGCCGCATGGTCAAGGAAATTCCCGGTGTCAAGGAACTGTGCCTGACGACCAATGGAAGCCTGTTGGGCCCCCTGGCCCTGCCGCTGCGGGAAGCGGGGGTGGACCGGCTGAACATCAGTGTGGATACCCTGCGGCCGGACCGGTTTCGGACCATTACCCGGCTGGGCGAGCTGTCTCAGGTATGGGAGGGAATCCAGGCGGCGGAGGCGGCGGGATTTTCCCAGCTCAAGCTCAACTGCGTTTTGATGGGCGGCGTCAACGATGACGAGATCAAAGATTTTGTGAATCTCACCAAGACCCATCCCTGGCAGGTGCGCTTCATTGAATTAATGCCCATGGGCGTGTGCGCCGGGTGGGACCGGCGCACGTTTTTGCCGGTGGAAACAGTGCGGGAGCGGTGTTCGGAGCTGGAACCCGTGGGAACGGAAGGCGTGGCATCCTGCTACCGGCTGCCCGGTGCCGCCGGGACAGTGGGATTGATTGCGCCCATGAGTCACGTCTTTTGCGGGGATTGCAGCCGGATCCGGATTACGGCGGACGGAAAGCTCAAGCCCTGTCTGCACTCCGGGGAGGAGATTCCCTTACGGGGGTTGACGGGAGCAGATCTGGTCCAGGCGGTGCGCCAGGGGATTGCCCGCAAGCCGGAGCGTCACCATCTGGAGCGCCGGGGCGGCAGCGAGGCCCGGCGGAGTATGAATGAAATTGGAGGATGAGGGCATGGAACTGACGCATTTCAACCCGGAGGGCCGGGCGCAGATGGTGGACGTCAGCGGAAAGAAAGCCACCTTCCGGGTCGCCCGGGCCGCTGCCACCGTGCGGATGGCCGCTGCCACAGCGGAGAAGATCCGGGCCGGACAGATCGGCAAGGGCGATGTACTGGCAGTGGCGCAGGTGGCAGGCATCATGGCTGCCAAGAAGAACAGCGAGCTGATCCCCATGTGCCATCCGTTGATGCTGACCAAGGTGGACCTGCGCTTTTCCCTGGAGGAAACGGCGCTGCGCATTTTCAGCGAGGTCCGCTGCCGGGGGGAGACCGGCGTAGAGATGGAAGCCCTGACCGCGGTATCCGTGGCGGCGCTGACAGTGTACGACATGTGCAAGGCGGTGCAGAAGGATATGGAGATCACGGATATCCATTTGCTCTATAAGGAAGGCGGCAAAAGCGGCGTGTATCGCCGGGAGGGCGAGGCCCGCGTCACAGCGGTGAATATCAGCGAGCGCCGGGGAACGCCCAAGCATCCGGTCCCCTATCTGGAATTGCGGCTCCACCACGGCATTGTGGGAGATGCCCATGCCGGGGACTGGCACCGGCAGATCAGCCTCCTGGCGGAGGAGAGCGTGGACAAAATGCGCGCCATGGGACTGACGCTGACGCCCGGGGCCTTTGCGGAAAATATCAACACCACCGGGATCGTATTGACCGCACTGCCGGTGGGAACGGTGCTGGAAATCGGCGAGACGGCGGTCCGGGTGACACAGATCGGCAAGGAGTGCCACAGTGACTGCGAGATCCGCCGGATTACGGGCCAATGTGTCATGCCTACCGAGGGGATTTTTGCCGAAGTGGTCCGGGAGGGGCGGATCTATCCCGGAGATGCCATTGTGATTAAAAAGGAGTGCGGCGATGAAGTGCATTGAGACGAAGAACGCGGTGGGCCATGTGCTCTGCCACGACCTGACGCAGATCATCAAGGACCAGTATAAGGGCGCCCGCTTTCAAAAGGGCCATGTGGTGCAGCCGGAGGATATTCCGGTGCTGCTCTCCATGGGCAAGGAGCACCTGTACGTCTGGGAGATGACGGAAGGGATGGTCCATGAAAACGACGCCGCGGAGCGGCTGCTGGCTCTGTGTGCCAACGACCATATGGAGCGCAGTGCCGTCAAGGAAGGAAAAATCGAGCTGACTGCCGCCTGTGACGGATTGTTCCGGGTGGATTCCCAGCGGCTGCTGGCGGTCAACAGCGGGGACGAAGTGATGATTGCCACCCGCAAGGGCAATACCGCCGTCCGCAAGGGTGACAAGCTGGCGGGCATGCGGGTCATTCCTCTGGTCATCCGGGAGGAGGTGCTCCATGCCGCCGAACTGGCTGCGGGGGATACGCCCCTTCTCGAGCTGCTGCCTTACGTTAAAAAGACCGCCGCCATTGTGGCAACCGGCAGTGAGGTGAAAAAGGGCCTGATTCAGGATACCTTTACGCCGGTGGTCCGGGAGAAACTGGCGGCATACGGCATTGAAACCATCGAGGTGGTCTACTCCGGCGACGGGGTGGAGGCCGTGCGCAACGCGGTGGAGGCCATGCGGGAGCGCAAGCCGGATCTGATTTTGTGCACCGGCGGCATGAGCGTGGATCCCGATGACAACACCCCCGGTGGGATTCGGGCTGCCGGCGCCCGGATTGTGACCTACGGTGCCCCGGTGCTGCCCGGCGCCATGTTCCTGCTGGGCTATTTCCCGGACGGCACGGCGGTGATGGGATTGCCGGGGTGCGTGATGTATGCAGGCGCCACCATTTTTGACCTGATTTTGCCCCGGGTTGCCGCGGGCGTGGAGGTAACCCGGTCTGACATTGCCTCTCTGGGTGAGGGCGGACTGTGCCTTGGGTGCAAGCCCTGCCATTATCCCAACTGTCCCTTTGGACGCTGAACGGATCCGCTGCCGGAAACGGCGGCGTTCCGTTTGTTGACCGTTCATCTCGGGCGAGAATAACGTGATTCCGGGGCAGAAGCTCCCTGATGAATTGACACGGAAAGGAAGAACGAATATGATGAAAAAAATTGGCGCGCTGGTGCTGGCACTCGCGTTGGCACTGTCCCTGACGGCCTGCGGACAGAAAGCGGAGCAGACTACTGTACAGGAAGAGCCGGAGAGCGGGGAAGCCGAGCCGGTGGAGCTGGTGGTGTTTGCTGCCGCGTCCATGACGGAGACCCTGACCGAGATCGCCGATCTTTACAAGAATGCGGCCCCCAATGTGACGCTGACCTTCAACTTCGGTTCCTCCGGCACTCTGCTGACGCAGATTGAGGAGGGGGCGGAGTGTGATCTGTTCATCTCCGCCGCATCCACCCAGATGAACGCCCTGGACGGGACGCTGGCCCAGGATGTGGAGAAAAATCCCGACGGCCTGGACATGCTGGTGCCCGGCAGCCGCATCGACCTGCTGGAAAACAAAGTGACCCTGGCGGTGCCGGAGGGCAACCCCAAGGGGATTGAGAGCTTTGACCAGCTGGCCCAGCTGCTGGCGGACGGAGCGGTGTTCCTGGCCATGGGCAACAGCGATGTACCGGTGGGGCAGTACACCCAGAAAATCTTTGCCTATTATGGGCTGGATGAGGCCGCTTTGGCGCAAGCAGGCGTGCTGACTTACGGCTCCGATGTCAAGGAGGTTACCACCCAGGTCAGCGAGGCGGCAGTGGACTGCGGTGTTATTTACGCTACGGACGCCTTTTCCGCGGGACTTACCGTGGTGGACAGCGCCACACCGGAGATGTGCGGCCAGGTGATTTATCCCGCCGCTGTGATTCAGGGCGGAAACGAGGAAGCGGCACAGGCCTTTTTGGACTACCTGCAGACCGATGAGGCCATGGCAGTATTTGAGAGCGTGGGGTTCTCTCCCGCGTTTTGAGAGATGACCGCAGCAAGCAGGGCGCTTTCCGTCCTGCCTGCCCCCGGTGAGGAGGCATTGCATGGATTGGTATCCCCTTTATAACTCCCTGCGGATTGCCGCAATTTCCACCGCTGTGATCTTTTTTCTGGGAATTGCCGCGGCCTATTACATTGCAAAGCTGCCCCGGCTGATCAAGGGGATCCTGGATGTGGTGCTGACGCTGCCCCTGGTGCTGCCGCCCACGGTGGTAGGCTATCTGCTGCTGCGGGTGCTGGGGCCCAAGCGGATCATCGGCATGTGGGCGCTGGAGACCTTCGGCGTCAAGCTGGTGATGACTTGGTGGTCCGCCATTTTTGCCACCATGGTGGTGATCTTTCCCCTGATGTACCGCACGGTGCGCAGTGCCTTTGAGTCCTTCGATGAAACGCTCAGCTACGCCGGGCAGACCCTGGGCCTTTCCAATACCTATATTTTCTGGAGAATCCGGATGCCCTGCTGCCGCCAGGGGATTCTGGCCGGTACCGTGCTGGCTTTTGCCCGGGCGCTGGGCGAGTATGGCGCCACCTCCATGATTGCGGGCTATACGCCCGGCAAGACCGCCACCATCTCCACCACGGTCTATCAGCTCTGGCGCACCGGTGATGATGCGCTGGCCTTCCGGTGGGTGCTGGTGAATGTGGCCATTTCCGCTGTGGTGCTGCTGGCAGTAAACCTCTTGGAGCGCAAGCACCCGGACGGAGGCAAAAGGAGGCGGCGGGCATGAGTCTGCGGGTGGAAATCGAAAAACGGCTGGGAAACTTTGCCCTGCAGGCAGAGTTTGAGACCCGGGAGCAGACGCTGGCTTTGCTGGGGGCTTCCGGCTGCGGCAAGAGCGTGACGCTCAAATGCATTGCGGGCATCATGACGCCGGATAAAGGGCGTATTGAGCTGGACGGACAGGTCCTCTTTGATGCCGAAAAGGGCATCAACCTGCCGCCGCAGAAGCGGCGGGTCGGCTACCTCTTTCAGCAGTATGCATTGTTCCCCAATATGACGGTTGTGCAGAATATCTGCTGTGGAATCCGGGCCCGGGGTGCAGAGCGGGAACGGCTGGTCCGGGAGCAGATGCGTCGGTTTCAGCTGGAGGGACTGGAGAAGTCCTATCCCGCCCAGCTTTCCAGTGGACAGCAGCAGCGGGTGGCGCTGGCCCGGATTCTGGCCGGGGAGCCCAAGGCCATCTTGCTCGATGAGCCCTTTTCCGCCCTGGACAGCTACCTCAAATGGAGTTTGGAGGCGGAGCTGACCCAGATGCTTGCTGCCTTTTCCGGTCCCCTGGTGTGGGTTTCCCACGACCTGGGGGAGTGCTGGCGCAACTGCCGCACGGTCTGCGTACTGGAGCAGGGACGCACCGGACCGGTGACGGATCTGGAAACTCTGGTGCACCGTCCGGCAACGGTGGAACAGGCCCGGCTTGCTGGCTGCCGGAATATCTACCCTGTGCGGCTGACTCCGGGGGGCCTCCGGGTTCCGGGATGGGAGGCGTCGCTGCCGCTGCCTGATTCCGCGGAGGCTGGTTCCATGCTGGGAATTCCGGCGGAGGCGGTGCGTGTGGGCTGCGGCGGCACGCCCTGGACGGTGTGCCGGGCAGTCCGGGATCTGGAATGGACCGAAGTGCTGCTGCAGCCGGAAGGCGCAACGGCGGATGCGCCGGTGCTGTGCGCCCGTCTGGACCTGGATCAGGCTGTGCAGGTGGGGGAGACCGTGACAGTATCCTTTGATCCGGCGCGGCTGCTGGTATTGAAAGAGCGGACCGGGCGTTGACAAGCCCGGTCCGTCTGCATACAATGACAGAAAAGGTCGGTTCCCAAAGAGGGAAAGGCCGCTGCGGAGAGTGCCGGGCGGCGGAAGGAGGAACATATGATCGTTGTGATTCGCGGAGCGGGAGATCTGGCCACCGGCATTGCCCTGCGGCTGTATCGGAGCGGTTATCAGCTGGTGATGACGGATCTGCTGGAGCCCACAGCCATCCGGCGTACGGTCTGCTTTTCTGAGGCCATCCGGCAGGGAGCGATGGAAGTGGAAGGCGTGCGGGCGGTGCACTGCACAGACGCGCAGGATGCCCGGAACCGGGTGGAACAGGGACTGGTAGCAGTGCTGGGAGACCCGGCGGGCGCCTGCATTTCCGCTCTCAAACCCGGCGCTGTGGTGGATGCGATTTTGGCCAAGAAAAATTTGGGAACGGCCATGACGGATGCGCCGGTGGTGATCGGTGTAGGGCCCGGATTTACCGCCGGGGTGGACTGCCATGCCGCGGTGGAGACCAAGCGGGGCCACACGCTGGGCCGGGCACTGTATACGGGTTCCCCCCTGCCCAATACGGGGGTTCCGGGGATCATCGGCGGCTACGGTGCGGAGCGGGTGCTGCGCGCACCGGCGGCTGGGACGTTTGTCCCCTGCATGGAGATCGGCCGGATTGTCAAAGCCGGAGAAGTGGCTGCCACCGTGGAGGGGATGCCCATGCTGTGCACCATTGACGGCTGTCTGCGGGGAATCTTACCGGCGGGGACGAAGGTGTTTGCCGGAATGAAGGCCGGGGATATCGATCCCCGGTGCCGTCCGGAGCACTGCCTGTGCGCTTCGGACAAATCCCTGGCGGTGGGCGGCGGCGTACTGGAGGCGCTGCTTCATTTTGGCTGTCTGCCGGAACGTCGGTAAGGAGGCGCACATGGAGGATTTGAAGTTGGTTCGCACGCTGCTCGAGCAGCTGGAGGCAGGACGCAACGCCGTGCTCTGCACCGTTACGGACGCCCGGGGGTCCGTCCCACGGGGACCCGGGGCCCGGATGGCGGTGCTTTCCAACGGCATCAGCTTGGGCACGGTTGGCGGCGGCGCAGTGGAACTGCGGGCGCAGCAGGATGCCCGGACCATGCTGACGGATGGGACCGGCGCCGGTCCCCGGATTTATGATTTGGGGGCAGGCGGCCAGACCGGAATGGTCTGCGGCGGCGTGGTAACCATCTGCTTTACCCGCATCGACGCGGGCGCCCGGGCGGATCTTGGCAAGTGGGCGGAGCTGCTGGAGTCCCGGCGGTCCGGTGTGCTGCTGCTTGGTCCGGACGGCTGCCTGCGGGTGCTGGAGCAGGACGAGCCAGCGGCATCCGATACGGATGCGGCCATCTACCGGGAGGACATCGGCGGGGAAGGGGTGGTGTACCTCTTCGGCGCGGGCCATGTGGGCCGGGCTCTGGTTCCGGTGCTGACGGGACTGGAGTTCCCGGTTGTGGTGTATGATGAACGGCCCGAGGCCGTCCGCCCGGAGGATTTTCCCACTGCCCTGGCGGTGGTGCAGGGAGCATTTTCCGGCCTGTCCGCCCACATCCGTTTGACGGCGGCGGATTATGCCGTGGTGATGACGCCGGGCCACTGTGCGGATTTGGCGGTGGTGCGGCAGGTGCTGGCCTGGGGACCATCGTATGTGGGCTGCATGGGCAGCCGGAAGAAGCGGACGTTTCTCCGGACGGCTCTGGCGGAGGCTGGATTTTCTCCCGAACAGATTGATGCGGTCCATCTGCCCATCGGCCTGGAGATTGGGGCGCGGACCCCGGCGGAGATTGCCGTCAGCGTGGCGGCAGAATTGATCGCCCACCGGGCGGCACTTCGGGGAGGCGGAAGCGGCCCCTGTCCGGCCTGAACATCCGGAAACAAAAACAAGGAGCGAAGCACTGAGTTGTGCTTCGCTCCTTATTATATATAATGGCGTTTAGATTTCGTTCAGGTTTTCCTGACGCATTACCATTCGGCCACGGAGCCGTCCTTGTGGCGCCAGACGGGGTTTTTCCAGCTGTGGGGCGTCTTGGACTCCTCGATCACCAGCTCCCGGTTGACTTCCACACCCAGACCGGGGATCTTCGGCATCTGGACCATGCCGTCCACGAAGGCGAAGTCCGCCTGGTTCTTCACGTAGTCCAGCACGCTCTTGCCCACGTTGTAGTGAATGCCGATGCTCTGCTCCTGAATGGCGGCGTTGTAGCAGGTGGCGTCCACGTTCAGGCAGGAGGCCAGGGCAATGGGGCCCAGCGGGCAGTGAGGAGCCAGAGCCACGTCGCAGGCTTCGGCCATGGCGGCGATCTTCTTGGCCTCGGTCAGGCCGCCGGCATGGGACAGGTCCGGCTGGATGATGTCCACGCCGCCGGTGCGCAGCAGACGCTTGAAGTCCCAGCGGGTGTAAAGCCGCTCGCCGGTGGCAATGGGGATGTTGCAGGCTGCGGCGATTTCCGGGAAGTACTCCATGTTCTCGCACAGAACGGGTTCCTCCAGGAACATGGGATCAAATTCCTCCAGCTTCTTGGCCAGAACCTTGGCCATGGGCTTGTGGACCCGGCCGTGGAAGTCAATGGCGATGCCGAAGTGCTTGCCGCAGGTTTCCCGGATGCTGGCCACCCGCTCCAGGACCTCGTCGATCTTGGCATAGGAGTCGATGAACTGAAGTTCTTCCGTGGCGTTCATCTTGACGGCGGTAAAGCCGGCATTCTTCTTTTCCAATGCGGCCTGGCCTACATCGGCAGGACGGTCGCCGCCGATCCAGGAGTAGACCCGGATGGAATCCCGGCACGGGCCGCCCATGAGCTGATAGACCGGGGCCTGGAAGACCTTGCCCTTGATGTCCCACAGGGCCTGATCGATGCCGGCGATGGCGCTCATCAGCACGCCGCCGCCCCGGTAGAAGCCGGCCCGGTAGATTGTGCTCCAGATATCCTCAATCCGGGAGGGATCGTGACCGATGAGGTAAGGCTTCATCTCTTCCACGCAGGCTTTTACGGCGTCGCAGTGACCTTCCAGCACCGGCTCGCCCCAGCCGGTAATGCCCTCGTCGGTTTCCATCTCCAAAAAGCACCATCTGGGCCGCACCAGGTAGAGATTCAGATTTGTGATTTTCATGGGTAATTCTCCTTTTTTATTATTTTACCAGGTATCCGCCGTCAACCGGGATGACGGCGCCGGTGATATAATCGCTGGCAGGGGAGGCCAGGAATACGCAGATGCCCTTCATGTCGTCCGGGGTGCCCCAGCGGTGGGCGGGAATCCGGTCGGTGATCTGCTGATAGCGGGGGTTGGCGGGATCCATCAGGGCGGTGTTCATATCCGTTGCCATATAGCCGGGCGCAATGGCGTTGATCTGGATACCCTTACCGGCCCAGTCATTGCTCAGGGCCTTGGTCAGCTGGGCAATGCCGCCCTTGGAGGCAGCATAGGCCGGAATGGTTTGTCCGCCGAAGAAGGAGATCATGGAGGCGATGTTGATGATCTTGCCCCGGCCCTTGGGCAGCATGACCCGCCCGGCTTCCTGGCAGAGTACAAACACGGAGCTCAAATTGACGCTGATGACGTCATCCCAGTCGGAGAGTGGGAAATCCTCCGGCTGATGACGCCGCTGGATGCCGTGGGCATTGACCAGAATATCCAGATCGCCGCCCAGCAGCTCCATGCAGGAGTGGAAGCATGCCAGGGTCTGCTCCCGGCTGCCCAGGTCCGCCTGGACGCCGTGGCAGGCAAAGCCGCGGCTGCGAAATTCCTCCGCGACGCGATGGACGCCCTCAGAGCTGCCGACGATGACCACTTCACAGCCCTCTTCCAGCAATCCTTCGGCCATGCCGTGTCCCAATCCCCGGGTGCCGCCGGTTACAATGGCTTTTTTCCCCTTGATATCAAAACGATTCATCTTGTCTGCCCTGTCCTTTCTTGACCTGACTCAGGCCTGTTCGGCCGCATAAGCGTCCAGGTAGTAAATGGCGTCAATCAATGTCTGGCGGGAGAAGTAGTGCGGCACGTTGGCAACGTTCCAACGCTTGCCGTAGACCTCGTCTACCAGAGCGCAGATGCTTGCATCCCGGTTTTCCGGAGTCAGGCCCAAATCCTGGGTGCAGACCGGAAGACCAATATCCCGGCAGAAGGAGAAAATCTCCCCAAAGCGGCTGTCGTTTTGCACGATCAGCTGGATGAGTGTGCAGTATCCCACGCCGGTCCCGTGGAGCAAGGGCTTGACGGGCAGCACATGGAAGCCTGCCTGCAGACCGTGGGCAATGGATACGCCGGTGCATTCAAAGCCCAGGCCGGAAAGCAATACCGTGGCCTCCACCACATCCTCGTAGGCCGGAGTGCGCAGATGCTGCCGGGCGGCCCGAATGGCACTGCGGCCCTCTTCCAGCAGAATCTCATAGCTCAGCTTTGCAGCAGACATTGCCATGAGCGTGGGACGGTAATCACCGGCACCGGCATTGCACACATTGTTGTTGGCAAAGGAGGCCTGTGCCTCGATATAGGTGGCCAAAGCGTCACCAATACCGGAAACCATCATCCACGCGGGGGCCTGCACGGTGATCTCCGTGTCGACCACCACATAGTCCGGGTTTTTGTAGTGGACCATCAGACGGGGCTGCTCGTGAGGATTGTTGATGATGGTATGGGTGGAGGTGGGGGCGTCTGTGGTCAAAGCGGTGGGAACGCTGAAAAAGGCCTTCCGGAAGGTAGCACCCACGGCCTTGTTGATATCGCAGGTCTGCCCGCCGCCGATTCCGATAAATGTATCAGGGATCTGGGGGAGCGTGCGGCAGAAGGCGATAAGCCGCTCCAGCGCTTCGTCGGAGGAGGCACCGGAAAATTCCACCGTCCAGGCGGTCATCCCCGCTGCCTGGAACAGCTCCGGAATTTTCACGCTGTATTCCGGATAGAAAAAGGTGTCAATAATCGCCAGTGCAGTGGGACCATAATTGGCCGCAAAGACAGGCAGATTCCGGAGTTCACCCGGCCCCTGGATATAGCGGGAAGGGGACTGAAAGGCGCGGGATTCTTTGGCTTTTCCGCTGGGCATGAGAGAAAACCTCCTATTGAATAATCAGATAGATGCTGTGCCTGCAGGGTCCTGCGGAGAAGGCAGAAACCCAAACAGATCGAACTGCCCCAAGTATACAACAGGTGGGTTTTGTTTTCAACATACGAAAACGATTTTCACAGTCTGGTTTTAAAAAATCTGAAAGCCCGCCGAAAAACCGCCTCGGTTTTTGTGAAATATCCGCAAAAAACGGGGGAGGTTATTCTCCAAACTGCAGTATTGACGCAAGGGGAGAGAAGGGCATATAGTAAAAAATACAGAATGGGTTGTCCTGCCCCTGCTGCAGCCGGACATAGGCAACCCCTGAAACTATATGGAAAGTGGGACGATTGCTATGCAGTACCATCACGTATCGTATGAACAGCTGGAAACCTTTTGCCGCGAGGTGTTTAAGGGATATCATTTTACAGAGGAAGAGAGCCGCCAGATTACGGATGTTCTGCTGGCGGCGGATCTGTCGGGGATTGAGTCCCATGGAATTCAGAGACTGATTCGGTACCATCAGGAAATTACCGGCGGACTGGTCAAGCTGGACGCCAAGCCCGAAGTGGTGTTTGAGACTCCGCTCTCTGCTGTGATCGAAGGCAATGACTGCATGGGTCAGACCCTGGGCATCCGGGCTATGAACATGGCCATTGACAAAGCCCGCCAGCATGGTTTCGGCATGATCACGGTCCGGAACTCCAATCACTACGGAATTGCCGGCTACTATGCCAAGATGGCTGTGAAGGAAGATATGATCGGCATGTGCATGACCAACACCGAGGCCATCATGGTTCCGACCTTTGGCCGTCAGGCCATGCTGGGCACCAACCCCATTGCCTTCGCCATGCCTGCAGATCCTGTCCCGTTTTCCTTTGATGCGGCCACCACGGTGGTGCCCAGAGGAAAACTGGAGGTGTACGTCAAGCGCGGCAACGGGCTGCCCCAGGGCTGGGCACTGGATGAAACGGGACACGACAGCACCGATCCCAACCGCGTGCTCAAGAACATCATTGCCAAGGCCGGCGGCGGTATCCTGCCTCTGGGCGGCTCCGGTGAGCTGACTTCCGGCTATAAGGGCTATGGCTTTGCCATGCTCTGTGAGATCTGCACGGCAATCCTCTCCGGCGGCACCACATCCAACTATATTTATAAGACGCCCGGCCGGGCTAATATCGCCCAGTGCTTTATCGCTCTGGACTATGGAATGTTTGGCGATAAGCAGGCAATCCGGGAGGCCCTGGACCGCTACCTCCAGGAGATCCGGGATTCGGACAAGGCGGAGGGACAGGAGCGGATCTTCATTCACGGTGAGAAATCCGCTGAGGCCCGGGAGCGCGTTTTGCGGGAAGGCGTATCTCTGAATGAGAAAACTTATGAAGAGATGAAGATGATTGCCGCCTATACCGGTGCTGAGGCATATCTGCCCCCCTATCTGGATTAATTTATATAGTATACATTTCGCAAGTGAAATGTCATACAAAGCCGGAGGACGGTCCTTTTGGACCGGTCCTCCGGTTTCCACATAAGGGGAGTATGGGATTTCATTTTATAGAGGCAAGATTTCAATTCTAACTGTAAAAAGATGGGAAGCAAATAAAAAGAAATATCAAAAAAAGACGTCAATCCATTGTCTCACAATCATTTCGCCCGCATTACCCCAAAAAAAGGAGGGGAATTTTGACTCCAAACTTGCATTGACAAAAATTCGCTTTCAAATTTAGGAAAATTTCCGAAAATGTTGGAAAAGGCTTGCTTTTAATTTGGGGGCGTGCTACGATGCACAAAAAGGAAACAGTCCCTGTTTGAAATTTGATGAAAATGCAATAAAAGCAGGGACACTTTTTTACTGTTGCAGCATTGAAAAGGAATTCCACATTGCGGAAAGTCCGGATTTGGCCAGATATGGGAGCGGCCAAATCCATTTGTTCTTCCAGCGGAAAGCCGTGCAGCAAATGAGATTCAGACCTCTTCGTGGGGAAGGGGATTTGAATAGAGAATTCGATTTTTAGGAGGAAAAGCGAAATGAAGAAGAGAATTTTGTCCCTGATTCTGGCTGTTGGCATGATGACGGCTTTGGCTGCCTGCGGCGGTTCTACTGGGGATTCTACCGGTGATTCTGCGGGAGGCGACACCAGCGAGGCCAAGGGTATTCCCCTGAAGGTTGCTACTTATTATGCCGATACCCATCCCACCAGCATCGCTCTGGAAGAGGTCTTCAAGCCCATGATCGATGAGGGCACGGAAGGCCGCTACACCGTGGAGCTGTACAGCAACAACGGCCTGGGCTCCGAGACCGAGTTCAACGAGGGCGTGTCCCTGGGTACCATCGAGTGCTGCGTGACCGGCAACCTGATGGCTGACCGTTATCCCGCCCTGTATGCTGCCGACTTCCCCTGGGTCTTCGACAGCGTGGAAGAGGCTTCCGCAGTCTGCAACGATCCCGAGATCCAGCAGATCTTCCAGGATGCCCTGATTCAGTCCCACTACATCCTGCGCGGCTGCAGCATCAACGGCAACCGCTGCGTGTCCAACAACGTGCGCCCCATCAACAGCCTGGCCGACCTGAAGGGCCTGAAGCTGCGTCTGCCCACCGTTTCCCACTATGTGAGAAACTTTGAGCTGCTGGGTGCTGCCCCTGTTACCATGCCCATGACCGAGATCTTCACCGCTCTGCAGCAGGGCACCATCGAGGGCCAGGAGAATCCCCCCTCCACTCTGCTGGCCAACGGCTGGTATGAGGTCCAGGATTATCTGGCTATGACCAACCACCAGATCGCTATGAACTTCGTCCTGTTCAACGAGGACTTCTACAACAGCATGTCCGCTGAGGACCAGGCTGTGGTGGATGAGGCCTGCGAGGCTTTCGTTCAGAAGCAGCTGGAGCTGTTCCTGCAGGCCATGGTGGATGACGTTGAGACCCTGCAGGAGTATGGTCTGGAAGTCACCTATCCCGATCGTGAAGAGATGAAGGCTGCCGGTAGCGGCGTTATCGACGAGTATCGTTCCGAGTATCCCGAGTTCGACGACATCATGACCAAGATCGAGGCGCTCCAGGAGGAGTACAGAGCCAGCGCTGGCACTGCTGATGACGCTGCCGGTACTGCCGACACCGCTGAGACTGCCGAAACTGCTGAAGCAGCGGCCTGATGCAAGCGAAACTTCACGGTTTTAGTTTAGGGAAAAATTTATGAAAAAAGTAGAAAATGTTTTGTGGCAGGCGGTGGACTGGGTCCTGTATCTGTCCATGATTATCATGGTGATCGTGACCTTCGCCAACGTCATTGGCAGATATGTGTTCAACCACAGTATTGCCGCTGCCGATGAAATTGCCCGTATGGCATTTGTCTGGCTGACCTATATCGGCTCCATCGTTGCGATGAAGGAAGGAACCCATATCCGCGTGGATATCGTGGTTTCTCTGGTTCCGCCGGCAGTCCGGAAGGTGTTTGACATTATCTCCAACCTGCTGGTGGACGGCATCATGATTCTGACCATCCGGGTTACGATGAACCTGGTGATGGAGAATCTGACCTACCCGATGCCCCTGACCAAGATCCCCTATGGTGTTGTTCAGGCCATCATTCCCCTGTCCATGCTGTTTATGCTGATCATTAACATCTTCCATCTGATCCAGATGTTCCGCAAGCAGCCTGCAAAGGAAGGAGGAGAGAAAACGGCATGATTCTGGCAGTCTTTCTGATTTCAATTTTTACATTCCTGTTTTTGGGAATCCCTGTCGCGTTCTCTATCCTGCTGACGGTGCTGACCATGGCGGAAGCCTCGGGCGTAACCTCGTATGAGATCGTGCCTTCTTACCTGTACAGCGGCGTGAATAACTTCGCCCTGCTGGCAATTCCCTTCTTTGTGTTCTGCGGCGACCTGATGACGGCCGGCGACCTTTCCAAGGGCATCGTGGAATTCTGCCGGGTTCTGCTGGGACACGTCAGAGCGGGTATCGGCTATGCCGCCATTCTGGCATGCATGATTTTCGCAGCTCTGACCGGCGCGGCAGTCGTGACGATTTCCGCTATCGGTGGTATCATGCTGCCGATCATGATCAAAGAGGGCTATGACGCAGCAGATTCCACCGCCTGCGTGTGCGCCGGTTCCATTACGGGTCCCATCATTCCCCCGTCCCTACCCATGGTCATCTTTGGTGTCTTGAGTGGCGCATCGGTGACAAGAATGTTCATCGGCGGCGTGATTCCCGGCATCATTACGGGTCTGGTCTGCATGCTGGCATGGTACTTCATGAACAAGAAGAAGAACTATGCCCTCCAGCCCAAGGCCACTCCGCAGGAGATCTGGACTGCCTTTAAGAAGGCATTCCCCGCGCTGATGATGCCCGTGATCATGATGGGCGGCATCCTCTCCGGTATCTTCACTCCGACGGAAGCCGGCGTGGTGGCTTGCGTGTATGCTTGGGTTGTGTCCACCTTCCTCTATAAGAAGATGAACCTGAAGCTCCTGAAGAAGGTTGCCATTGGTTCTGCAAAGTCCACCGCCGTGATCATGCTGATTGTGGCAGCCTGCCAGGCTCTGGCTATGGTGATTACGGTGGCTCGGATTCCTCAGGCCATCGCAGCGGCCATCAGCGCACTGTCCAGCGATCCTCTGGTGGTCATGTGCCTGATCAACGTGTTCGTGCT
>CALXDJ010000021.1 GCA_944387035.1 uncultured Oscillospiraceae bacterium | reverse complement strand
GTATAACAAGAGAAGCCCATCTAATTTCGGAAAAGGGACCCAATAGCGCCCCTTTCCATTCAATCATAAAAATGCTGGTTGCCTGACGGCGGCTCGGACTCGAAGTTGAGATTCCCGCACTAAAGCGCGGATTTGATCGGACAAAGTACGACCCTCCCGACAAGGAAAAGGCCTTCTTGTGTCAGGTAGGAAAAATTTGGTAGGTTTTATAAGTCGTTCATAGGTAGATGACCAGCCGTGAACGGCTGTAACATTCAGCCTATTTGATTCCTGAATCTAATAATCATCAGATTATTAGATTGGTTGTAGGGGGTGTGCCATGTTCACGGATAACAAAACGGCTGAGCTGAAGCGAGAGGATGTGGAAAACATCAAGACTGCCGCCATCGCCTTCAACAACTGCGAGGGCGGCGCCATCTATCTTGATTCGGCAGAAGCGTGACAATGGAGAGATTGCAATCGGCCCGCCGGTTCCAAATGGAACCGGCGGGCCGATCATCTAGCTGTCTATTTGTGGTCCGTGCTCTGCTGCATGACGCTCTTTTTCCCGTTGTGTATTGCTCTTTTACTGTACCATTACTGTACCATTTTGGCGGGGAGATTCAAAAGCCTATATGGAGTTTCATAAGCTCCGATTTTCGTAATCGCCTGCGCCCGTAAGCTTTTATGGAACAGCGAGGATGTTTGGAGACTTATGAAATCAGGCCGCTGTCTTACGATACCCAGCTTCATAGAAGTTCACGTCTCCTTATTCTGCGATCTTCCGCGGCGCCCGCTCTGGTCCGTCCAGCCGCAGCCCGACCGGTCCCGCCGTTGCCCCGGAATGTCGAATGGTCATTGATTTTTTGATTATACCATAATGCACCGCCTTTCTCAACATATAATCCCGGTATAAACCCCATATAATCCCGCTTCTTCAGCTCAACTTTTATGTGCGCCTCGTACCAAATCTCTTCGTATCATGGAAAAATGGCGGATCTTCGGTGTCTACAGGGGCCGTTTTTCGATTGTTAAGAAGAAAACGATTTTTTCCATTTTTCCTTCCAAAATTTGTTTTTCCTGCAAAAAGAAGTCTTTTCATGCTTTAACGGTCAAATTTAGTGTTCCATTGCCAAAAATTCTCCTTTGCAATCTGGTACTTTTTTGCAATTCGTCAAATTTTTATGGAAATACCCCTTGCTTTTTGGTTACTTCTTCGCTATACTGTGTGTAAAGGTTCCGTTAAGAAATTTATACAGCACATCAAGAACTCGTTAATGCAGAAAGGAAGGTCCCGTTATGAGCACTGGTGGTATTCTGATCGTTGCGTTCATCGTTATTATGGTGATTGCCGCTGTTGCAAACCGCAACAAGAAAAACGATGACGAGGCACAGCAGTAAGTCTTAAAAAAAACGCACCGTGGAAATTCCACGGTGCGCTTTTTTTATGAATTGTGTCCGTCGCAAGGACGGCTTTTTGCCTTGCCGCAGCTGTTGCCGCGAAGCCGTCGTCAGACACGGAGCAAGGGGGTCAGGCCGCCTCGTGGGCGCTGGAGCCGCTGTATCCGCCTCCGTAAAAGTAACGGAAGAAATCTTCAAAGGGGTTGTAGCTGCCGTCATACTGGCTGTTCTGATCACTGCTGGAGCTTGCCTCCTGCTGGTTGGTCTGCTGGTCCGCGGGTACGGAGTCCCAGGTGACCTCCACCGTCGTCTCCTGGCCTTCCCGGTAAATGGTGAAGGTTGCGGTGTCGCCGGCGGAATACTGCTTCTTCACGGCAGTGAGGTCTTCCATGCTGGTAATGTCGGTGTCATCCACCTTGATGATGACGTCGCCCATCTTCAGTCCGGCCTTGTCGGCAGCGCCGCCTTCCTCCACGGAGTAGACAAACACGCCGCTGTCCACGTCGTAGCGGTACTGGGCCGCCATCTGGCTGGTCATGGTGCCGCCGGTAATGGCCAGGTAGGGCTTGTTGGTGACATAGCCGTTGGTCATGATGTCCTCAATCATGGCCACCACATCGTTGATGGGGATCGCGAAGCCCAATCCTTCCACGGACTCGCTGGCATAGCTGGAATACTTGGCCGACACGATGCCGATGACCTCACCGTAGCTGTTGAGCAGCGGGCCGCCGGAGTTGCCGGGGTTGATGGACGCGGTCACCTGAATCATATTGAAGGGGGTGCCGTCCACATTGATGGCCCGGTTGACCGAGGAAGCGATGCCCTCACTCATGGAGAAGGTCAGCTCGCCCAGGGGGTTGCCGATGGCCAGCACGTGGTCGCCCACGTTCAGGGTATCACTGTCGCCCAGGGTGACGGGCTGGAGGTCGGTGGCGTCCACCTTGATGACGGCGATATCGTAATCCTCATCGCCGCCGACGTACTGGGCGTCGTAGGTGTCGCCGTTGTACATGGTGACCTTGACGGTGTTGGCGTCCTTGACCACGTGGTAGTTGGTCACGATGTAGCCGTCAGCGGTCAGTACAAATCCGGAGCCGGAAGAGGCCGTCTGGACCTCCTGGCCGAAGAAGTTGGTGCCGCTGGTGCCGGTCACATTGATGGACACCACGCTGTTGACATTGGCGGCGTAAACCTCCGCGTCGGTCATCTCCGTCTTGCCGTCCACGGTTTTAATGGCCACCTGGGTGGCCGCCCGGTTGCTGACGTTGATGCTGGAATTGCTGCCGGAGCCGCTGATTCCATACACCACGCCGCCGCCCACGGCGCCGCCCAACAGGGCACAGCAAAGGGCCAGCGCGATGATCTTGAGCCCCATGCGATTCTTTTTCACTGGCTTCATCTCCTGCACCGGTCCCTGGGGGCCGGCAGACTGCGGATGGATGGGTTCCTGCGGTGCGGCATGGTTCTCCGTTCTGGGAGCGGACTCACTGCCGTCTTTGCGGTATGTGTAATGATATAAGTTCTGTTCATCGTTATACATATTCATTTCTCCTCCTATGTATCCCGGTTTCTTTCGCCGAAAAATATTTTGAATGAACAAGCTTCCATCCATGAAGGAACTTGCCATCGTCTGGATTCTTTGTTTCCTTCCCTGAACTTTGGCTTTAGTATAAACATGCTAGCTTAAAAATGTCTGAAAGACTTTTGAATCATTTGTGAACCTTCTGTAACCATTCGATTTCTGAAAATTTCCAAAACCGGTTTTCCTGCCAGGGAATCTGTGCTATGATGAGGCAGAGATCACTGTCATGAAAGGAATCAACCGCTTTGCTCAAGATTGAAAACATCAAGCTGCCCCCCGGCGCCGGCATGGCGGAGCTGACCGCCGAAGCCGCTCGGCTCCTGCGGGTAAAGGAATTTGTCTCTCTGCGGGTGCTGCGGCGCAGCATCGACGCCCGGGACGGCGTACAGCTGGTTTACACCGTGGAGGCCATTGTGAAGGACGAGGCGGCCGTACTGCGCCGGTGCCGCAGCCGGAAGGTCTCCCGGATGGAGCGTCCCAAGCCCTATGCGCTGCCCGATCCGATTTCTCCGCCGGAGATCCCGCCGGTGGTGGTGGGCGCAGGCCCCGGCGGCCTCTTTGCCGCCCTGGTGCTGGCCCAGGCCGGACTGCGGCCCATTTTGCTCGAGCGGGGCCGCCCCGTGGAGCAGCGCCGGGCGGATGTGGAGCGGTTCTGGTCCGGTGGCGGGTTGGACGAGACCTCCAACGTTCAGTTCGGTGAGGGCGGTGCCGGCGCGTTTTCCGACGGCAAGCTCTCCACCGGCACCCGGGACCCCCGCCACCGCTTCATTCTGGAAACTCTCGTATCCTGCGGCGCGCCGGAGGATATCCTCATTGACGCCAAGCCCCATGTAGGCACCGACTACCTTTACCGCACCCTGCAGGGCATCCGGCGCAAGCTTCTGGCCCTGGGGGCGGACATCCGCTTTGAAACCCGGCTGGAGGATCTGGAGATTCAGGATGGCGTCCTCACCGGCATCCGGATCGCCGGACCGGAGGGGGCACAATCCCTGCCCTGCCGCCATCTGATTCTCTGTCCCGGCCATTCCGCCCGGGACACCGCTGCCATGCTCCACCGGCGGGGCGTGCACCTGGAGGCCAAGCCCTTTGCCGTAGGCGTGCGGATTGAGCAGCGCCAGTCCGACTGCGACGCCGCCCAGTACGGCCGCTTCGCCGGGCACCCCGGCCTGCCGGCCTCTACCTATAAATTATCCTGCCACCTGCCGGGTGGCCGCTCCGCCTTCTCCTTCTGCGTCTGCCCCGGCGGTGAGGTGGTGGCCGCCGCTTCCGAGGCCGGACGGGTGGTCACCAACGGCATGAGCGAATTTGCCCGGGACCGCGCCAACATCAACGGTGCCCTGCTGGTCAACGTCACGCCGGAGGATTTCGGCAGCGACGATCCCCTGGCGGGCATCGCTTTCCAGCGCCGTCTGGAGGAGGCCGCCTTCGCCTTGGGCGGCGGAGACTACCGGGCTCCGGCCCAGCGGGTGGAGGACTTCCTGGCCCGCCGCCCCTCCACGGGCCCCGGCCGGGTCAAGCCCAGCTACCGCCCCGGCGTCACCTGGACCAACCTGTGGGAGTGCCTGCCTCCCTTCGTGGCCGAGACCATGGCGCAGGCCCTGCCTTTGCTGGGCGCCAAGCTCCTGGGCTACGATCAGCCCGACGCCGTGCTCACCGCGGTGGAAAGCCGCAGCTCCTCCCCCGTGCGCATTCCCCGGGACGAGACGTACCAATCCTCCCTCCGGGGGCTCTACCCCTGCGGCGAGGGCGCCGGCTACGCCGGCGGCATTCTCTCCGCCGCCGCCGACGGCATGCGTGCCGCCGAACAAGTCTGTCAATCCATCTCCAAGGAGGTTACTCATTCATGAACCGCGAAGTCTGTATTTTCCAGGATTTCCTCACCGACGCCCACAAGGCCCAGATCACCCGGACCGCCCAGGACGCGGGCTTTGTTCCCCACTTCTTCACGTCCAGCCAGTTTGACGAGGCCAAGGCGTGCCTGCAGCACTGCGAGGTGCTCTACGCCCAGTCCCCCGACCTGCTGCGCACCGCGCCCGCTACACTGAAATGGTACTGCGCCTCCTCCGCCGGTGTGGATGTCTACTGCAAAAATGACGGCATCTTCGCCAATCCCGACTGCATGCTCACCAACTCCAACAGCTACGGCGTCACCATCGCCGAGCATGTGGTGATGGTGACCCTGATGCTGCTGCGGCGGCTGCCGGAGTTTGCCGAGCCCCTGCGCCAGCACCAGTGGCCCCTTCCCCGGACCATCCGTTCCATTCGGGACAGTGAGGTTACCATTCTGGGCGCCGGCGACATCGGCAGCAACGTGGCCGCCCGGATGCGGGGCATGGGCGCCGCCCGCATCGTAGGCATCAGCCGCAGCGGCAAGGCCCGGGCGGATGTCTATGACGAGATGCACCCCATCGCCGATCTGGACGCCGTGCTGCCCAAGACCACCATTCTGGTCATGGCTCTGCCCGGCACGGCGGAGACCGCCGGCATCCTCAGCCGGGAGCGCATCGCCCTGCTGCCCTCCGACGCCATCGTCATCAATGTGGGCCGGGGCACCGCCATCGACCAGCCCGCCCTGGTGGAGGCCCTGAACTCCGGCGCCATCGCCGGTGCCGCCCTGGACGTTATGGTTCCCGAGCCCCTGCCCCAGGACGATCCCCTGTGGGACGCCAAAAACCTGGTGCTCACCCCCCACACCTCCGGCAACCTCACCCTGGGCCACACCTGCGACTCCAACGTGGACATGTTCTGTGAGGACCTGGCCAACTACGCCGCCGGCCGGCCGCTGCGCCATCTGGTGGACCGCAGCCGGGGCTATTGATTCCGTTTTCCACCTTATTTTTCAGAAAGAAGGGTTTTGTACATGGATCGGTTCGTATTCTACTCCCCCACGCTCTTTGCCTTCGGTGACGGTGAGGAGCAAAACACCGGCGCTCTCGTCAAACGCTTCGGCGGCAGCCGGGTGCTGCTGGTCTACGGCGGCGGCTCCGTCAAGCGCAACGGCGCCTATGACGCCGTGACCGCCTCTTTGCAGGCCGAGGGCATTCCCTACTTCGAGCTCTCCGGCGTTCAGGCCAACCCCCGCAGCGGCAAGGTCTACGAGGGCATCGAGATCTGCCGCCGGGAGAATGTGGACTTCCTCCTGGCCGTGGGCGGCGGCTCCGTCATCGATACCGCCAAGGCCATCGGCTTCGGCCTGCCCTATGACGGGGACTTCTGGGACTTCTTCACCGGCAAGGCCAAGATCGAGCGCACCCTGCCCGTGGGCACCGTGCTGACCATCTCCGCCGCCGGCAGTGAGGGCAGCGACAGCTGCGTCATTACCCTGGAGGAAGGCAACCTCAAGTGGGGCTGCCCCAAGACCGACGTGATCCGGCCCAAGTTCTCCGTCCTCAACCCCCGCTATACCTGCTCCCTGCCGGCCTATCAGACCGCCAGCGGCGCGGCGGACATGATCGCCCACATCTGCGAACGCTACTTCACCAACACCACGGACGTGGATCTCACCGACCGGCTGTGCCACGCCCTGCTCAAGACCATTCTGGCCGCCGCGCCCAAGGCCATTGCCCAGCCCGACGACTACGCCGCCCGGGCGGACCTCATGTGGGCCGGCATGCTGGCACACAACAACAGCTGCGGCATCGGCCGGGCCCAGGACTGGGCCAGCCACCAGATCGAGCATGAGCTCTCCGCCTTCTACGACTGCGCCCATGGCGCGGGCCTGGCGGTGGTGATGCCCGCGTGGATGGAGTTTGTCATGAACCACGACGTGATGCGCTTTGCCAAGTTCGCCGTGGAGGTCTTTGGCTGCGAGATGGACTTCGCCCATCCCGAGGTCACGGCCCGGGCCGGCATTGCCCGTCTGCGGGAGTTCTTCCGCTCCCTGGGCCTGCCCGTCACTCTGGCCCAGGTCGGCGCCAAGACCGAGGACATCCCCGCCATGGTGGCTCACCGGGCCGAAAAGCCCGCGGGCTTCCCCTTCGGCAGCTTCGTCAAGATCGGCCCCGAGGAAATGGCTGAGATTCTGCGCCTGTGCGCCCGGGACTAAGCATCCCACATTCCGGCAAAACAAGCAACCGCGGACAGGACGATTCCTGTCCGCGGTTTTTTCAGCGAAATTCCCGGGGGCTCATGCGGAAGGTGTTCTGGAAGGCCCGCAGGAAGGTGGAATACTCCCGGAACCCCGCCTGCTCCGCCGCCTTCATCACCGGCACGCCCTCCCGGATCAGCTCTCCCGCCCGCAGCAGCCGCTTCTGGCTGATGTACTGGTGGACGGTATAGCCGGTGACGGCCTTGAACCGGTGCATGAGATAATACCGGCTGAGATAAAACTCCCGGGCCAGCAGATCCACCGACAGCGGCTCCTCCAGATGGGCCGCGATATAGCGCAGCACTTCCTCCATCTTGGGGTCCACCCGGTAGCTGTCCCGCTCCTCCCGGGCCGTGGGATAACGCAGCATATCCCGGTTCACCCCGATGAGCAGCTGCTGGCACAGAGTATCCGCCATTCTCCCGGCGCCGAACTCCGTGGAGCGCAGGGCCTCCTCCAGCTGCTGGATCTTCTGCATGTAGAAAAGCCGCCGGTCCCCGTCGGTGCGCAGCAGGTGGAACCCCTGCCGCCGGGCCGTCTCAAAACAGGCGTCCAGCGGTTCGCCGGGATCGCTGCGGGAGGCCATCCACTCCCGCCCCAGCCAGATCACGATCCGCTCATAGGGCTCCTCCGGATCGATGGCCACCCGGTGGATCAGATTGTGCTGCACCAGCAGCATGTCCCAGGGCTTGAGAAAATACGCCACGCCCTCCACCACGTAGGTCACCCGCCCGCCCAGGGGCAGAATGATCTTGTCGAACTCATGGTAATGCGGCTGGAGCTTCTGCGCCAGCGTGTCTTTCAAATGGAACAGGCGGAAACCCTGATCCAGGTAGCCCCGCTTGTCCGCATTGCTGTATTCTGTCATGGCACCGCCTCCTCTCCGCCGATCATCTTACCGCACTTGCTCACATTTGGCAAGCTGCTGCGCCGGTCAAAACTTGCTTGTCTTTCCCAGCGGATTTTGCTATACTGGGTGCAAATACGGCTAAAGGAGGCAGAGTATGAGCCAGGCCGACGCGCTTTTCATCCGCACCTGCCGGGAGATTCTGGATACCGGCGTGTGGGATACCGACCAGAATGTCCGTCCCCACTGGGACGACGGCACCCCCGCCCATACCATTAAGAAATTCGGCATCGTCAACCGCTACAATCTCCAGGAGGAATTTCCCATTCTCACCCTCCGGCGGACCTACTGGAAAACCGCGGTGGACGAACTGCTGTGGATCTGGCAGAAAAAATCCAACAACGTCCACGATCTCAATGCCCACATCTGGGACCAGTGGGCTGATGAGACCGGCTCCATCGGCAAGGCCTACGGCTATCAGCTGGGCATCAAGCACGTCTACCCTGAGGGGGAGATGGACCAGGTGGACCGGGTGCTCTATGACCTCAAGCACAACCCCGCCTCCCGCCGGATCATGACGAACCTCTATAACTTCCAGGATCTCCACGAGATGCACCTGTATCCCTGCGCCTATTCCATGACGTTCAACGTCTCCGGCAACACCCTCAACGCCATCTTGAACCAGCGCAGCCAGGACATGCTGGCCGCCAACAACTGGAACGTGGTGCAGTATGCCGTGCTGGTGCATATGTTTGCCCAGGTCAGCGGACTGCAGGCCGGCGAACTGGTCCACGTCATCGCCGATGCCCACATTTATGACCGGCACGTCCCCATCATCGAAAAGATGCTCACCCAGACGCCCACTCCGGCCCCCCGCTTCACCATCGATCCCAGCGTGACGGACTTCTACGCCTTCACCCGGGACAGCTTCTCCCTGGAGGGCTATACCCCCGCCCCCTTCGAGGATCAAATCCCCATCGCCATTTGAAAGAAGATGTTTTCATGAATGCCATCGTTGTCACAGACCGCGCCTGGGCCATCGGCCGGGACGGCGACCTGCTGTTTTCCCTGCCTACGGACATGCGCCGCTTCCGTTCCATGACTCTGGACGGCACCGTCATCCTGGGACGCAAGACCCTGGACTCCTTCCCCGGCGGCAAGCCCCTGCCCCGCCGGCGCAACATCGTCATCACCCACAACGCCGACTTTGACCGGGAGGGCGCCGTCATCGTCTCCAGCCTTGCGGAGGCTCTGGACGCCGCCGCCGATGAGGACCCGGACAAGCTCTGGGTGATCGGCGGAGGCAGCGTCTACACCGCCCTGCTCTCCCGGTGTACCCGGGTCTATCTCACCCGGGTGGACGCCGTGGCCGAAGGCGCGGACACCTTCTTCCCCAACCTGGACAAACTCCCGGGCTGGGACGTGGAGTGCATCAGCGATCCCGTGGAGGAAAACGGCCTGACCTATCAATTTGTAGACTATATCAATAAAAATATCTGATATATTGACAAAAACCGCCCTGCCGGAACTACGCGGCAGGGCGGTTTTGCTGTGCAGACAGCGCTGGAACCCGACCCGCCGGACTGCCTCGCCGTCCCTTTCCCCCTGACTTTTCCACAGCCTTTCCACTTCCCCATCATCGTTTTGCAAACCGGTGCTTTTCAAGTTCTGCAAAAATGCGTATAATGGTGCCATCCAAGAGGAAAGGAGGCGGCGGTATGGCAGACCTCAAAACCAGCGTCCAGTTCATCCACGGCATCGGTCCCCAGCGGGCCAAGGCTCTGGAAAAGCTGGGCATTGCCACCCTGGGGGATCTCATCAGCTGGTTCCCCCGGCGCTATGAGGACCGCACCCAGATCGTCCCCATCGCCCAGCTGAACCCGGATACCCCCGCCTGTGTGGCCGCCATGATCGCCGCGCCGCCCACCCTTTCCCACATCCGCAAGGGAATGGACCTGGTCAAGGTCCGGGCCGTGGACGACACCGGCATGCTGGAGGTCACCTTCTTCAACCAGACCTGGCTGAAAAACCAGCTTCACGAGGGAGAGACGTACCTCTTCTACGGCCGGGCGGAGGGAAATCTTCTGCGCCGCCGCATGACGTCTCCGGTGGTGGAACCCATCGGACGCCGGGAGTTCACCGGCCGGATCGTGCCCATCTATCCCCTGACCGCCGGGGTCAGCCAGCTGATTCTCTCCCGGTCCATCCGCCAGGGGCTGGACGCGTGCACCGGCATCCTCCCCGACGCCCTGCCCGACGAGGTCCGCCAGGCCCATCATCTCTGCCGCATCAACTACGCCTATGAGAACATCCACTTCCCCGAACACGAGGAGGCCCTGGCCCTGGCCCGGCGGCGTCTGGCCTTTGAGGAACTGTTCTTTTTCACCATCGGCCTCCAGCGGCTGCGCCGCCGCCGGGAAGTGGTCCATGTAGAGCCCTTCGCTCCCGTGGACATGGATGCCTTCTACCAGGCGCTGCCCTTCTCCCTCACCGGCGCCCAGCGGCGGTGCGTGGACGAGGCCCTGTCGGACATGGTCTCCGGCGTCCCCATGAACCGGCTGTGCCAGGGTGACGTGGGCTCCGGCAAAACCATGGTGGCCGCTGCCTGCGCCTATTTCTGCGTGAAAAACGGCCGTCAGGCGGCCCTTATGGCCCCCACGGAAATTCTGGCCCGGCAGCATTACGCAGGTCTTGCCTCCCTGCTGGAGCCTCTGGGCATCCGGTGCGGCCTGCTCACCGGTTCCACCCCCGCCCGGGAAAAGCGGGCCACCGCCGCGGCCCTGGCCAGCGGAGAGATTGACTTTGTCATCGGCACCCACGCCCTGATTACCGGGGATCTGGGCTATGCCAACCTGGGGCTGGTAATCACCGACGAGCAGCACCGCTTCGGTGTGGCTCAGCGGGCCGCTTTGGCCGCCAAGGGGACCCACCCCCACACTCTGGTCATGTCCGCCACGCCCATTCCCCGGACCCTGGCCCTGATCCTCTACGGGGATCTGGATGTGTCCATCATCGACGAGCTGCCCCCCGGCCGCCAGCCGGTGGCAACCTACGCCGTCCCCGGCAGCTATCACCCCCGGGTCTATGCGTTTATCCGCAAACTGGTGGACCAGGGACGGCAGGCCTATGTGGTCTGCCCCATGGTGGACGAGGGGGAGGACGGCGGCAGCGACGAGCGCAAGGCCGTCACGGAGTACGCCCGGCATCTGCAAACGGAAATCTTCCCCGATCTGCGGGTGGCCTTTGTCCACGGAAAGATGAAGCCCCGGGAAAAGGACGCCGTCATGGCCGCCTTTGCCGCCCGGGAGACGGATATTCTGGTCTCCACCACCGTCATCGAAGTGGGCGTGGACGTACCCAACGCCGCCGTCATGGTAGTGGAAAACGCCGAACGCTTCGGCCTCAGCCAGCTCCACCAGCTCCGGGGCCGGGTGGGCCGGGGCAAGCACCAATCCTACTGCATCCTGATCTCCGACAACCGCAACGAGGAGACCCGCCAGCGCCTGCGGGTCATGACCAAGACCACCGACGGTTTCCGCATCGCCGAGGAGGACCTGCGGCTGCGGGGTCCCGGCGACTTCTTCGGGCAGCGCCAGCACGGCCTGCCGGGACTGCGGGTGGCGGACATCGGCTGTGACACCGCCCTGCTGCAGGAGGCCCAGGCCGCCGCCCGGGATCTTCTGGAGCGGGACCCGGAGCTTACCACCTGTCCCGCCACGGCGCAGAGAGTGGCGGAGCTGTTTGCCCAAAACGCCGATACCCTGAATTAAATGCCATCCCGGCCGCTTGCCGGGATGGCGTCTTTCTGCTATACTGAAAAAAAGGGGAATTTCTGCGGTCCCCCATATTAAAGGAGGAATGCGTGATGACCATTCGGCCTCAAACCCTGTGGAGGGTCCCGGTGTTCTGCGCCGTTGCCAGCGCCGTCAGCTTTTACCTCACGGTTTACCTGGGCAGATTCTTCATCGTTGTGGAGACGCCTGGACCAGACGGAACCCCGGTACTCTCCGCTGACCCCCTGCGCTCGGCCCTCCTCAATGGCGCTTTGTTCGTGCTGGTGCTGCTGGCAGGCGGGCTGCTGGTCTTCCGGTCCATGACCCGGCGGGAAATCGCCGTCTCCGCCGCCATCTTCGCCGGAATCGATTTGGTGCTGTGCCTCATCCAGCTGCTGGCGCCGGATCTGCTCCTTCCCCTCCTGTTTCCGGTAGCGCTGATCCAGAACTGGACCGCTGCCCCCACCTCCGCCCTGTACCACCTCACCGGACATCTTCCCGTCTCGGCTCTGGCGGCGTGTCTGGCGCCGTTTCTCTTTGTTCCCTTCGGAAAACGGTCCCTATAAGAATCATATGAAAACGCGGCAGCCCATAGGCTGCCGCGTTGTTTATTTCAGCTCGTCCAGAGAGAGGGAGAAGCTCTCCAGAAACGTCTTCAGGAAGTAGTCCACCTCCGGCAGGCCGTAGCCCTCCAGGGCCTGGCGGGTCTGGGCAGCAGCCTCCCGGAACTCGTTGTTCCCGGCCTTGAGCTCCTCCAGGCACTTGATATACGCCGAGAGCTTGTCCGCCGCCTTCACCAGTGCCGCCACCTCCGGGTCCTGGATGGTGAGGATGGAACGGTAGTCCTCCTGCAGCGCCGGGGGCAGCATCTCCGTGAGCTTGCGCTCCGCCAGGGCCTCCACGTCCTTGTACGCATCCCGGATGGCAGGATTGTAGTACTTGATGGGGGTGGGCATATCCCCGGTGAGGATCTCGCTGGCGTCGTGGTACAGCGCCGCCACGGCCACCGTCCCCGGGTCCACGGTCCCGCCGAAGAACCGGTTGCGGATCACGGCCAGGGCGTGGGCCAGCACCGCCACCTGATGGCTGTGCTCCTGCACATTTTCCGAAGCGGTGTTGCGCATGAGCGCCCAGCGCTGGATGAACCGCATCCGGGCGATATAGGCAAAAAAGTGACTTCTCATCTCACGCCTCCGCCAGGGTGCCAAGCAGCACCTCGCCGTCCGTACCGGTGATGGTCACGCGGCGCACCTGATTGTGCAGATCCGCTCCGTCCACCAGAACCTCCATGTAGTTGGGGGCGTGGCCGAAGTAGCGGCCGTCCCGGGGCTGCTCGAAGAGCACCGGATACGTCCGGCCCACGCAGCCCTCCAGATACTTCCGGTGCAGTCCGGCGGCCACCTGGGCGGCCCGGTGGGCCCGCTCCTCCTTCACCGCCTTGGGCACCTGGGGCATATCCGCCGCCGGAGTGCCCGGCCGGATGGAGTAGGGGAAGATGTGCATCTGGGCAAATCCGCACCGCTCCAGGAAGGAAAGCGTCTTGGAAAACTCCTCCTCCGTCTCCTCGGGAAATCCGGTGATGAGGTCCGTGGTAATGGCCGGATGTTCAAAATATTGATTTAAAAGTTCAACAGATTGCACATATCGGGCGGTATCGTACTTGCGGTTCATCCGCCGGAGGGTCTCGTCGCAGCCGCTTTGCAGCGAGAGATGGAACTGCGGGCACAGGTTGGGAAGCGCCGCAGCCCGGCGGCAGAAGTCCTCCGTGATGGTCCGGGGCTCCAGGCTGCCCAGCCGGATCCGCACCGGACCGGCCGCCCGGCACACCGCCTCCATCAGGTCGATGAGGCTCTCGCCGGTCTTGAGGTCCCGGCCCCAGGAGGAGATCTCAATGCCGGTGAGCACGATCTCCCGATACCCCTCCCGGCACAGCTGGGCGGTCTGCTCCACCGCCGTCTCCAGCGGCAGAGAGCGCACCGGTCCCCGGGCGTAGGGGATGATGCAGTAGGTGCAGAAGTTCACGCACCCGTCCTCCACCTTCAGCATGGCCCGCGTCCGCTCCGTCATGCCGCCGGCGGGCAGCACCTCGAAGATCCGCCGGTCAAAGGAGCGGTCCAGGGCCTCGATGGGCCGGCGCTGGACCACGGCCTCCTCCAGCAGGTCCAAAAAGCCCTGCCGGTCCCCGGTGCCGGAGAGCAGATCCACGCCCAGAGCCCGGACATCGTCGGCATGGGTCTGGGAATAGCATCCGCACACCGCCACCACCGCGTCGGGATGCTGCTTTTTCACCCGGTGGATCACCTGCCGGGACTTCTGATCGCTCACCGCCGTCACCGAGCAGGTATTGACCACATAGGCGTCCGCCTCCTGGGAAAAGGGCACCACCTCATGGCCCCGGGCCCGGAGCGTCTGCTCCATGGCCTGGGTCTCGTATTGATTCACTTTGCACCCCAGGGTGTAAATGGCAACTTTCATGGGTTACTCCTTGCGCTTTTCGCAAATTCTCTATATAATAGTCTGGCTTTCCTGATTATACTTGGAAATGTGCCGTTGGGCAACCCCCAAGAAAAGGAGTCTTACCATGATCTATCTGGACCACGCCGCCACCACCCCGGTGCCCCGGGCGGTGGCGGATGCCATGTACGCCGTTTTGACCGAGCAATTCGCCAATCCCAGCGCCCAGTATCCCATGGGCCTGGAGATGAAAAAGCAGTTGGCCGCCTGGCGCCGGACCATCGCCGGTGCCCTGGGCTGCGATCCCAAGGCGCTGTTCTTCACCTCCTGCGGAACCGAGTGCGACAACTGGGCCGTCCGGGCCGCTCTGTGGCAAAACCGCCATCTGGGCCGCCACATCGTCACCACCGCCGTGGAGCACAGCGCCGTGCTGGAGGCCTGCCGCTGGGCCCAGCAGGACGGCTGCGAGGTGACGTATCTCACCCCCGACGCCCAGGGCAATCTCTCCGCCCAGGCGGTGCTGGACGCCGTGCGGCCGGACACCGCCCTGGTCAGCATCATGATGGTCAACAACGAGCTGGGCAACGTCTTCCCCATCGCCGAAATCGCCCGGGGCCTGGCAGCCAAAAACCCCAAGACCCTGCTGCACACCGACGCCGTCCAGGGCTTTTTGGAGGTTCCCTTTGCCGCCCGGACCCTGGGCGCGGACTTTGTCAGCGTTTCCGCCCACAAGATCGGCGGCCCCAAGGGCATCGGCGCGCTGTATGTGGGTCCCCGGGTCCGCAATCCCCGGCCCCTGCTCCCCGGCGGCGGCCAGGAGGACGGCCTGCGCTCCGGCACGGAGGCCACGGCCCAGATCGCCGGGTTTGCCAAGGCCGTGGAGCTGCGCCTTTCCGGTCTGGAGGAAACCCTCGCCCGCATGGCATCCCTGCGGGACTATGCCGTGGAGCAGCTCTCCGCCATTCCCGACGTCCAGATTCTCGGCGGCGGCGCGCCCCATATCCTGGCGCTGTCCCTGGCGGGCTGGCCCAGCCAGAACATCGTCAACGACCTGGGCGCCCAGGGCATCTGCATCTCGGCAGGCTCCGCCTGCCACCAGGGCAAGCCCAGCCACGTAGTGGCGGCTTTGAAGCTTGCCAAGCGGGTCTCCGGCGGCGTCATCCGCCTGAGCTTCGGCCCGGAGACCACACGGGACGACATCGACCAGTGCGCCGCGGCCCTGCGGCGCCATCACGACACCCGGATGCCCATGCTGTAAGCGGGCAGCCGGCACATTCTCAAATCCACCCAAGTGAGGTATGTATGCTGCACTATCTGCGCCGGGAACCCGGCTTTTACAAGCGGCTTTTCCTGCTGGCCCTGCCGCTGATCCTGCAAAATCTCATCACCACTTCCCTGGGCTTTGTGGACACCTTCATGGTGGGCCTGCTGGGCGACTATGAGCTCTCCGCCGTCACGGCGGCCAACGCCCCCATCTTTTTGATCCAGGTCATCATCTTCGGATTGATGAGCGGTCTGACCATCCTGGTCAGCCAGTACTGGGGCAAACAGGACATCGAGGCCATCAACCGCTGCATGGGCTTCGCCGCCTACACCGGCGTGTGCATCACCGCCCTGGCGGCCCTGATCCTCTTCACTTTCCCCACCCAGGTGCTCTCCCTGGTCACCAACAACTCCATCCTCATTGAGATGGGCGCGCCGTATCTCAAGATCGTGGGCATCTCCTACATCTTCAACGCCGTGAGCAGCGTCTATGTCAGCATGCAGCGCAGCGCGGAAAATCCCTCCCTGGGCATGAAGGTCTTCGCCTGCTCCATGCTGCTCAACACCTTTTTGAACTACTGCCTGATCTTCGGAAACTTCGGCGCCCCGGCCCTGGGCATCACCGGCGCCGCCGTGGCCACGCTGATTTCCCGGATCGCGGAGTTTTTGCTGGTGGTCCTGTATGTCCTCTTCAGCCGCCGGGTTCCCCTGATGCCCCGGCAGTTCCTGCGCCCCGGCCGGGACACGGCCCGCAGCTTCATCCGCTACGCCACCCCGGTGCTCCTCAACGAAACCCTCTGGGGCCTGGGCACCACTGTCATGACCGCCATCCTGGGCCACATGGCCGACAGCGCCGACATGCTGGCCGCCTATACCATCATGGGCAATGTCGACAAGTTCACCACCGTCTCCTGCTTCGGCCTGGCCGGCGCCACGGCGGTGATCCTGGGCAAATCCATCGGAGAGGGCGCCTCCCGGGACCGGGTGTACGATCTGAGCTGGTGTCTGCTCATCGTCTCGTTCCTGCTGGGACTCATTCTGGCGGGATTGCTGGCAGTGGCGCTGCCCACGCTGTTCATCCCCTACCTCTATCCCCTCTTCAGCCTCTCCCCCCTGGCTACCCGGGCGGCGGTGATGCTGTGCGTGGTGTATCTGATCCTGCTGCCCCTCAAGTCCTTTGATATCTCCAACATCACCGGCGTGCTCCGGGCCGGCGGCGATGTGCGGATGGCCACGGTCATCGACTTGACCCCCCTGTGGGGCGTGGCCGTGCCGGTATCCGCCCTGGCGGCGCTGGTGTTCGACGCGCCGCTGCCGGTGGTGTGTCTGGGCATCTACTCGGAAAACCTGTGCAAGATGCCCTGGGGCATCCACCGCCTGCGCAGCCGCAAGTGGATCAACGATGTCACCCGGAGGGATGCGTCATGAGCCTGTTCTGCTGCCCCGTCTGCGGTGAACCTCTGACCCGGGAAGAACACGTCTACCGCTGTCCCAACCGGCACAGCTTCGACATCGCCCGGGAGGGCTACACCTACCTGCTGCCCCCCAATCAAAAGCACTCCGCTGCCCCCGGCGACGACAAGGGCATGGCCGCCGCCCGGCGGGAATTCCTCTCCAAAGGGTATTATGCCCCCCTGTTGAATACCCTTTGTAATGAGATTTTGGCCCGTTCCGGCCCCGAGTCGGCCATTCTGGACGCCGGCTGCGGGGAGGGCTACTACACCGCCGGGATCTATCAGGCCCTGACGGCGGCGGGCCGGCGGCCCCGCATGGCGGGCGCCGACATCTCCAAGGCCATCCTCCGCTACGCCGCCCGGCGGGAAAAGGGCGTGGAATTTGCTGTGGCCTCCTCCTTCCATCTGCCTCTGTCGGACGGTGCGGCGGATGTGCTGCTGGACTGCTTTTCTCCCCTGGCCCTGGAGGAGTTTCGCCGGGTGGTGCGCCCCGGCGGCGCATTCCTGTACGTAGTCCCGGCGGCAGACCACCTCTGGCAGCTCAAGGAGGTCCTCTACGACCAGCCCTATGCCAACGAGGAGAAGGAGACGCCCTATGAGGGCTTTGCCTACGAGGCCATCGTCCCGGTGGAGGACACCATCACCCTGCCCAGTCAGGCGGACATCCAGGCCCTGTTCCAGATGACGCCCTACTACTGGAAAACGCCCCGGGAGGGCGCCGCCCGCCTGGCCGCTCTGGAGACCCTCACCACCCGGATCTCCTTCCGCATCCACATCTTCCGGCGGGTGTGACCTCCAGGCATTGCGCAAACGCAAATACCAAGCCCCCGGGTCCGGATGGACCCGGGGGCTTTCTGCCGTCCGGTATCATGAGATTTGGTGCGGAACTTCCCGCCGGGGCGTATCTTAGAACGTGGGCACCACCACGCCCTGGGTCTGGGGCGTCACGGCAAAGCTCCGGCCGCTCAGGCGGTGGACCGACGGCCACAGGGCCAAAAACGGCTCCACTCCCGCCACATTGGGCAGTCCATAGGGCGCGTGGCGGTAGTGCATGGGCACCACAAACCGGGGGCCGATGGCGTCACAGGCGGCCTTGGCACCCTGGGCGTCCACGGTGTACACGCCGCCCACCGGCACCAGCACGCCGTCCACCGTTCCGATTTTCTCCAGCAGCTCCGGCGTCAGCGCATGGCCCAGATCTCCCAGGTGGGCAACCGACACCCCGCCGGCGGTGAACACCCGGATCAGATTGGGCCCCCGGAGGGCGCCGTGCTGGTCGTCATGAAAGCAGGGAATCTCCCGCACGGCAAAGGGCGTTTCCCGGGGCGGCAGCAGCCGCACGCACGCCTCCGCATTGTGGTCAAAATGGCCGTGGCTGCAGTACACGGCGTAGGCCTCCACCGCCAGAGGCGGGTAGCCCTCCACCCCGGTATAGGGGTCCGTCACGATCCGGTATCCATCCTGTTCCAGCAAAAAGCAGGCATGTCCCAGCCAGGTAATCTCCATTCCATGGGCCTCCTTTGATTGTAAAAATGAAGAGGACGGGGCGTCCCGTCCTCTTTATTTTATCAGGTTTGGGGCGGTTTGTCATCGGGTTTGTCAGCCTGTTTCGTCCGTCCGGGCAGCTTTAAGCTCCGCCGCCGTCCCAGCCGGATCACCACCGCCACGATCACCGCCAGCAGCAAAATCCACATCCAGCCGTAAGCCAGAGCCACCACCAGGCTCTCCATCCCTGTCAAAAAGCCCCGCCAGCCGCCGGCAAAGGCATTGCCCAGCCGCTGGGCAAATCCGGCAGGCGTCTGCTGCACTGTGGAGAGCTGGTAGACCTCATTGAGGTTGATATGCACGGTAGCGTAATCCACCATGGAATCGTAGTGCTGCAAAGAGCCGCTGAGCCGGTCAATGGACTCCTGGGTCTCGGAGATGGCGGACTCGATGGTGATGATGTCCTCCATGTTCTCCGCCTGCTCCAGCAGAGCCTGGAGCCGTTCCAGCTTGACGCGCTGGGTGGTCAGCCGCCCCTGGACATCGTAATAGGCCTCGCTGACATCATCCTGAGTGGTGTTGCGCCACGTCTCGTGGCACAGCGTTCCGGCCTGGTCCAAAAAGGCGCTGTACTGATCCGCCGGAACCCGAATGGTGTAATTGGCCCAGCGGTAGTCGCTGCCCCGGTCCGCCACGGTGCTGGACTCGTAATAGCCGCCCATCCGCTCCGTCAGGTCCGCCAGATCTGCCACCGCCTGGTCAAAGTCCGTGGTCTCCAGCTCCAGCTCCGCCCGGTGGATCATCTTGCGTTCCTGGATGGTGCCGCTGTCCCCGGCCTCACCGGCGTCCGTCTCCGCCGTCTCCTCCACAGCCGCCGGCATGGCGGTGCCGTTGCTCATTCCGTAGCCGCCCGCCGAGTCCGCCATGGACACCGACGCCGTTGCCTCCGCCGCTGCGCCGGTGGAGGCTCCGCAGCCCGCCAGAGCCAGGACCATCCACACCGCCAGCATCGCCGCGGCCCATCGTCTGCCTCGCTTCATGGTGATTCCCTCCTTCTTTTTATTTCATCCAAGGTCTTCCATTCTGCTATTCATATAGACGACATCCGGTCAAAAAGGTTCCGCGGATTGACCGCTTTCCGCCGTGCTTTTTTCCGGCCCTGCTTGCCTTTTTCTTCCGGCCGCGCTACAATGAAAGCATCCAATTTTTGCGAATCGCATCGATATCGGAGGGAATTATCGTGACGTATCAGGAAGTTCTGGAAAACGCCCGTACCTGCATGGGGCCCTACTGCAAGTCCTGCCCCACCTGCAACGGCCTGGCCTGCCGCAATACCATCCCCGGCCCCGGTGCCAAGGGCATCGGCACCGGCTTCATCCGCAACTACCAGAAGTGGCAGGAGCTGTGCGTGAACATGGACACCATCTGTGAAAATAAGCCCGTGGACACCACCTTCACCCTCTTCGGCCGGACCGTGTCTCTGCCGGTGTTCGCCGCGCCGGTGGGCGCCATGACGCTCCACTACGGCGACAAGTACGACGATCTGCAGTATAACGACATTCTGGTCCCGGCCTGTGCCCAGGCGGGCATCGCCGCCTTCACCGGCGACGGCACCAATCCCGCTGTGATGCAGGGTGCCGCCCAGGCCCTGCAGAAGGCCGGCGGCTGCGGCGTGCCCACCATCAAGCCCTGGAACATGGACACCATCCGGGAAAAGCTGGACTTGGTCAAGGCCGCCGATCCCTTTGCCATCGCCATGGACATTGACGCGGCGGGTCTGCCCTTCCTGAAGAACATGACGCCTCCCGCCGGCAGCAAGACCGTGGAGGAGCTGCGCCAGATCGTCCAGTGGGCGGAAAAGCCCTTCATCCTCAAGGGCATCATGACCGTGGAGGGTGCCCGCAAGGCCCTGGAGGCCGGCGCCGCCGGCATCGTGGTCTCCAACCACGGCGGCCGGGTGCTGGACCAGTGCCCCGCCACCGCCGAGGTGCTCCCCGCCATCGTGGACGCCGTGGGCGGCAAGATGACCGTCCTGGTGGACGGCGGCATCCGCTCCGGCATGGACGTGTTCAAGGCCCTGGCCTTGGGCGCCGACGCGGTGCTCATCGGCCGGCCCTTCGTGAACATGGTCTACGGCGGCGGCGCTGAGGGCGTGCAGGTCTTTGTGGACAAGCTCCGCGCCGAACTGACCGACACCATGGCCATGTGCGGCGCCCACTCCCTGGCGGAGATCCGCCGCTCCATGCTCTTCGGCTACTAAGCGCACAAAGCCCAGGAAAAAACAGGAAGGACTTCATGGAAGTCCTTCCTGTTTTTCTCTTTTTGGGGATCAGTCCCACGCCTCGCCAAAGACGCACTGGGCCGTAAAGCAGGACATGCCGTCCGGCCCCAGGCCCTCTATGCGGTAGCCGTGCGCATCCCGGATGCCCAGCAGGCGCAGATTCTCGCCCAGGGTGGCCTCCCGGCTGTAATTGATCTGGAACTCCTTCACCGGCAGGGCCTGCAGGTCCGCGGGCAGATAGTCCCAGACGATATCGCCGTAGCGCCCGCTGAACAGGTGCCCGTTGCCGTCCAAATCGGACCAGCGCACCTGCCGCTCCCCCAGCTCCTCCAGACCCTGGCGGGGCAGCGTGATCTTCTGGGGGTCCGGGCAGTCGATCACCCGGTCGCAGGTCATCAGGGGCTTGGCGGTGAAGGAGGCGGGCCGGAGGATCTTCCGGGTCAGGGGGTCCACCAGAATCCACTCGCTCTTGACGCTCACGCACAGCCGCCCCGTCTGGTCCGCCATTTCAAACACCCGCTGCATGTGGGCGCCCCGGGCGCCGTTTTCCCAGGTGGTGATGTCCAGCACGTCCCGGGCCATGGGGCAGTGATGAATCCGCAGCGCGATCCGGGAGAGCAAAAACACCTCCCGCATGGCGTAAAGCTTCTCATGGGTCAATCCCCGGGCGTCATAATCGTAGCCCGCATAGGCGCCCACCTTGCTCAAAAGCGTCGCCACCCGTGCCCGTTTGTTGCGGTCACAGTCGGCAAATACCAATTCTTCCTGCCGGAAATAACCGTTTTCCAACAGTCTTTGCTTAAAATCCTGCACGGTTTTGATACTCCTTTATATTTTCTAAACGGAATCTATCGTACCACGTTTTTCCCCATTTCACAAGCGGAAAGGTTGACTTTTCTGTCCCCTGTGATATGATGAAGCCAACCCATCTTACTTTTTTAAGGAGGCTTCTGTCATGGAAAAGACCGTTATTGCCACCAACAATGCCCCCGGTGCCATCGGCCCGTATTCCCAGGGCTGGGTTGTGGGTGAGTTCGTATATACCTCCGGCCAGATTCCGGTAGATCCCGCCACCGGCGCCATCCCTGAGGGCATCGCCGCCCAGGCTGAGCAGAGCTGCAAGAACGTGGGCGCCATTCTGGAAGCCGCCGGCTCCAGCCTGGAGCAGGTCTTCAAGACCACCTGCTTCCTGGCGGACATGGGCGACTTCGCCGCCTTCAACGAGGTCTATGCCCGGTATTTCACCACCAAGCCCGCCCGCTCCTGTGTGGCGGTCAAGGACCTGCCCAAGGGCGTGCTGTGCGAAATCGAGGCCATCGCCGCCAAGTAATCCGCCGCGAAATGCAGCAAGAGGACCGGAACTCCGGTCCTCTTGTTTTTTTGAATTATTTGCGCAAAAACACCACACCCAGGGTATTGGTGCCGCAGTGGCAGAAGATGGTGCATCCCGCCTTGGTCTCGATCACTTCGTCAAAGCCGCCCACTTCCGCCAGCACCTTCCGGCCGATGGCCGCCAGATCGTCGGAAAAGGCGGTATCCACCAGGATGCAGCGGCGGTGATCGATGTCCGTCCGGCCGGAGAGCCGGTCCCGCAGATAGTCCGCCACCACCTTCTCGATGGAGCCGCGGAACTTCTTGGTCACGCCCATCTTTCCGTTTTGGACCTCAATGCAGGGGTGCAGCTTGAGGAGATTGGCGCCCAGAGCCAGCACTGCCGAGCAGCGTCCGCCTTTTTTCATGTAGTCCAGCCGGTCCAGCACGAAGCTCATTTCCACCTGGGGAATCTTCTCAGCCAGCATGGCCAGAATCTCCTCCACCGACGCGCCGGCCTCCGCCGCCTCCGCCGCCAGGAGCACCAGCAGTCCGTGGCCCACCGAGAGGTTGGCGGTATCCACCACATGGACGTTGTCAAACTCCTCCGCCGCCAGGCACGCGTTCTGGTGGCAGCAGGAAAATCCGATGCCGATGTTGAGGTGAATCACCGCGTCGTTTCGGGCGGACTCCCGGGCGAAGAGCGCCTCATAGTCCCCGATGCTCACGGCGTTGGTGGTGGTGATGTCACCGCCGGCATCCACATGGGCGGCAATGTCCGCGGTGGTGATGTTCTCACCGTCCCGGAAGAGCTCGCCGCCTTTGACGATGCCCAGAGGAATGACGGAAATATGGTGCTGCTCCAGCAGCTGCGCGGGCAGATCACAGGTGCTGTCCGTGGTAATTTTGATCATAGGGGGTTCTCCTTCCCGTTTCACATGGGCCGCATGGCCGGAGGCATTATATCATATTCCCCGGTGCAATGCTAGTCCTCTTTCCCTGCACTCCAGGAAATTTTCATCACCCGCACGATGTCCGCCACGGTGTCCTCCAGGTCCTGCCGGGCCCGGAGCCGGGCCTCCAGATAGGGCACGGCCACCCGGTTGATGGAAAACACCGCGCTGACGCCCCGGTCATACACCGCCGAGGCTCCGTCGCCCACGTCGCCCACAATGGCCGCCACCGGCACCCCGCCGGCCCGGCGGGCCACGCCGGAGACCACCTTGCCCCGCAGACTCTGGCCGTCCAGACGGCCCTCGCCGGTGAAAATCCAGTCCGCGTCCCGGACGACCTCCGCAAACCGGACGGTGTCCAGCACCGTCTCAATGCCCGGCTGGAGCCGGCTGCGGAAAAAGGCCGCCATCCCCGCGCCCATGCCGCCGGCAGCTCCGGCGCCGGGCAGGTCCACTGTGCTGATCCCCAGATCCCGCTCCAGGATTTGGGCCAGGTGGGCAAGGCCCGCGTCCAGGCGCTGAATCTGGGCGGCGTCCGCCCCCTTCTGGGGACCGAACACCGCTGCCGCGCCGGTGGGGCCGCAGAGGGGATTGTCGATATCGCACATGGTGACGATCTCCAGCGCCGCCACCGCCGGGTCCATCCCCGTTACATCCACGGAGGCGATCTCAGCCAGGGTTCCGCCCACGGGGACGAAGGCTTCCCCCGCTCCATTGACAAACCGGACGCCGCAGGCACTGGCCGCGCCGCAGCCGCCGTCGTTGGTGGCGCTGCCGCCCAGGCACATCACCGCCCGCTTGGCGCCGTGGTGCGCCGCGTGGACCAGCAGCTCCCCCACGCCGTAGGTGGTGGTGGTTTCCGGGTTCTTCTCCCCTATGACCTGCGGAAGGCCCGCCGCCGCGGCCATCTCGATCACCGCCGTGCCGTCGGGCAGCAGGGCATAAAAGCTCTCCAGGGGCCGTCCCTCCGGACCGGTGACGGTCCGGACCACCCGCTGTCCGCCCAAGGCCGTCAAAAAGGCCTCGGCACTGCCCTCTCCGCCGTCGGCCACCGGCAGCGACACCACCTGTGCCTGGGGCAGCACCCGGCGGATCCCCGCCTCCATGGACGCGCAGACCTGGGCCGAGGTCATGGTCCCCTTGAAGGAATCCGGTACCAGCACGAACTTTTTCATGGCAAATCCCTCCGTATGTGCAAAGTAAAACCGCTCTGTGGTCAGTCTACCACAGAGCGGTTCTTCCTTACAACCGGAAAATCTCCGCCTCCAGGGCCCGGGCATCCGCCGGGTCGTGGGAAGCAAGCACCACGCTCTTGCCCGCCGTATAACGGCGCACCTGCTCCCAGCACCGCGCCCGGATCTCCGGGTCCAATCCGGTGAAGGGCTCGTCCAGCACCAGGGCATCACAGGGCGAGAGCAGCGCCCGGGCCAGGGCCAGACGGCGGCGCATGCCGCCGGAGTACTCCGCCACGGCCTTGCCGCCCACGTCCCCCAGGCCCAGGGCCTCCAGCAGCGCCAGGGCCTCCGGGGACACCGCTCCCAGAACAAAGCGCAGATTGTCCCGGGCGTCCAGATGCTCCAGCAGGCGGTCCTCCTGAAAGACCGCGCTCCACCGCGTTCCCGGCGGCGCCAGCACCTCTCCCCGGTCCGGCTGCTCCAGGCCCAGCAAAATCCGCAGCAATGTGGTCTTACCCGCCCCGGAGGGCGCCGTCAGGCACACCGGCCGGGCGCCTGCGGTGAAGCTCACGTCCCGCAGCACCGCTGTCTGGCCGTACGTTTTCCACACATGGGCCACGCCGATCTCCATCACCGCATCCCCGCCTTTCCCGCCAGGGCGTCCACCGCCCACAGCGCCAGATGCTCCGTCAGGGCCGACAGGGCTACGATCACCGCCGTCCAGGCGAACAGCTCCGCCGTCTGGAAGTAGACCTTGGCCGTGTAGAGTCCCTCGCCGATGGTCCCGGCGCACAGTCCGATGACCTCCGCCGCGGCACCGGCCTTCCAGCAAAGCCCCGTGGACACCGACACCGCCGCCCGGAAGCCCGGCAGCACCGCCGGTCCCCAGATGCCCCACAGCTGCCGCCTGGGCGGCACCCGGAACACCCGGGCCATCTCCAGAAGCTGCCGGTCCGCCCCCCGGATGCCCGCCAGGACGTTGGCGTACACCGGCGGGAAGGCCATGAGCCCCGCAATCACCCAGGGCAGGGCGCGGCTGTCCAGCAGCACCAAAATCAAAATGATGAGGGACACCACCGGCACCGCCTTCACCGCCGATACCAGCGGCGCCAGCAGCTCCTCCACCGCGGCAAACCGGGCCGCGGCCGCCGCCAGGACCACCGCCAGCAAACACCCAGCCAGCCAGCCGCCCCAGATGCACAGAGTGGACCGGAGCACCGCGGTCCAGAAGGCGGCGGTGCCGGCCATGCCGCAAAGCGCCTTCAGTGAGGCCAGGGGCGAGGCCAGCAGCAGCGCCCCGTGGGGATAGATGGCCGCGAAGGCCATGCTCCCGGCCTGCCATACCCCCAGCCATACCGCCGCCGGCCACACCCGGCGCACGATCCGTTTCATCTTACTCCGCGCCGTAGTAGAAGTCGTCACCAGGCATAGCGCCGCCCACGGAGTCGGCGGAGGCGTCGCAGAGGACCTGGAGATAGCCGGAGAGCTTTTCCTTCATCTCGCTGCCGGTGATGCACACGATGTTGCACGCCGGGAGGGCCTTCTCCGCCACGGCGGCATCCACAATGCCGTACTCCCCGATCAGGGCCGCGGCGTCAGCGGTGTTGGCGTTGACCCAGTCCACGCTGGCGGCGTACTGCTCCAAAAACCGCTCCACAGCCTGGGGATGGGCTTCCACCACGTCCCGCCGGGCCACCACCACGCCGGTAATCAGGGCGGAACCGTTGTCCAGCGCATCCCACTGCTCCGTCAGATCCAGGGCCGTGCGCAGCTCGGGCATCTTGCTCTCAGCCACGGTGACAAAGGGCTGGGGCAGCAGGGCGATGGTGGCGGCGCCGGAGGCCAGGGCGCTGACGCACTCACTGTGCTCATTCTTCCAGTCGATCACCACGCCGGTATCCGGGTCCACACCGTTTTCCTCCAGCAAATACCGCAGGGCATACTCCGGGGTGGAGTCCTTGCCGGAAGCGACCATGGTCTTGCCCTCCAGGTCCGCCAGGGACTGCACGGCGTTGCCGTTTTCCACAATATACAGCACGCCCAGGGTGTTGATGCCCAGCGTCACGACCTCTCCCTCCGTCTGCTGATAGAGGGTGGCGGCCAGGTTGGCCGGCACGCAGGCGATGTCCAGATCGCCCTTGACCAGCTGCGGCGCCAGCTCCGTGGCGGCAGCGGCCAGGGTGAAGGTGTAGCTATCCACCGCGTCGGGGAGATTGTCATACGCCTGGGGCACGTCCTCCCCGGCACTTACCAGATCGCTGGCCTTCATCAGCTCCACCAGGCCCATGGCCGTGGGACCCTTCAGCGCGCCTACCCGCAGCGTGGCGGGCGCTTCCTGTACGGGCTCCTCCGTCTCCGGCTGGGTCTCCTGCTCCTTGCCGCAGGCCGTCAGGCTTACCAGCAGGGCGGCCGCCAGCGCCAGAACCGCGGCGCTTCGAAACAATTTCTTCATAGGGAATACTCCTTTCTTACTCCTGGGCCGGGCCCAGGGCCTCTTCCGGGGCGTAGACGGTTTTCACCGTGATGCCCTCCAGCCGTCCGATCTTGCCGGACAGGGCGGAGATCACGCTCCCCGGTGCGTCCATGGCAATGCTGATCAGGCTCACGCCCCGGCTGCGGTAGGGCACGCCCATCCGCCCGATGATGAAATCGCCGTATGCGTGAAGCAGCGCGTTGAGGGCGGCCACTGAGTCCCCCTCCCGCACGATGATGGCCATGACGGCCACCCGGTTTTGTTCCATGGATCTTGCCTCCTCCTGCATAAAAAACGCATCCCCTCCGCCGTCAAGCGAAGGGGATGCGGGCAATCCTTGTGATGACACGGCCGGAGCCGCGCTGCCGTTCCCCGTCTTTTGGCGCGGAACGCATCCTTGCCATCAGCACAGCGGAATGAATCCGATTGGGTCCGCCGGTGGGAACACATCCTGCCGGGGACGGGGAGATTATACTATGATGCCGCCTGCCCGTCAAGGGGCTGTCAGCACCGGCCGAAGGTATGGGTCAGGTCCCGGATTGCATCGGCCAGAGCATCGGTGGTCTTGCCCGGCTCCATACGCCAGCTCCAGTTGCCCCGGGGCACACCGGGCACATTCACCCGGGCCTCGCTGCCCAGGCCCAGGTAATCCTGCATCTGGGCCACAAACAGCTCCGCGATGCTGCCCTGGCCCGCCCGCAGCAGCGCCCGGCACACCGTCTGGGCGTCGTCCCGCTCCACGCCCAGATACTTGCGGGCGTAGGCTTTCTCCTGAGGCGTGGCGGAGGCATACCACCCGGCGGCGGTGTCGTTGTCGTGGGTGCCGGTGTAGCAGATGCAGCGGGAGTCGGGATACTGATGGGGCAGATACGCATTGTCCGGTCCGGAGAAGGCAAACTCCAGCACCTTCATGCCCGGCAGGCCGGAGTCTTTGCGCAGGCGGTGGACATCCTCCGTGAGAATGCCCAGATCCTCCGCGATATAGGTGATCTGGGGGAACCAGCTGGTCAAAACTCCCAGCAGATCCATGCCCGGTCCCTGTTCCCAGGCGCCCTCCCGGGCGGTCTTGGCTCCGGCGGGCACCGCCCAGTAGCTGGCAAAGGCCCGGAAATGGTCCAGCCGGATGGCGTCGAAGAGGCGGGCCGCGCCCTCCACCCGGCGGATCCACCAGCCGAAGCCGTCTTGTTTCATGGCCTTCCAGTCATACAGGGGATTGCCCCAGAGCTGACCGTCGGCACAGAAGTAATCCGGCGGAACTCCCGCCACCTTCCCCGGCATGCCCCGGCCATCCAGGAAGAACTCCTTGCGCTCACTCCACACGTCCGCCGAATCCAGGGAAACGTAGATGGGCAGGTCTCCGATGATCCGGATGCCCAGGCCGTTGACATAGGCTTTCAAAGACTCCCACTGGGTAAAAAAGCAATACTGCACCCAGGTGTGGAAGGCAATATCCTCCGCCAGCTCCGCTTTCTGGCGCTCCAGAGCGGCGGGCTCGTGGCGGCGCAGGGCCTCGTCGGGCCAGTCATACCACGCCGCGCCGCCGAAGCGGGCCTTGATGGCCCGGTAGAGCGCGTACTCCCGCAGCCAGGGCGTCTGCTCCCGGAACAGCCGCGCCGCCTCCGCCTCCGCGGGGTCAATGCGCTCAAAGGCCTTGCGCAGCAGGGCCTCCCGGCCTTCATACAGCGCCGCGTAATCAATCCGTCCCCCCTGGGGCACCCGGGCGGAGGCAAGCTCCTGCTCCGTCAGCAGTCCCCGCTGGGCCAGAGTATCCAGATCGATGAAAAAGGCGTTGCCTGCAAAGGTGGACACACTGGTATAGGGAGAGTCTCCCGCTCCGGTGGGACCCACAGGCAGAATCTGCCACCAGCGCTGGCCCGCCCGGTGCAAAAAGTTGGCAAACTCCCGGGCCTCCCGGCCCAGAGAGCCGATGCCATAGGCCGACGGCAGGGAAAAAATCGGCAGCAAAATGCCGGCTGAACGTTCCATGTTGGATTCCCTCTTTCTTTGCGTAGTCACGGTTTTATTGTATGCGGCCCCGGCGTTTTTGTCAAGTATTACAAAAGTGTCAAAAAATAGTGCACTTCTTTTGGCTGTTTTCCCTTCTCTCCGCCGGAACCTCTCTGGATTCTTCCCCGTCTGCGGACAAAATCCGCCGGAAGGCGGCGGGACGGCGCGGCCCGCAGGGCAAAAAAAGACCGGGCGGCACGCTCCCCGGCAAGGGGGACGCGCCGTCCGGCAAAGAGAGGGTTATTTCATCAGCTCGTACATGACGGCCTTGATGGTGTGCATCCGGTTTTCCGCCTCGTCAAAGACGATGGACTGGGGAGACTCGAAGACCTCGTCGGTGACCTCCATGGCCTCCCGGCCGAACTTCTCGCCCATTTCCTTGCCCACCTGGGTCTTGTGGTCATGGTAGGCGGGCAGGCAGTGCATGAACCGGCACTGGGGACCGGCGTTGTCCATGAGGGCCTTGGTCACCTGATAGGGGCTCAGGGCGGCGATACGCTCGGCCCAGACCTCCACAGGCTCGCCCATGGAAACCCACACGTCGGTATAGAGCACGTCGGCGTTCTTGGTGGCGGTCATGGGGTCTTCGATGAACTCCAGCACCGCCCCGGTCTCCTTGGCAATGGCCTGGCAGGTGTCGATCAGGGCCTGATCGGGCATATACGCCTTGGGGGCGCAGGCCACGAAATGCATGCCCATCTTGGCGCAGCCCACCATGAGGCTGTTGCCCATGTTATACCGGGCGTCGCCCAGATACACCAGCTTGATGCCCTGGAGCTTGCCGAAATGCTCCCGGATGGTGAGGAAGTCCGCCAGGATCTGGGTGGGGTGGAACTCGTTGGTCAGACCGTTGAACACGGGGACGCCGGCGTACTGGGCCAGCTCCTCCACGATGGCCTGGCCGAAGCCCCGGTACTCGATGCCGTCATACATCCGGCCCAGCACCCGGGCGGTGTCGGCAATGGACTCCTTCACGCCGATCTGGGAGCCCGTGGGGCCCAGGTAGGTGGAGCCCATGCCCAGATCCTGGGCGGCCACCTCAAAGGCACAGCGGGTCCGGGTGGAGGTCTTTTCAAAAATCAGAGCCACGTTCTTCCCCTCCAGATAGCGGTGGGGGATGCCGGCCTTCTTCTTGGCCTTCAGGTCCGCGGCGGTATCCAGAAACTGCCCGATCTCGGCAGGGGTGAAATCCAGGAGCTTGAGAAAATGGGTATGGTGTTCCATGGTAATGCCTCACTTCGTCATAAATTGGGACGGGACTGTGCACAACAGGGGAAGATTTTGAAAATCTTCCAAGATTCTCCCGTTAGAGTAAGAGTCAGAGTCACAGTTAGTGTCAGAGAAAGAGTTAGAGAAAGAGTAAGTGTTTCTGTTAGAGTTAGAGCGCGCCCCGGTCCGGGGCGCACAGGCCGCCGGGGCGGCGGAGAGAACACGGTTTCTCCTTGTTTTTTCAGGGCGGTTACGCGCCCAGGGTCTTTTTCATGATGGCCACGCCCTGGTCCATCTCCTCTTTCGTGATGGCCAGAGGCGGCAGCAGCCGCATGCCGGGACCGGCGGTGAGGACCAGAAGGCCGTTTTCAATGAGCCGGGCGGCGATGTCCTTGTTGGTCCAGCCCTCCTGCACGGTGATGCCCACCATGAGGCCCAGGCCCCGGGTCTGACCGAAGCAGGGCAGGTTCAGCGCCTCGATCTGCTCCCGGAGGTAGGCACCCTTCTCCTGGACCTGCTGCAAAAATTCATCGCTGAGGGCCTCCTGGACCGCCAGGCCCGCCGCGGCGCAAACGGGATTGGCGCCGAAGGTGGTGGCGTGGGTGCCGGGGGTGAAAACACCGCGGCACTTCTCGTTGGTCATGATGCCGCTCATGGGCAGGCCGCCGGCAATGCCCTTGGCAAAGGAGCACACGTCGGGCAAAATGCCGTAGTGCTGGAAGGCAAAGAGGCTGCCGGTCCGGCCTACGCCGGTCTGGACCTCGTCCACCAGCACCAGCCAATCCCGCTCGCGGCACAGCTTCACCACGGCCTGGACATAGTCGGGGTCCAGGGGCAGTACGCCGCCCTCGCCCTGCACCAGCTCCACCATGACGGCGCACACATCGTCGCCGCTCTGGGCCTCCAGGGAGGCCAGGTCATTGGCCTTGGCGTAGCGGAAGCCCTCGGTGAAGGGGAAGAAGTAGTTGTGGAACACTTCCTGGCCCGTGGCCTTGAGCGTGGTGATGGTGCGGCCGTGGAAGGAGTTTTCCAGGGTGATGATGGTGGCGCGGCCGGCGCCGTACTTATCGAAGCTGTACTTTCTTGCCAGCTTGATCATGCCCTCGTTGGCCTCGCCGCCGCCGTTGGCAAAGAACACGCCGCTCATGCCGGTGCGCTCACAGAGGATCTGGGCCAGCCGGGCGGCGGGCTCGGTATAAAAGAGGTTGGAGGCGTGGCCCAGCTTGGCAGCCTGGGCGGAGATGGCCTGAATCCAGTCCGCGTTGCCGTAGCCCAGGCAGGAGACGCCGATGCCGCTGGTAAAGTCGATGTACTCCCGGCCCTCCGGAGAGTACAGCCGGGCGCCCTGACCGTGGTCGATGGCCACCGGGAAACGGCCGTAGGTATTGAGAATGTATTGACCCGTCAGGTCCATGATGGTCTTGGAATCCATGGTCAGTCCTCCTTTTGCAGCATGGTGCCGATGCCCTGGTCGGACAGCAGCTCAATGAGAATGGAATGGGGAATGCGGCCGTCCAGAATGTGGACCCGCTCCACGCCGCCGGCGATGGCGTCCACACAGCACTCCATCTTGGGGATCATGCCCCCGGAGATGGTGCCGTCGGCCACCAGGCCCGGCACCTCGTAGGTGTGGACCACGTGGATCAGCGTCTCCTCGTCCTTGGGGTCCCGCAGCAGGCCCCGGACATCAGTGAGGAGGATCAGCTTTTCCGCGTGAAGCGCCTCGGCCAGCTTGGCCGCGGCGGTGTCGGCGTTGATGTTGTAGGCGGTGTCGGCGTCCATGCCCTGGGCCACCGTGGACACCACGGGGATATAGCCCGTCATCAGGGCGTTTTCCACCGGCTCGGGATTGACCCCGGTGATGGAGCCCACCAGGCCGTACTTTTCGTCCAGGGCCACGGCCTGGAAGAGCTGGCCGTCCATGCCGCAAAGGCCGATGGCCTGCCCGCCCAGCCGGTTGAGCTGGGCCACCAGGTTCTTGTTCACCTTGCCGCACAGCACCGCCTGGACCACATCCATGGTCTCGGCGTCGGTGTAGCGCAGGCCGTCCACAAACCGGGATTCGTGGCCGATCTTCTTGAGCATCTCGCTGATCTCCGGCCCGCCGCCGTGGACCACCACCACCCGGATGCCCACCAGGCTCAGCAGTATGATGTCGCTCATCACCGCCCGGCGCAGATCCTCGGAGATCATGGCGTTGCCGCCGTACTTGACCACAATGGTCTTGCCGGTGAATTTTTGAATATAGGGCAGAGCCTCCACCAGGGTCTTGGCCTGCTGTGCGTGAGATGTCATGGTTGCTTCCTTCTTCCCGCGGGCCGCGCCCGCCGTGTTTTCCGCCTTTAGGTGCGGTAGTCGCCGTTGATCTTGATATAGTCGTAGGTAATGTCGCAGCCCCAGCAGGTGCAGCTGCCGCTGCCCTCGCCCATGGCCACGTGGATTTCCACATCGTGCTCGGTGAGGATGGCCTTGGCCTTGTCCTCGTCAAAGTCCAGTCCCCGGCCCTGGGCGCACACGGCGATCTCCCCGGCCGCACTGGCAAAGGACACATCCACCTTGTCGGGGTCAAACGCCTCGCCGGAGTAGCCCATGGCGCACAGCACCCGGCCCCAGTTGGCATCGGCGCCGAAGATGGCCGCCTTGGTCAGCGTGGAGGAGATGACGGACTTGGCGATGGTCTCGGCGCTTGCCTCACTCTTGGCACCGGTGACGGTGCAGGTGATGAGATGCTTGGTGCCCTCGCCGTCGGAGGCCATCTTCTTGGCAAGCAGGGTGCACAGGGTCTTGAGCGCCTCCGCAAAGGCCTGATAGTCCGCGCCCTTGTCCGTGATGGGCGCATTGCCCGCCAGGCCGTTGGCCAGCACGATGCAAGAGTCGTTGGTGGAGGTGTCGCCGTCCACGCTGATGCGGTTGAAGCTCACCTGCACGGTCTCCAGCAGCGCCGCCCGGATCATCTCCGGAGAGATGGCGCAGTCCGTGGTCAGGAAGCAGAGCATGGTGCCCATGTTGGGATGGATCATGCCGCTGCCCTTGGCGATGCCGCCCAGGCGGACGGTCTTGCCGCCGATGACGGTCTCCACCGCCGCCTCCTTCTTGACCGTATCCGTGGTCATGATGGCGTGGGCGGCGGCGTCGCTGGCCGCCTCGGAGTGCTCCAGCGCCGCATACAGCGCGGGCATGCCCTCTTCAATGACGCCCACTTTCAGCGTCTGGCCGATGACGCCGGTGGAGGAGACCAGCACATCCTCCGGCTTGCAGCCGATGGCCGCGGCCGCCGCCGCGCACATCTTCTCGGCGTTCTCCTCCCCCTGGGGGGCGCAGGCGTTGGCGTTGCCGCTGTTGGCCACGATGGCCCGGGCCTTGCCGTCGGTGAGGTGCGCCTTATCCACCAGGATGGGGGCAGCCTTCACCACGTTTTTCGTAAACACCGCCGCGGCGGCGCAGTCCACATCGGAGACAATGAGCGCCAGGTCCTTTTTCCACGTGGCGTGGGTTTTCACGCCCACATGGATGCCCGCGGCCCGGAAGCCCTGGGCGGCGCACACGCCGCCTTCCACGAAGTTCATATCCGTTCCTCCTTACAGCTTCAGGCCCGCGGTCTCCGCCAGCCCCAGCATGAGATTCATATTCTGTACCGCCGCGCCGCTGGCCCCTTTGCCCAGATTGTCAAAGAGGGCCGTCAGTGTCACGGCCTCGTCGGTGCCGTCCACCAGCACGGTCAGGGCGTCCCGTCCCGCCATGGCGTTGGCGTACACCTTGCCCGGCGCCTCCGGCGCCACCGTCACCAGGGCCTGCCCGGCGTAGTAATCCGCATACGCCTGGCGCAGCGCCTCCACGCTGCCCACGCCCCGCAGCTGGGACATGTGCAGGGGGATGGTAGTGGACATACCCTTGTAGTAATCATCCACAATGGGGATGAACACCGGCGCCGTGTCCAGTCCGGCTACCGCCTTCATCTCCGGCAGGTGCTTGTGGGTCTGGCCCAGGGCGTAGGGCGCGGGACTGGAGAGCGCCGCCTCCCGATCCGCCGCCTCGTACTGGGCGATCATCTTCTTGCCGCCGCCGGAGTAGCCCGTGAGAGAAAAGCAGGTCAGGGCCGCGTCCCGGGGCAGCAGTCCCAGGGCCACCAGCGGCGCCGCCAGGGAGAGAAAGCCCGTGGCGTGGCAGCCGGGATTGGCCACCCGCTTGGCTCCCGCGATGGCCTCCCGCTGTCCGGCCTTGGGCTCGGCAAAGCCGTACACCCAGCCGGGGGCCGTGCGGTGGGCCGTGGAGGCGTCGATGACCCGGGTAGCGGGATTTTCAATGAGAGTCACAGCCTCCCGGGCGGCGGCGTCCGGCAGGCACAAGAACACCAGATCCGCCTGGTTCATGAGCTTTGCCCGCTCCGCGGGGTCCTTGCGCTTGGCCTCGTCGATGAGCAGCAGGGTGATGTCCTCCCGGGCGGAGAGGCGCTCATAGATCTGCAGGCCGGTGGTGCCGTCCTTGCCGTCAATGTAAACCTTGGGTTTCAATGGAATCACGTTCCTTTTATTTGGTATGGGCCTTCACAAAGTCCTCAATCACCGCGATCTGCCGGGTGGTCTCCGCCACGGCGGGACCGCCGAAGCTTGCGCGCAGGGCCATGCAGTTTTCCAGCCGGATGGCCTCGTAAACATCCTCGTCAAAGAGGTCGGACGCCGTCCGCAGCTCGTCGAGAGAGAGCTCCTCCAACGTCTTGTCCTGGGCGGTGCACTGGGCCACCAGATGGCCGGTGACGGTGTAGGCATCCCGGAAGGGCATGCCCTTTTTGGTCAGGTAATCGGCGCAGTCCGTGGCGTTGATGAAGCCCTTGCCCGCCGCGGCGCGCATGTTGTCCGTCCGGACGGTCATGGTGTCCAGCATGGCGGCGAACACCGGCAGGCACATCTCCACGGTGTCGATGGCGTCGAACACCGGCTCCTTGTCCTCCTGCATGTCCTTGTTGTAGGCCAGGGGCAGGCCCTTCATCACGGTGAGCAGGGTGATGAGGGAGCCGTACACCCGGCCCGTCTTGCCCCGGACCAGCTCGGCCACGTCGGGGTTCTTCTTCTGGGGCATGATGGAGGAGC
>CALXDJ010000020.1 GCA_944387035.1 uncultured Oscillospiraceae bacterium | reverse complement strand
CATATGTACCTCCTACATCAATCCCCGGGCGATCAGCTCCTGGCACTTGCGCACAATCGCTTCCCGCCGTTTCTGCTGGTTTCCCACGCAAAGCTGTGCTTTGCGCGGGGCCCCGTGATTTGACTCAAATGCCCAGGCAAAGCCCGGTCATTTCAAGGTTTTTCCGTTGGAAAAACGCTTGACGCGCTTCGCGCGGTAATCGGCCCAGCACTTGCCCTACATCAATCCCCGGGCGATCAGCTCCTGGCACTTGCGCACAATCGCTTCCCGCCGCTTCTGCTGGGCCTCCGGGGTGATACAGGGGTCATAAACGGTGACATGGGCCACGCCGTTCTTTGGTCCGAAGTCCACTTCATATGAGGTGACCCGAAAAGGTTTGCCGTCCTTCATGATGATGTTGTCCTCCAAGACCCTCACCTCCCTGCCTCACCCTATGGCCGCTCAAGGTTGTCCTATCCCAGCCGCTTGGTGCGTATTACGCACCAACATTTGCAAAAAAAATCTCCATCGGGTTCTCAATCTTCAGCAGATCAATCATCTGCTGCATTTCATCGCTGTCAAATACACCTTTTTTCATCTTTCCATAAAAGGTTTTTTCCGTCATTCCCATAGATTTTGCTACTTTTCGCTGGGAAAGGCCGCGTTCAGATATGATCCCCTTGAGTTTCATTGTGTCAATCATCTCTGGTACCCTCCTTTCATTTTGGTACTTCTTACGCACCAAACATATCACCATTATGATAACGTGTCAAGTAATTTTTTTCTTTTCTTTACTTTTCGCTGTTGCATATTAAGTAATTTATGTTATAATTACAAACAGGAAATCTTGGAACATAAGGGAGTGAATTCTATTGAATATCGGTCAAAATATAAAAAAATACCGTCTTTCCCGCGGATATACGTTGGATGAAGTCGCACGCAAAATTGGTGTCAGCCGCCAGACTATGAGCCGCTATGAGACCGGCGTCATTTCCAATATTCCTTCCGATAAGATTGAGGCCATTGCCCGCGCACTGGACATCAGTCCTGCGCTTCTTATGGACTGGTCTACGGTTTGGGAAAGCGATATTTACGATGATTTCAAACACGCCAAAAATGATGATGAGCGCAGGGCAATCTTCCAGCGATGCGGAATCCCTGCCGATCTCAAGCAGTACGCCGAACAACTCCTTGCCCAGGCTCCTTCCATTCCGCAAAACGCCATTCCCTACTCGGCCAACCATGTTGCTCCGATCCTGGGACGTATCCCCGCCGGCTATCCTCTCTTCTCCGCCAGCGAAATCGAAGGATATGCACCGATTGACTACGCCGATACAGAAAACTATTTCTGGCTCCGTGTTTCCGGAGACAGCATGGTCAACGCAGACATCTTAAACGGGGACTATGTCCTGATTCGCCGGCAGCCCTGTGCGGATGACGGGCAGATCGTAGCCGCCCGGGTAAATGGAGACGAAGCAACACTCAAGCGGTTTCGCCGCGTGGGTGATACGGTTATGCTGATGCCGGAAAATCCAAACTACTCCCCTATCCCAGTTCCTGCCTCGGCCTTCCATACGGGAGACGCTTCCATCATCGGCGTGGTAGTAGAGCTGAAGAGAAAATTCGTGTGAGTGCGGGGGCGCAAAATGAAGATTGCAAAAAGGGTAATCTTGTCCTTGGCGTGTATCGTTGTCCCCAGCGCAGCAGACGTCCTTCTCCAGCCTTACCTAGAAGTAAGATCCATCGGCATGATTTTGTGCATTTTACTGTATGGCCCGTTTCTGATCCTGCTGCGCTTGGTCTGGAAAGGAAGATTTGACGGGAAACACTCACCCGCTATCCCTTTGGAAGAAGCGGACACTACCACACGCCCTGCTCCCTCCGCAAGATTCTCCACCGCATGTCTTCTTTTCGCGGCCTTCTTTGTCTGCGCATGCCTTGCCAGCTATTGGGCCGGACGGGAGAGCACCCGCCCGAATCTTCAAGTGCGGTATGAATCCGGGTATCAGGACGGACAGTCTGAGGCATCAGAGACCCATGTATCGGAACTTCTGGAGGCCAGAGAGGAATCTTTCCAAGACGGATACCGCTCCGCTATGCGAGATGCGGGTATCGCACCATACAATCCCAACGGGATGCCGCAGCTCTCCCCCAGTTCTTTCTATGACTTCGACGGTCGTGACGCCCTGCGGGTGGACCTGGCAAAGAGCTATGGACTCTTCCCAGTGCGGACCTCACAAGAAACAGAGGCGCTCTTCCGTTCCATCTCCAGCAGTTCTGACTAACGCAACACACTATGGATAATAGGAAATTTTGTCTGACAGGAGGATCTCTATGCCTTGGTGGGGAATCATCGTGTTGTTTGCTCTTGGCATCATCATTCCCACAGCACTGTTTCTGCTTTATTGTATGGTATCTTCCTCCCACCGAAAGTCTGCTGCCGTTATTCATGCCATCATACGCTACGGATTCTGCGTGTTAATCGGCCTGATTTGTCTTTACGGGGTACTTTCCTGGTTAAGATCCTGTGCCATGCGTGATGTACAACGATATAACGAGGGCTACGAAGCCGGATATGAGGCTGGTGTTAAAGCCGTATCACAAGAGCTAGGTGCATACTTTTAGCATAATCAGGAGGTGAGCCCCATGCGCCGGGAACAGCTTGAAGAATACACCCGCCAGGGCCGGTGGGTGCGCAGCGCCATGTACCTGCGCAAATCCCGGGCCGAAGAGCATATGAGCCTGGAGGATACCCTCCGCCGCCACAAGGCCGCCCTGATGGCCTACGCGGAGCGGTACGGCTATCAGGTGGAGCCCGAAAACATCTATGAGGAGGTTGTCTCCGGCGAAAGCCTGTTCGCCCGGCCGCAGATGCTCCGGCTCATGGAGGCGGTGAGTGCCGGGAAATACGAGGCGGTTTTGTGCATGGATATGCAGCGTCTTGGCCGCGGCGGCATGTATGACCAGGGCTTTATTCTGGATACCTTCAAGGCCTCCGAAACGCTGATCGTCACCCCGGACCGGCTCTACGATCTCACCAAGGAGCTGGACGAAGAAGCCGCCGAGATGCAGACCTTCCTCTCCCGAAGCGAGTACCGCATGATTACCAAGCGGCTCCACCGCGGCACCCTGCAATCCGTCCAGAACGGTGGCTATATGGCAAATGCCCCCTTCGGCTACCGCAAGATCCGGATCAACAAGCTCCCGTCCCTGGAGATCGTCCCCGAGGAGGCGGAGTGTGTGCGGCAGATCTTCCAGCTCTATGCCGCCGGCAACGGCTGCACCCGCATCGAGCAGGCGGTGAACGCCATGGGCTACCACGGGCGCCGCGGCAGCCGATTCAACCGCAATACTATCCGCCTGATTCTGGACAATCCGGTCTATATTGGAAAGATCCGCTGGGAGAAAACCAGCACCATCAAAACCGGCATTGGCGCCGACCGGCGCAAACAGGTGGTCTACAATCCCCCGGAGCGATGGAAGATCATTGACGGGCATCATCCCGCCATCATCTCCCAGGAGCTGTGGGACGCCGTTCAATCCCGCAGGAAATCCCGTTATTTTTACGTGGATAACAAGCACGTAGCCAGTCCGCTGGCAGGGCTGGTGCACTGCTCCAAGTGCGGCCACCTGATGAATTTGCAGGGCAAGAACAAGGGCGTCCCCTACCTGCTTTGCCCCACCAAGGGATGCAGTGCCGGAGCCAAGTATGAATTTGTAGAGCAGGCCGTCCTGCGCCAGCTGGAAACCATGGCCCACAATCTGGAGGTGGAGGTTGCACAGAACGTTCCGCCGGATGTTTCGGCACTTGAATCTTCCCTTTCCCGGATGAAGGCCCAGCAGGTGCGCCTGGAGGAGCGCCGGAGCCGCTTGTACAGCCTCCTGGAGGACGGCACCTACTCCCGGACGGTCTTCTCCGAGCGCATGCAGGTTCTGGCCCAGGAAGAAGCCGCCTTAAAAGAGCACGTCGCATCTCTGGAAGGAGACATCCGCCTGGAACTGTCCCGGAACAAGGAGAAGCAGCTGGCCCAGCTGCGCACCGTTCTGGAGCGGTATCAATCCTCCTCCCTGTCCGGGCGGAAAGAGCTTTTGCGTTCCGTTGTCAGTGATATTCTCTATACCAAGGAGAAAAAGACGAAGCCCGCAGACTTCACCCTTTCTATCGAGTTGAAAGATTTTGTTTAACCCTATTCCTCTAAATTGCTCATTGTTGCGATAAGGACTGCATTGAGGATCTGCGGTTCTATCCCAAGCTGGAGTGTGTGGATGCCATCAACCGTGCGCTGTCCGTCAAGGGCGGCACCGCCAAGCTGCTGTATGTCTATGTGGACGTGGAGCCCGTGAGCTTTAACCGGGGCTTCTACACCGTGGATATGCGGTTTTTCTACTCCGTCACCCTGCAGGCCTATCTCAGCTGCCCGGCACCGGTGACCGTGGAGGGCCTGTGCGTGTTTGACAAGCGCGCCATCCTCTTCGGCAGCGAGGGCAACGCCAAAATCTTCTCTTCCGAAATGCGCGTAGGCGAACCCGACATCCAGATGATGCGCCGGGCCAACGCCCCCACCGCCGTGGTGGAGGCCGTGGATCCCATCGTCCTGGACGCCCGGATCATGGACTGCTGCGGCAAGCGGGAGTGCGACTGCGATCTGTGCGAGGTTCCGTCCTTCATCAACGATTGCTTCGGCGGAAATCTCTCCTGCGGCGATGACGGCCGCCGGATCTACGTCACCCTGGGCCAGTTCTCCATCGTCCGTCTGGAGCGGGATTCCCAGCTGCTGGTGCCCGTGTACGACTACTGCATGCCCGACAAGGAATGCGACTGCGGCAGCAACAACGAAGACCCCTGCTGCATCTTCCGCAACATCGCCTTCCCCGTGGGCGAGTTCTTCCCGCCCAACACCGTCCGCACCCCCGAAAGCTACGAGGATGCCAAGTGCTGCTGTTGCTGCAAATAAGGCAAAACAAGAGCCGCCCCGTTCAGGGCGGCTCTTGCCGTTTTCTGCAATTTCTTTTTATGTCACACTGACCTTGGCATTGCGGGCACTGACGATACAGACATAGCTGCGGCCCTGCTCCAGCGCCAGGGGGGTTCCATCCTCCCGGGTGTAGACGAAGGGATGGTTCCGGTCCGCCTTGCTCCAGCGGATGGGGATGGACTTCCCTCCGCACAGATACAGCCCCTCACCCTCACCGGTGAGGCGGGCCTTCATCCGCCCGGCGGTGTCGCCGGAGATGACGGAGATATCCGTTTTGAGCACCAGCACATTGGAGGCGCTGACCTGCTCCCCGGTCTCCCCATCCACGTACGGCTTGCTGTACTGCTGGGCAAGATACGTCCGACTCTCCGGGTCATAGGTAAACACGCCGGTTTTGTAGGAGGAGAACTGCACCGTCAGCTCCTGGGCCGGTGTGCCGTCTGCCGGCGTACCATCCTCCACAAAGGTCTGGCCATAGACATAGTCCGCGTCATGCTGCGTCTCAAAATGCCCCTGGGCCAGATACTCCAGAATCTTCTCCCCGGAGGTCACCAGAGTGTGCTCGTAGTTCATGGTCTTGCGGCGCTCCGCGTCCCGCCAGAAGATCTTGGCATCGGACCCGCCGTTGACGCCGTCCATGTTGTCCACGCCCCAGGAGCGGATATCCGTATAGGCCTCGGGAGAGCCTCCCGCGTGGACCAGCAGGGCATCATGCCCCAGCGCCAGTTCCAGATAATACGGCCGGGTGGAGCGGATGCTCCCCAGGGTTCCCACCCCTTCCAGAGTCTGATAGAGCCCCAGCATCCGGGTGATGCCGCCCTCGGCGGTGATCTCGTAGATCACATCCGCCTGCGCAATCCCCACCTGGGGCTGCGCGGCTTTGAGGTTGTTGAACATCACGGCCACAGGCCGGTTCTGCTCGTATTCCGGCTCCATGGGAAGTCCCGTCAGCGGATTCGTCCCCGCCGGGACCTCCGGTTCGGGGTCCGGCTCAGGCACCGGCTCCGGTTCCACCACCGGCACGGGGTCCGGCTCCGGCTCCGGTTCCGGCGGCGTTTGGCCGCAGCCTGCCGTCAGGATCATCAGCGCCGCCACCAGCAACGTTCCCATCCGTCTTTTCATGTCACCGCCGCCTTTCCGGTTTGCTTATTATGTTTATGATAGCAAGCCGCTCCGGCGCCGTCAAGGCGGAATCCGACCGGATTCGACACCTTACATCTGCTTCTGGTATCGGACCATCAGTGCCACTTCCAGCACGCTTTTGGCTAAAAACACCCCCACCGCCGCCAGCGTCACCCACAGCGGCGCGCCGAAGGCAATGGACACCCAGGCCGCAGCCATCACCGTCCACTGCAGCACTTCCCCGCTGACGGCCTGAGCCCGGCGGCGGATGGCCACATTCCGCTCGTCATTGGCCTCAATCTCGGCTTTTCGCATCTGCTGCGGGTCCTTCTCCTCCCAGCGGCGCATTTTAAACTGGGAAAATCCGAAGCCAAAGAGGCCCATACCCACACCCGTGAGCATGCCGCCCACATTATCAGGAATCCGGCCCTCCAGCAGCAAGCTGACCGCCGAGAGCACCACACCCAGGATTCCCATCGCCAGATACCACTTCGTCTTCCTTCTCATGACGGCTCCTCCTCGTACAAAAAGATCTCCTCAATGGTCATGCCGAAATAGCGGGCAATCTTGAATGCCAGCAAAATGGACGGGTTATACCGCCCGTTCTCCAAAGATCCGATGGTTTGCCGGGAAACCTCCAGCGCCTCCGCCAGCTCCTCCTGCCGGATGCCCCGGGCCCGGCGCAGCTCCTCCAGTCGGTTTTTCATGCGATCCCTCCCGTCTGATGGAAAGCGTCCTTTCCATATCATCAGCATAGCAGGATACGCCAAAAATATCAAGCTCACTTTCCATTTTGATTTGGGGGTGTACAAACCCCAGGGGATTGCGGTATACTAGAAGCAAAATCATATACCGAAAAAAGGAGGCGGCGCGCATGGCGGGCCATGGGTTCATTCAAAACAAGCTGGAGATCAAATTTTTGATCCTGTATATTACCACCCGGGTCATCCAACCCATTCCCTTCGACACGGTACTGGATCTGACCATGTGTGACGACGGCATTGGATACTTTGATTTTTCCGAATGCCTCAACGATCTGGTCAAGACCGGACATTTGACCCTTTCGGAGGACGGACTCTACTCCATTACGGATAAGGGCATCCGCAACAGTCAGATCTGTGAGAGCAGTCTGCCCTATTCCGTGCGGCTGCGCTGCGACAAGAACATCAGCATCATCAACCGCAAGCTCCGGCGCAAAAGTCAGGTCCGGGCCTCGACGGAAGTCCGGGACAACGGCACTTACACCGTGCAGCTGAATCTGGATGACGACATGGGCAGCGTCATGGACCTCAAGCTGATGGTTGTCCGGGAAGACATGGCCAAGGTTCTCTCGGAGCGGTTTATGAAGGCGCCGGAAAAGCTCTACAGCAAGGTCATGGACCTGCTGCTCACCGACGACGAGGAAGAAGAATCATAAGAACATTCTGCTGCGCACACAGCAGCACAAGGAGGGCCGTCCCCGTGTGGGGACGGCCCTCCTGCTTGTTTTCATTATTGAATGACCACGTTTTCCGCGCCCAGCGTCTGACGGGCTTCCTCCACCAGGGCCTCATGCAGCAACACCGAGCCCGCATAGACCTTTCGGGTGTCCGCCATGACCAGCTTGACCCGGGTATTGCCGGGAAACATCTGGAACACCAGCTTCATATGGCGCACGGAGGGATGGTCCAGCGAGGGGAACTTCAAAAAGAGCGTGTTCCCTTCCAGGATCTTCTCCCCCTTGGGCTTGGGCGCCGGAGGCGGCGCGCCGTCCATGGCGGCCAGGGGATATGCCGAATCGCACAGAATCTGGGGAGCCTTCTCGTCCCGGACGGACAGCTTGCCCCGAACCACCACCGCCTGGTTTTCCCGCAGGTAGGCGCCGCAGGTATCCAGCACCCGGGAAAAGCACAGCAGTTCCATGGAAGCCGTGTCGTCTTCCACCACCACGTAGGCCATGAGGCTGTTGTTCCGGGTGGTTTTGGTCTTGCTGGACGTCACTACGCCGCAGATCGTGATGGTCTGGTTGTCGGCAAACCGCTGGGGACCGCCCTCCTGGGAGAAATCCTCCAGAATGGAGGCGATGGAGGGTGCACCCAGCTGGCGCACCTGGTCCCGGTATTGGTCCATGGGGTGCCCGGAGAGGTAGAGTCCCGTGGTCTCCTTCTCCATCATCATGCGTTCCTGGGGGGTAAACTCCGGAATATCCGGCAAGTCAATTTCCTTCACAGGCTCCGGTTCTGAAGAACTTGCGCCCATAGAGAAGAAATCTATCTGCCCGTCCAGGTTTTTGCGCTGCTGATCTGCGGCGGAGTCCATGACCCGCTCGTAGACCTTGAGCAGCTGGGAACGGCGGGCGCCCAGGGCATCAAAGGCCCCTGCCCGGATCAGGTTCTCCACCGCCCGCTTGTTCATTTCGCTGCCGGTCATGCGCTGGCAGAAATCCGTCAGGGACGTAAAGGGTGCCCGGGCCCGCTCCGCCATGACGGCCTGAATAAAGCCCCGGCCGATATTCTTGATGGCCACCAAACCGAACCGAATGCCCCCCTCCTCTACAGTAAAGCAGTCGGAGGAGCGGTTGATGTCCGGCGGCAGCAGGGCGATGCCGCAGTCCCGGCACTCGTTGATATAGCCCGCCACCTTGTCGGAGTTATCCAGCACGCTGGTCAGCAGGGCCGCCATATACTCCCGGGGATAATGGCACTTGAACCACGCCGTCTGGTAGGCCACCACCGCGTAGGAAACGGCATGGGCTTTATTGAAGGCGTAGTTGGCAAAATCATAGATCTCCTGGTAAATCGCCTCAGCGGTTTCCTCGGGAATCCCATTGGCCACACAGCCTGTAATGTTTCTCTCCTTGTCACCATGAATGAAGGCATCCTTCTCCTTCTGGATCTGGGCGGCCTTCTTTTTGGAGATGGCACGGCGCACCATATCCGCCTGGCCCAGGGAGTAGCCGCCCAGCTTCTGGAAGATCTGAATGACCTGCTCCTGATACACGATGCACCCATAGGTCACGGAGAGGATGGGTTCCAGGGAGGGATGCCGGTAACGGATGAGCTTGGGATTTTGCTTGCAGGCAATGAACCGCGGGATGGAATCCATGGGGCCGGGCCGGTAGAGGGCGATGATGGCGGTGATATCCTCAATACTCCGGGGCTTGAGGCCCACGCACACACCGGTCATGCCGGTGGACTCCATCTGGAACACACCGGAGGTCTGGCCCCGGGAAATCATCTCGAAAGTCTCCGGATCGTCTTCCGGAATATCCGACAGGCGGAAGTCCGGCTGTCGGGTCTGGACCATTTTCACCGCGTCGTCCAGCACCGTCAGGTTGCGCAGGCCCAAGAAGTCCATCTTCAAAAGGCCCAGCTCTTCCAGAGTGGTCATGACATATTGGCAGACCACGGCGTCGTCGTTCCGGGCCAGGGGCACGTACTCATAGACTGGCCGCCGGGTAATCACCACACCTGCGGCGTGGGTGGAGGCGTGGCGGGGCATGCCCTCCAGCGCCTTGGCAGTGTCGATGAGGCGGCGGACCTGCTCGTCGGACTCATAGAGGTCGCTCAGGGGTTTGGACAATCGCAGGGCGTCGTCCAGCGTGATATGCAGGGTGTTGGGAACCTGCTTGGCGATCTGATCCACCTCGGCATAGGGGATATTCATCACCCGGCCCACGTCCCGGATGACGCCCCGGGCCGCCATGGTACCGAAGGTGACGATCTGGGCCACGTGGTCATCACCGTACTTGCGGCGCACATAGTCCACCACTTCCCCACGGCGGGTATCGCCGAAATCCATATCGATATCCGGCATGCTCACCCGCTCGGGGTTCAAAAAGCGCTCAAAGTACAGGTTATACTGGACCGGGTCAATGTCCGTAATATGCAGACAATAACTGACCATGGAGCCCGCCGCGCTGCCGCGGCCCGGTCCCACTGGAATCCCGGCGCTCTTGGCATAGCGCACGAAGTCCGAGACGATGAGAAAATAGTCCGTAAAGCCCATCTTCTCAATCATGTCCTGCTCGTATTGCAGCTGCTGGCGGTGCGTGTCATCATCCCCATAGCGCTCCCGGTAGCCCGCGTCGCACAGCTCCTTGAGATAGGTGAAGCTGTCATAGCCCGGCGGCAGCTGGAACTCCGGCAGGTGATACTTGCCGAAGGTAAACTCCAGATGGCACATGTCGGCAATTTTTGCCGTATTCTCCAGCGCGCCTTCATAACCGGAAAAGAGCGCCGCCATCTCCGCCTCGCTGCGCAGATAGAAGTTGCGCGGCTCGTAGCGCATCCGGTTCTCGTCATCCAGGGTCTTGCCGGTCTGGATGCACAGCAGCACATCGTGGGCCTCGGCGTCGGATTTGCGCAGATAGTGTGCGTCATTGGTGCACACCATGGGCAGCCCCGTCTCCTGATGGATGCGCAGGATGCCCTGGTTTACCACCGCCTGGTCCCGGATGCCGTGGTCCTGGAGCTCCAGATAAAAATGATCCGGCCCGAAGATTTCAGACAGCTCCAGGGCATAGGCCTTGGCGTTTTCGTACTCCCCGTTGCGCAGCATCCGGGGGATCTCCCCTGCCAGGCACGCGCTCAGGGCGATGAGGCCCTTGCTGTGGGCACGGAGCAGCTCCAGATCAATCCGGGGCTTGATGTAAAAGCCCTCGGTCCAGGCCATGGATACCAGATAGGAAAGGTTGCGGTAGCCCTCCTCATTCTCGCACAGCAGCACCAGATGGCGGCTCTCCGCGTCAAACTCATGGAGCTTATCGAACCGGGTCCGGCCCGGAGCCGTGACATACACCTCGCAGCCGATGATGGGCTTGACCCCCGCCGCAAGACACGCCCGATAGAAGTCGATGGCGCCGTACATGACGCCGTGGTCCGTAATGGCGCAGGCCGTCTGCCCCATGGACTGGACGATGCCGGGCAAATCCTGAATCCGGCATGCGCCGTCCAAAAGGCTGAACTCGGTATGAACATGCAGATGGACAAAGGACATAGTACTTCTCCTGTTGCGTTACGGTCGGCTGAAGGCCTCAGCCTCTCTGGTTCAGGATCTCCTCCACGATCTCCACGGCGGTGACGATCATGATGTCACAATGACCGGTCAGGCCCATGCGTGCCGCCGCAGGTGTCCGCTCATCGGGGACAAATTTTCCGCCGCCCAGCAGGTCCTGGCAGCGCAGAGCGCCGAACTTCTCGGAAAATTTCGCCTGCAGCTCTTTGGACAGCGCCACCGTCCGCTTTTTGCTGCCCACAGGGTCCGCCGGGTCCACCGGCGTCAGGCGGCCCAGCGTCATGGCCGCGCCGGTAATGGCGCCGCACAGTTCGCCGGTTCCGGCGCCGGCACCGAATCCGCCGGCAATGTCAAAGCACTCCTGCTCGCTCATGCCGGTCAAATCGGTAAACGATGCCAGCACACTCTGGCAGCAGTTGAATCCCCGCTTGTGATAGTCGCGGGCCTTTTCATAACGATCCATGGGTCTAATCTCCTTTTGTTCTGGTTTCATTGTTTATCATTCGGTTTTTTCCGCCTCAGAGTCCATCTTCGGCTTTGCCAGCTCCACCAGCTTGCGCAGCCGGTGATTCAGGCAGGATTTCGTCACCGGCGGATCAAATTCCTCCGCCAGCTCCGAGAGTGTCAGCTCCGGATTTTCCAGCCGCAGCGCCGCCGTCTGCTGGAGCTTGTCCGGCAGGTTTTCCAAAATTCCCGCCGCCTGGAGCTTCCGGATGGCCTCCGTCTGCTCCCGGGCCGCCAGAACCGCCTTGTCCAAATTGGCGCTGTCGCAGTTGAGGCGGCGGTTGACGCTGTTGCGCAGATCCTTTTCCATTTTGGCCGTCATGACATTCATGGCCGCCACCGGCGCGCCGATGAGGGTGAGAAAATCCTCGATCTGGTCGCTTTGCTTGAAGTAGGTCACAAAGCTGCCGTTGCGGGCGATGCTCTTGGGCGGATAGCCGCTCTCCCGCAGCAGCACGCCCAATTCCCGGCTGGCCTGGAGATGGGATGTGGTCAATTCCAGATGGTAGCGCTTGGCGGGATCGGTGATGCTGCCGCCGGCAAAAAACGCCCCCCGCAGAAAGGAAGCCCGGCAGCACTCCTCCTCCAGCATTCCGAAGTTGATATGCAGGACCGTGTGCTGCCGGGGATCGTATCCCAACAGATTGATAATGTGGTCCATCTTGCTTCGCTCCGTGATCTGGAAGATCCGCTTGCCCGGCTGGTCCGGCTCCGGCAGACGGTCAAAGCGCAGGTTGAACGCCCGCTGGAACAACCGGGGCAGCCGGGCGGCAAAGTTCGGATTTTCGGTCACGATCCGAACTTCCGACGCGTGAAAGGTGTTGCAGTAAAGCAAAATTCCATAGGCCTCCGCCCGGGCACAGCAGAGCTTCTGGACCGGCAGGCGGCACAACTCGTTTTTCGTCTCGTAGGAAAAGGACATGGAGCCTCCCTCTTATGCGGTTTCCGGCGGGGCTCACCGCTCCCGCTCAGCTCGGTAGGAATGGGGTTTGAAGTGCTCCCCGGCGATGCGCACGCTGCGCTCGGCGTGGAGCAAAATCAGTTCCCGGGCCAGATGCCCGGGATCATGGCGGACAAAGCCGTTGTCCACCGTGGCGATGGGGCGGCTGATGACCTCCACGCCCAGCGCAGCACAGGGGCCTGCGTCGGCGTACAGGGGCGAGGCGCCCTCCTGGGCATACTTGGCCGCCACCCCCTTGGGAATGGGCGAGGAGTTGCACAGGCAGATGTCGAAGAGGTTCCGGCAGGAATGGTGGAACAGGGCGGAGATATGGTCCGAGACCGTATACCCCTCCGTCTCCCCCTCCTGGGTCATGACATTGCATACGTAGATCTTCAGGGCATCGGAGTCCTGAATGGCCTCCACGATGCCCTCTACCAGCAGGTTGGGAATGATGCTGGTATACAGGCTCCCGGGCCCCAGGATGATCATGTCCGCTTCCCGGATGGCCGCCAGGGCCGCCGGCAGCGCCTTGGGATTTTCCGGCGAGAGCCGTACCCGCCGGATCCGGCAATCCTCCCGCTTCTTGCAGTAGAAGATCTTGGACTCCCCCGTGACCGACGCGCCGTTTTCAAACTCCGCCACCAGCTGCACGTCCGCCGTGGTCACCGGCAGCACCCGGCCCGTAATGGCCAGGACTTCGCTCATGCGGCTGACCGCCTCGTCAAAGGAGCCGGAGATGCCGTTGAGGGCCGCGAGAAACAGATTGCCGAAGCTCTGCCCCGCCAGCACCCCCTCGGGAAAACGGTAGTGCATCAGCTCGCTCATCAGCGGTTCGGTGTTGGCCAGGGCCTCCATGCAGTTGCGGATGTCCCCCGGCGGGAGCATCCCCAGATCCTGGCGCAGCATGCCGCTGCCGCCGCCGTCATCGGCTACGGTGACGATGGCGGAGATATTTTCCGTATACTGCTTGAGCCCCCGGAGCATGGTGGACAGCCCGTGCCCGCCGCCGATGGCAGCGATGCGCGGGCCGTTGGCCCGGGGAACTCCGTAGGAAATCCGCTGCTTCATGCCGTCCTCCTCACACGCCCCGCTCCAGATCCCGATGATGCTCCGACGTGGAGTAGCCCAACTCTCGGATATATTCCGCCAGGGCATGGGTCACCGCCACGGAGCGGTGATGGCCGCCGGTACAGCCCACGGCAATGACCAGCATGGTCTTGCCCTCCTCGGCGTACAGGGGCAGTGAGAATGCAAGCAGATCCTTGAGCCGCTTCAGATACTCCTGGGTCTGCTGGAATCGGAACACATAGTCCCGCACCGGGGCGTCCAGGCCCGTTTGGTTGCGCAGCTCATCGATGTAAAAGGGATTGGGCATGAACCGCACGTCAAACACCAGGTCCGCCTCCATGGGAAGCCCATACTTAAAGCCGAAGGAGGTGACGCTGACGCTCATGCCTCCGCCGGTCTCCCCCGCCTTGCCGAACAGACGCATCAGCTCCCGGCGCAGCTGGGCGGTGGAGGTCCGGGAGGTGTCGATGACGAAGTCCGCCCGGTCCCGGATGGGGGCCATCACCATGCGCTCCCGCTCCACGGCCTCCTCCAGGGAAGCCGTCTGCCCCTGCAGGGGATGACGGCGGCGGGTCTCCTTGTACCGCTTGATGATGGTCTCGGACGACGCCTCCAAAAACAGCATCCGGCACACGCCGTCCATGCGCTTGAGCTGATCCAGCACATCAAAAAGCTCCGCCGGGGAGCTGCCGGTGCGCACGTCATAGACCAGGGCCACCCGGTCATACCGGCCGTTTCCTCCGGCACAGAACTCCGCGAATTTCAAAATCATGGCCGCGGGCATATTGTCCACGATATAAAATCCCATGTCCTCCAAAAAGGAGGCGGTTTTACTCTTACCGCCTCCGGAAAGACCGGAAATAATCAAAATTTCCAATGCTCTCGCCTCCGCTTCACCGGATGATCCGGACCTCCGGCTCCAGCCGGACGCCCCGTGCTTCCCATACCCGCTTCTGGACCTCTTCGATCAGGGCCAGCACATCGGCACAGGTGGCCCCGCCGCGATTGATGACAAAGCCCGCGTGCTTCTCGCTGACCTGGGCGCCGCCCACCGTCAGCCCCTTAAGGCCGCACTGATCGATCAGCGTCCCGGCAAAATACCCCTCCGGACGCTTGAAGGTACTGCCCGCGCTGGGCCACTCCAGCGGCTGGCTCTCCTTACGCTTTTGCATCAGCTCCTGCATCCGCTGCCGGATGGCCGCCGGGTCTCCCGTCGTCAGGGCAAATACCGCGGAGAGGGCCACAATCTCCGGATTCTGCGTCAGGAGACTGCGGCGGTAGCCGAAGGCCATCTCCTCCCCGGAGAACGTTCGAATGCCTTCCTCCGGCACCAGCACCCGGACCTCCCGCACCACCTGCCGCATCTCTCCGCCGTAGGCACCGGCGTTCATGGTCAGTCCGCCGCCCACCGTGCCGGGGATGCCGTGGGCAAATTCCAGCCCCGTCCAGCCCTGCTGGCAGGCAAAGGACGCCAGACGGGCCAGAGACACGCCGCACCCGGCCGTGATCGTCTCCGGCTCGGCCCCGGCTTCCAGGGTGCTTAGGCCGGTAGTGTCGATGACCAACCGGTCCAGCCCTTCATCCGGCACCAGCAGATTGGTGCCGTTGCCGATCACCAGGGGGCGCGCCCCGCACTCCCGGGCAAATTCATACAGCAGCACCAGCTGCTCCGCCGACACCGGACAGGCCATCCGCCGGGCGGGTCCGCCGATGCGGAACGAGGTATGGCGGGCCATGGGTTCCTCCGCCCGCACCTCCAGATCCGGCAGATATGCCTCTGTCCATTTGTCCAGCTCTTGATACCAGTCCATATCCGGACCTCCTGCAATCAGATTGCCCGCTTGAGAAGCGCCGCGCCAATGATGCCGGCGTCATTGCCCAGCTCCGCCCGCACGATGCGGGGAATCTGGCCGGTATGGCGGGGATAGCACTCCCGCTCCACGATCTCACGCAGCGGGGTAAGCAGCAGGCCGTCCGGCGCCGCGGCTACGCCGCCGCCGATGGCCACTGCTTCAGGCTGAAGAATATTGATGAGATTTGTCACGCCGGCAGCCAGATAGGAAACATAGTCCCGGCACAGCGCCAGGGCCGTTTCGTCTCCCTGCACGGCGGCATCAAAGGCCGTCCGGCCTTCCACGCAGCCGCTCTGCGCCGCCACGGTGTGAAGCAGACTCTCCGGGTGGGCCTCCATGGCCTCCCGGGTCATCCGGATCAGGCCCGTGGCGGAGGCATACGCCTCCCAGCAGCCGCGGCGGCCGCAGTTGCACGGCGCACCGCCGTGCTGGATCACCATGTGGCCCACTTCTCCCACCATGCCGCTGCCGGAATAGAGCTTGCCGTTCAAAATCAGTCCGCCGCCGACGCCGGTGCCCAGCGTCACCACAATGAACTGCTGCGTTCCGCGGCCCGCGCCGCACAGCCACTCGCCCACAGCGGCGCAGTTGGCGTCGTTTTCCAGCAGGACCGGCACATCCAAGTGCTGCCGGAACAGCCGGCTTAGAGGCACATCCCGCAAAGGGATGTTGCAGGTATAGAGAATGTCCCCTCCTGCCACGGCGCCAGGGATGCCGATGCCCGCGCTGACCACGTCCGATGCCGGAATCCCGGCCTGGTGCAGCACAGACTGCCCCAGCTGCGCCAGGGTCCGGGCAAACTGCTCCGGATTTTCAAACGCCAGGGGCGTGCGCTCCACGGCCAGAATCTGCCCGTCCTCACGGACCAAGCCGGCCTTGAGGTTCGTGCCGCCCACGTCAATGCCAATATAATACATGCCCTCTGCGCCTCCTGTTACTTCTGGCGGCGGCTGCCGGCGTCAGCCCGCATATCCACGCGGCGGGCCAGCTCCTGCGCGGCATTATAGCCGAACTTGCGGTGGCGGTTGTTCATGGCCGCCACCTCCACGATGCTGGCCAGGTTCCGGCCGGGCCGCACCGGAATGGTGACGATGGGTACCTGAATATCCAGGATTTCCGTGAAATGATCTTCAATACCCAGACGGTCATAGAATTTGGTCTGATCCCACTGCTCAAAGTTTACCACCAGATCCAGCTGGGACTCCACCTTGATGGCCCGCATACCGAACAGCTGCCGCACATCGATGACGCCGATGCCCCGCAGCTCGATATAATGCCGGATCACCTCAGGAGCCGTGCCGATGAGCTGGTTGGAAATCCGCCGCAGCTCCACGGCGTCGTCCGCCACCAGACGGTGGCCCCGCATAATGAGCTCGATGGCCGACTCGCTCTTGCCCACGCCGGAGTCGCCGGTAATCATCACGCCCTCGCCGTAGATATCCAGCAGCACGCCGTGGCGGGTAATGCAGGGAGCCAGCTCCCGGTTGAGATACTCAATGGTGTGGCTGGTGAAGTCCACCGTGGTCTCCTGCGTGCGCAGCAAAGTCTTCTCATGCTCCCGGGCACTCTCCAGGCACTCCGGGAAGCAGTCCAGTCCCCGGGAGATCACCAGGGCCGGAATATCATAGAGAAAGAGGTCATCAAAGCACTTGCGCCGCTGCTCACTGGAAAGACTCTTGAGATACGTCACCTCCGCCTTGCCGATGACCTGCAGGCGGCGGGGATCAAAATAATCATAAAAATCATGGAACTGCAGTCCCGGCCGGTTCACATCCGTAATGGTCAGCACAGCCGTTCCAAAATCGCTTCCCTGATTGAGCACTTCCAAGTCAAACAGGGCCACAAACGCAGTGATCTTCATTCCGTTTTCACTCATGGCGTATCCTTCCCTTTCCGATGCGGGCACAGCCCCCGCAGCCTTCCTGCATCCACCGGACGAACGCCCGGCGGAGCGGTTAAAAAATCAGAGCCTTGCACTGGTTTTTATTATATATGAAATTCCCCGCTTCCGCAACACTTTCCCCCGTTCCGGGCCCGGAAAGCCCCCGAAAAAAAGAATCAAAATTTTTTGAAAATTCTTCTTGCATTTTCGAAATATTTCTGGTATTATATCAGCTGTGCCTGTTACTGGGCATGGAAGTACGCAACAGCAAGGAGGTGCAACGGATGGCTAAGTGCGAGTTTTGCGACAAGGGCGTGAGCTTCGGCATTCAGGTGTCCCACTCTCACCGGCGTTCCAATCGTCCCTGGAAGCCCAATGTGAAGCGTGTGAAGGCGATCGTCGACGGTTCCCCCCGCCATGTGTATGTTTGTACCCGGTGTATGCGTTCCGGTAAAGTCACCAGAGCGGTCTGACTTGGACAAACAGAATCCCGGACTTCGGTCCGGGATTTTCTTCTACCCTCCCCGCTTGCATATACCGAACAAAACCGGAAGGACTGCTGTCCTTCCGGTTTGCTTTTTATTCTGTGTTATTTCTTACATCCAGGTCCGTTCCAGAAGCTCGTCCTTTTTGGCGCGGCCCATGAGTTCACCCACGGCGTCCCGGGCCTTCATGCCGTGATAGAGAATCTTGTAAACGCACTCGCAGATGGGCATCTCCACGCCCTCGTTTTGGGAGAGCTGATGGACACTCTCGGCGGCGTAATATCCTTCCACCACGGCGCCCACCTGATCCATGGCCTCCTGGACCGACTTGCCCTGGCCGATCAGAATACCGGCGCGGTTGTTCCGGGAGTGCATGGAGGTACAGGTAACAATGAGATCTCCCATGCCCGCCAGGCCCCCGAAGGTCCGCCGGGTACCGCCCAGCTGCTCGCCCAGGCGGGTCATCTCCGCCATAGCCCGGGTCATGAGCAGGGCCTTGGTATTATCCTGATATCCCAGGCCGCTGCAGATGCCGCAGCTCAGCGCCACCACGTTTTTCAGCGCGCCGGAGAGCTCCACGCCCACGATATCGTAGCTGGTATAGACGCGGAAGTAGTCATTCATAAAGGCGTCCTGGACAAACCGCGCCGCAGCCCGGTCCATGCAGGCGGACACGCAGCCCGTGGGCATCCGAACGCCCACTTCTTCGGCGTGGGAAGGGCCGGAAAGGGCTACCACTTTACAGATATTCTTGGTCTCTTCCTGCAAAATCTGGCTCATGCGCAGGTTGGTATCCCGCTCGATGCCCTTGGATACGGACACCAGCACCGTCTCGGGACGCAGGTAAGGCGCAGCCTTGCGCCCGGTCTGCCGCACGGCGAAGGACGGCGAAGCGCACACCACCATCTCCGCCCCTTCCAGACAGGCAAGGTCGCCGGTAATGTGCAGAGCATCCGGCAGGCACACACCCGGGAGCAGAGGATTTTCCCGGCTCTCAGCCATGGCTGCCGCCTTGTCGGGATTATGGGACCAGAGTGTCACATTGTGACCGTTGTCGCAGAGAACCTGGCTCAGGGCCGTGCCCCAGCCGCCGCTGCCCAAGACCACCGTTTTCATGTTGAGCCCTCCGTTTTTCTGTGGAAGCTGAACTTCCGTTCCGTACCGGTGAGAAGCCGCTTGGCATTGCCCCGGTGCTGCCAGACCACCAGACCGCCGATGACAAAGGCCAGCACCACAATGATCGGGTTCGGGTAGCAATACCAGGAGATAAAGGGAAAGCTGGCGCCTGCCCAAAGAGATCCCAGGGACACGTACCGGGTCAGAATCGCCAGAACCAAAAATCCGCCCCAGACCACCAGGGCAATGCGCCAATCCATCATCAGCGCGATGGCGCCGCCGGAGAGGATGCCCTTGCCGCCCTTGAAATGGAACATGCAGGGGAACATATGACCCAGCAGGCAGAACAGCGCTGCCCAGTACTTGAACAGGACCACGTAAAAAGCTGCCATCTGCGCATCCAGAGGCACATCCGGCATCATGCGCGGGTCAAATCCGCTGCCGATTTTCGCGGCGATCAGAATGGCCACCACTGCCTTGAGCACATCGCACAGGATCACCACCAGGGTCAGGGGGCCGCCGAAGGTGCGGTAAAAATTGGTCAGTCCCGCATTCCCGCTGCCGTGGGTACGGACATCATCCCGCAGGATATACTTGGAGATGATGACCGCGCCGTTGAAGCAGCCGCAGAAGTATGCAATTGCGGCTACCAGCCACAGCTCCATCCGGGAGAGGAGAAACCCTACCACTGCGCCCATGTTTACTCCTCCTTTTCACCCTTTTGCCGGATAGAGAGGATAATGGGCGTCCCCTCCAGGCCGAAGGTATTGCGGATGCAGTTTTCCAGATATCTCTGGTAGGAGAAATGGAACAGCCGCGCGTCGTTGCAGAACACCACAAAATGCGGCGGCCGGATGCCCACCTGAGTCATATAGTAGATCTTCAGGCGGCGGCCCTTGTCGGAGGGCGGCTGCACCCGGGTCTGGGCGTCGGAGAGGACGTTGTTGAGCATGCCCGTGGTAATCCGGGTAGAGGCCTGGTTGGAGACGTAGTCGATGAGCTCGAAGAGCCGGTCCACTCTCTGGCCGGTCTTGGCGGAGATGAAGAGGATGGGCGCATAGCTCATGAAGGCCAGGTCCTGGCGGACTTTCTGGCGCATCTTGTCCATGGTCTTGTCGTCCTTTTCGACCAGGTCCCACTTGTTCACCACGATGATGCTGGCCTTGCCCGCCTCGTGGGCCAGACCCGCCACCTTGGTATCCTGCTCCGTGACGCCCTCGGTGGCGTCGATCATGATGAGGCACACATCCGCCCGCTCAATGGCCATGGTGGCCCGCAGGACGCTGTAACGCTCAATGTCCTCCTCCACCTTGGACTTCTTGCGCATACCGGCGGTGTCGATGAAGATGAAGGAGCCCTTGTCATTTTCAAAGCGGGAGTCGATGGCGTCCCGGGTGGTGCCCGCCACGTTGGAGACGATCACCCGCTCCTCCCCCAGGATCTTGTTGATGAGAGAGGATTTGCCGGCGTTGGGCTTGCCGATGACGGCCACCTTGATGGCGTCGTCCTCTTCCTCCTCTTCCTCTTCCGGCGGGAAATACTGCACGCAGGCGTCCAGCAGATCACCGGTGCCGTGGCCGTGAACGGCGGAAACGGCAATGGGATCACCCAGGCCCAGATTGTAAAACTCGTAGAAATCCGGGTCCGGCGCACCGGTGGAGTCCATCTTGTTCACTGCCAGCACAATGGGCTTGCCGCTGCGCAGCAGCATATTGGCAACCTCCTGGTCCGAGGCGGTCAGGCCCGTCCGGATATCCGTGAGGAAAATGATCACCGTGGCGTTATCAATGGCGATCTCCGCCTGACGGCGCATAAACTCCAGAATCTCGCTGTCTGCCCGGGGTTCAATACCGCCGGTATCGACAATGGTAAAGGTCCGCCCGTTCCAGTCCGTCTCCCCGTAGATCCGGTCCCGGGTGACGCCCGGCGTATCCTCCACAATGGAAAGCCGCTTGCCGGTGAGCTTATTGAACAACATGGATTTCCCCACGTTGGGCCGCCCAACAATGGCGACGACAGGTTTCATCGGCTCCACTTCCTTTCTTGTTTCTCATTATTATACCCAGCCATCCCACGGATGGCAAGACAAAAAGCAAGGAGGGAAGAGACACTCTTCCCTCCTTGCAGGCATGCAGATCCTTATTTTGCGACGACGGACTTGACAACCTTCACCTCGCGGCCGTTGTAAGTACCGCACTCCTGGCACATTCTGTGAGGCAGGTGCATCGCACCGCATTTCGGGCATGCGACGAGACCGGGAGCCGCCAGCTTCCAGGTGGAGCTGCGCCGCTTGTCGCGTCTTGCTTTGGACACTTTTCCCTTAGGTACTGCCATTGTGACACCTCCTTGATCTTACAAAGGCCCGGGAGTGTGGCCCGTCCTTATTGTTTATTCGGTTTGTCCTCCAAGAGCTTGGCCAGCACTGCCAAACGCGGATCCACTTCCTTTTTGCAGGAACACGGGCCCAGGTTCAAATCAGCACCGCACCGGGGGCAAAGCCCCTTGCAGTCTTCGGAGCACAGAGTTTTTGTGTCCATTCCGAGGATGAAAGCGGTCCGGGCCAGATCGCCCAGGTCCACCTCTCCGTCCGTCAGCAGGACGATTTCATCATTGTCCTCGTTCTGGAGCTCTTCGGCCAGCATGCAGCTGTACGTGATTTCCTTGTCCTGAAGGAATTCCTTCCCGCAGCGGTCGCACACAGCGTCCAGCGTGGTGCGGGCCGTCATCTCCAGACTCAGCACATCGGCGCTGTTGCGCACGCTGCCGGTGACTTCCACCGGCCGGCTGATGGGATGGCGGCCGCCGAATTCCAGGTCGGACAGATCCAGCGCAAACTGGAAGTCCAGCTGCTTGCCGGGCGTATGCAAAATGGGTTTTACGTCAAAAAGCATAAGCCACCTCGTAATGACACGATTAGTATTATAAGGGGTCCATCCCCGGTTGTCAAACATTTTTTTCAAAAACCGGGTATTTTTTTCCGCTTATCTCCGCAGCTCGATGCCCATGATGGCGTTGCGGAAGCCCGCCTGGATCTGATCGTAGGGCGCCATGGTGTACCTGTCGCCGGGCCAGCGGGCCGCCCACTGCTCCATCAGGGCCTGGGCAAGGCTTTGACATGCCGGCTCCTCCAGCCCCAGCAGCATGGGGGAAAGATACACCACCACCATCTGCTTCTCCTCCGCCCGGACCACGCCCCGGCGCCAGAACCGCTGTGCACGCCAGCCGCGCTCCAGCCCATCCAGCAGTTTTTGGGCCAGGTCCGCCGGATCCCCGCAATTGCGCGCAGCTTCCATATACAGCGGCCCAAACCGCTCCGTATAGGAGCGGAAGGCGTCCCGGTAGGTCTGCCGTCCGAAGGCTTTGAGCCACGCCTCCCGCTCCTGAATGGATGGCAGCAGTTCCTCGTACATAGTGTGCCTCCTTTTGAAAGTCTTTACAACCGCAGGGCAATTCGCTATGATAAAAGCGATCCATCTTTGTCGAGGAGGCTCGCCATGCGGGAATTTACCATTGGAAAAAATGATGCCGGACAGCGCCTGGACCGTTTTGTGGCCCGGAATCTGCCCCTGCTCCCCCCTGCCCTGCTGCAAAAATACATCCGTCTCAAGCGGATCAAGGTCAACGGCAAGGGCTCCAAGCGGGATACCCGCCTGTGCGTGGGAGATATTTTACAATTATATATCAATGATGAGTTCTTTGACAAGCCCACGGAGGAAAATCTCTTTTTGTCCGTGTTCCGTCCCCAGCTGAATCTGGTCTATGAGGACGAGAACCTCCTGTTGGTGGACAAGCGCCCCGGCATGGTGGTCCACGCCGACGAAACCGAGAAGGTCAACACCCTCATCAATCACATCCAGGCCTACCTCTATCAGAAAAAGGAATGGAATCCCAAGTGGGAAAATGCCTTCGCCCCGGCGCTGTGCAACCGCATTGACCGCAACACCGGCGGCATTGTCATCGCCGCCAAAAACGCCGAGACCCTGCGGATCATCAACGAGAAGATTAAAAATCACGAACTGGAGAAATCCTATCTGTGCGTAACGGTGGGCCGCCCCCGCCTCGCCGAAGGCCGGGTGGAAGGCTTTTTGCGCAAGGATGAGGCGAAAAAGGAAGTCACCTTCTTCGATCATCCCATTCCCGGCGGCAAAACCGCCGTCACCCTGTACCGCACCCTGGAGTCCCGGGGTGAGCTGTCCCTGGTGGAATGCCGCCTGCTCACCGGCCGGACCCATCAAATTCGCGTCTCCATGGCCCATCTGGGCTGTCCCCTGCTGGGAGACGGCAAGTACGGCCGGGGCGATGTCAACCGCCGCTACGGCGAGACCCGTCAGGCCCTGTATTCCTACAAGCTGCGCTTTGCCTTTTCCTCCCCCGCCGGGCTTTTGGACTATCTGCAAAACCGCACGTTCTGCGTGGAAGCCGTTCCCTTCCGGGACAAGTACTTTTCCGCACCGTAAAATTCCGGTGAAATGCCCCGTTGCCCTTGACTTTTGCGGACAGGTTCGATATAGTTCATAGTGCTGAATTTCGACGTGAAAGGTTCCCCCTCAACAGAGAAAAGAGGCGTATTTATGATAACTTATTCAGAAACGGGGGAGGATACATGTCCAAAGAGTTGATTCGCCTGCGTGATCTGTGCATGGCGTTTGACGACGAACCTGTATTGAACAACGTCAACCTTTATATCAATGACAAAGAATTCCTCACATTGCTCGGACCCAGCGGGTGTGGCAAGACCACCACTCTGCGGATCATCGGCGGCTTCACGACACCTACGTCGGGAGACGTCCTGTTCGACGGTGTGAGGATTAATGACGTTCCGCCCCATCAGCGGCAGATCAACACGGTCTTTCAGAAGTATGCCCTGTTTCCGCACCTGAACGTCTTTGAAAACATCGCCTTCGGATTGCGGATGCAGCGCCGGGCAGACCCTGCCGATCCCACCGGGAAAAAGAAGGTCAAAATTCCGGAAAAGGAAATTCACGACCGGGTCATGGAGATGCTGGAGATCATCAGCCTCAAAGGCTTTGAAAACCGCAAGCCTGACGCCCTCTCCGGCGGCCAGCAGCAGCGGGTGGCCATTGCCCGCGCCCTGGTCAACCGCCCCAAGGTCCTGCTTTTGGACGAGCCCCTGGGCGCACTGGACCTGAAGCTGCGCAAGGACATGCAGATCGAGCTCAAGCGCATCCAGCAGCAGGTGGGCATCACCTTTATTTATGTCACGCATGACCAGGAGGAAGCTCTGACCATGTCCGACACCATCGTGGTCATGGACAAGGGCTCCATCCAGCAGATCGGCACCCCGGAAGACATTTACAACGAGCCGAAAAACGCCTTTGTGGCGGACTTTATCGGGGAGTCCAACATCATCGACGGCATCATGGTCCACGACAAGTGCGTGAAGATGTACGGCCGGGAATTTCCCTGCCTGGACAGCGGCTTCGAGGAAAACGAGCCCGTGGATGTGGTCATCCGCCCCGAGGACATCGACATCGTCCCCGTGGAGCAGGGCCAGCTGGTGGGCACCGTCACCAACGTCACCTTCAAGGGCATGCAGTACGATATCATTGTGGACTTCAAGGGCTTCAAGTGGCTTATCCAGACCACGGACCACTCCCCTGTCGGCGCCCGGATCGGCATCAAGATCGATCCCGACGGCATCCACGTCATGAAAAAGAGTGCCTATTCCGGCATGTTCGGCGACTACTCCTCCTTCTCCGAGGAATATGATGAGCTGGACGACGCCAGCATCGAGCTGGACGAGGAGGAGAGCTGGGATGAAGAATAAGCTCTCCTGGTTCGCCGTCCCCTATGTGGTGTGGATAGCTCTGTTTGTGGTGGCGCCCATCATTTTGGTGGTGATCTACGCCTTCTCCACCGCAGACGGCAGCTTCACTCTGGACAACTTCTCCCGCATGGGTACGTACGCCGTGGTCTTCGGCCGCTCGTTCAAGCTGGCCATCATCGCCACCGCCGTGTGCCTGCTCATCGGCTATCCCATCTCCTATCTCATGAGCCGGGAAGGCCCCCGCTTTCAGCGGGTGGGCATGGTTCTCATCATGCTGCCCATGTGGATGAACTTTTTGCTGCGGACCTACTCCTGGATGTCCATTCTGGAAAACAACGGTCTTTTGAACCGGCTGTTCCAAAGCATTGGGCTCATCGATCTTTACAACCAGATCGCCATGGCCCTTTCCGCCAATCCGGCGGCCTATGAGCCCATTACCCATTTTCAGCTCATCAACACCCAGGGCGCTGTGGTGCTGGGCATGGTCTACAACTACCTGCCCTTCATGATCCTGCCCATCTATTCCGTCATCGTTAAGCTGGACCGCTCCCTCATCGAGGCGGCCCGGGATCTGGGCGCCAACACCTTCCATGTGTTCCGGCGGGTGATTCTGCCGTTGTCTCTGCCCGGCGTGCTCTCCGGCATCACCATGGTGTTTGTCCCCTCCGTGTCCACCTTCGCCATCAGCAAGATGCTCGGCGGCGGCACGGAAATGATGCTGGGCGATCTCATCGAACAACAGTTCCTGGGCGGCGCCTACAACCCCCAGCTGGGCGCGGCCATCTCTCTGGTGATGATGCTGATCGTCGTGGTGTGCATGGTCGTGATGAATCGCTTCGGTGAAGGCGAAGAACAGGCGGTGATGCTGTGAAACGGTCCAATTCCCTTCTCAGCCGTGTGTTCATGGCTCTGGTGTTCGTCTTTTTGTACGCACCCATCGTGCTGCTCATCATCTTCTCCTTCAACGCCGGCAACAGCAATACCGTCTGGCAGGGCTTCTCCCTGGAGTGGTATGAAAAGCTCTTCCGGGACCGGCTGATCATGCAAAGCGTCTATACTACGCTTTTGATCTCCCTGCTCTCAACCATCATCGCCACCGTGGCCGGCACCTTTGCCGCCATCGGCTTTTACTCCATGCGCCGGCGCATCCGGGACCCGCTGATGACCGTCAACAACATCCCCATGATGAATGCCGACATCGTCACCGGCGTGTCTCTGTGCCTGTTCTTTGTGGCGTTTTTCAACTTCTGGGGTGACTTTGCGGTCTGGTTCAACAGTCTGCAGGGCGTTATCCAGCTGCCCACCCGGCTGACCATGGGCTTCGGCACGCTGCTCATCGCCCATGTGTGCTTCAATATTCCCTATGTGATCCTCTCTGTGGGCCCCAAGCTCCGGCAGATGGACAAAAACCTGGTGGACGCCGCTCAGGATCTGGGCTGCACCTGGATGCAGGCCTTCTGGAAGGTCATCATCCCGGAGATCAAGCCCGGCATCATTTCCGGCGCGCTCACCGCCTTTACCATGAGCATTGACGACTTCGTCATCAGCTACTTCACCGCCGGCTCCTCCGCCTCCACCCTGGCCATGACCATCTACGGCATGACCAAAAAGCGGGTGAGCCCCGAGATCAACGCCGTGTCCACGCTGCTGTTCGTCACGGTGCTGGTGCTGCTGGCCATCGTCAATATCCGGGAGGCCCGGCAGGAACGCCGGAATGCCCACCGGCTCCATGCCTGATCCCACGGCCCTGCGGCTTTGAGATAGAACATTTTTATTTGAAACTGGAGGAATGATCCATTGAAAAAGATGCTTGCCCTTGCCATGATCCTGACAACCGTCCTGACCCTCTCCGCCTGCGGCGGCAGCTCCGAGGAAGAGCGCGTGGTCAACGTGTGCAGCTGGGGCGAATACATTGACGACAGCCTGATTTATCAGTTCGAGGACGAAACCGGCATCAAAGTCAACTACCAGACCGCCGAGAGCAACGAGGCCCTCTATTCCCTGCTCAAAACCGGCGCCGGTGACTTCGACGTCATTGTCCCCTCCGACTATATGATCGCCCGCCTCATTGACGAGGGAATGCTGGCCGAGCTCAACTACGACAACATCCCCAACTACGCCCTCATCGACGACGCCTATAAGGGCCTGAGCTTCGACCCCGAGAACAAGTACACCGTTCCCTACACCTGGGGCACCGTGGGCATCATTTACAACACCACCATGGTGGATGAGCCCATCACCAGCTGGGACGCCATGTTCGACGAGAAGTACGCCGGCAATGTGCTGATGATCCGCAACTCCCGGGATGCCCTGGCCGCTGCCCTGCTGGACCTGGGCTACGATCTCAACACCACCGACACCGCCCAGATCCAGGAGGCCTATGAGCTCCTGGCCGACGCCAAGAACAAGGGCGTCTATCAGGCCTTCGTCATGGACGAGATCTTCAACAAGATGGAAGGCGGCAACGCTGCCATCGCCATGTACTACGCCGGCGACTATCTGACCATGCGGGAGAGCAATCCGGACCTGGCCTTCGTGGTGCCCGAGGAGGGCAGCAACTGGTTCGTGGATGCCATGTGCGTGCTCAAGGACGCCCAGCACAAGGATGAGGCCGAGGAGTGGATCAACTTCATTGCCTCCACGGAATCCAACCTGGCCAACATGGACTATATCTGGTACGCCTCTCCCAACAAGGAAGCACTGGAATCCTACCCCGCCTACTATGAGGAGACCTACGGCGAGCCTTTGGACATGGGCCTCTATGAGATCATGGCCGCGCCCCAGGAGGTCCTGGACCGCTGCACCCTCTATGAGAACCTGCCCGCCGACATCCTCACCCTTTATAACGATCTCTGGACCCAGCTGGGCATCTGATCCTGCCCTGCAGCTTTGACAGCGCCGGAACCATTCCGGCGCTGTTCTCAATCAGACTTGATGACAAGGAGGACTTTCCCATGATTCTCATTGGAACCAAATGCCGCCTGGAGCAGACCGTCACCCAGGAACTGACCGCCGCACAGATCGGCTCCGGCGCCCTGCCGGTGTTCGGCACCCCCTTCATGGCCGCCATGATGGAAAACGCCGCCATGACCGCCCTGCAGAACTATCTCACCGACAGCCAGGGCAGCGTGGGCATTCACCTGGACATCTCCCACGAGGCCCCCACCCCGGTGGGCATGAAGGTCTGGGCCGAGGCCGAGATCTATGCCGTGTCTGAAAACGGCAAGATCGTGGACTTCAAGGTCAAGGCCTGGGACGAAAAGGGCACCATCGGCCAGGGCACCCACTCCCGGGCCATCATCGACAACGACCGCTTCTTGACCAAGTGCAACGCCAAGCTGGAGGGCTGATCCCCTCCCCTGCCGGGCAATCAAAAGGACGCGAAAGCAATGCTTTCGCGTCCTTTTTTCGTCATCAGAATAAGGTCAGCTGACTGCTCTCCGCCATACCGGCGAAGGCACCCAGAGCCTTGAGCTGCTCGATATGGGTCTTGGAGAGCTTGTTGCAGCAAAGGGCAAACTCCTCGATGGAGACGAAGGTCTTGCCCTTGCGCTTTTCTACCGTGTCCAGCGCCGCTGCCTCGCCCAGACCGTGGACGGAGGTAAACGGCGGCAGCAGTCCGCCTTCCGTCACCTTGAACTTGGTGGCGTCGGACTCATAGATGTTGATGGTATCGAAATGGAAGCCCCGGAGGTAGAACTCATAGCACACCTCCAGCGTGGTCATCATGGACTGCTCCACGGCGGTGGCGTCCTTGTTGTTCTCAATCTCCCGGATCTTGCGCTTGACGGCATCCTTGCCCGCGCAGCAGAACTCCGCGTCAAAGGCCTTGGCCCGGACGGAGAAGAACGTGGCGTAGAATGCCAGAGGCTCATGGACCTTGTACCAGGCAATGCGGAAGGCCATCATGACGTAGGCCACGGCGTGGGCCTTGGGGAACAGGTAGCCGATCTTGGCCAGAGACTCAATGTACCACGCGGGCACGTCGTGGGCCTCCATGGCCTCCACCCAGCCCTCGTCGAAGCCGCCCTTTTTTACCTTGCCCTTACGGACCTTCTCCATGATCTTGAAGCTCATTTTGGGGTCCAAGCCCTTGGAGATGAGATAGAGCATGATATCGTCACGGCAGCCCACGGTCTCCAGAACCGTAGCGGTACCGCTGACGATCAGGTCCCGGGCGTTGCCCAGCCACACATCCGTTCCGTGGGAGAAGCCGGACAGACGCACCAGGGTGTTGAAGTCCTTGGGCTGGGTGTCCACCAGCATCTGCCGGGTGAAGCGGGTATTGAACTCCGGAATGGCCACGGCTCCGGTGGGGCCCAGCAGGTCGTCGTTCTCATAGCCCAGCACTTTGCTGGAGGTGAAGATGGACATGGTGTCCGGATCGTCCAGGGGAATGGAGTGCGGGTCCACTCCGGTGAGGTCCTGCATCATGCGGACCATGGTGGGGTCATCGTGTCCCAGCATGTCCAGCTTCAGGATGTTGGCTTCCATGGAGTGGTATTCAAAATGGGTGGTAATGGTGTCGGAGTCGTCGGCATCCGCCGGATGCTGCACCGGGCAGAAATCCTCCATGTCCTTGTCGTCGGGCACGACCACCAGACCGCCGGGGTGCTGGCCCGTGGTCCGGCGCACACCCACACAGCCCTGAGTCAGACGGTTTTCCTCCGCCCGGCCTGCCACGATGCCGTTTTCCTCCAGGTACTTTTTGACAAAGCCGTAGGCCGTCTTTTCCGCCAGGGTACCGATGGTGCCCGCCCGGAACACCTGGGTCTCGCCGAACATCTCAATGGCGTGGCGGTGGGCCCGGGCCTGATACTCGCCGGAGAAGTTCAGATCGATATCCGGCACCTTGCCGCCGCCGAAGCCCAGGAAGGTCTCAAAGGGGATATCGAAGCCGTCCTTGATGTACGGCGTGCCGCAGGCGGGACAGACCTTGTCCGGCATGTCCGCGCCGCAGCCGTAGGACCCGTCCAGAATGAACTCGCTGTTCTTACACTTGGGGCAGCGGTAGTGAGGCGGCAGGGAGTTCACCTCCGTAATGCCGGACATGTACGCCACTAGAGACGAGCCCACGGAACCACGGGAGCCCACCAGGTAGCCGTTTTCCAGGCTCCGCTGCACCAGCTTCTGGGCGGACATGTACACCACGTCATACTTGCCCAGAATGCCGCCCAGCTCCACGTTGAGGCGGTCCACAATCAGCTTGGGCGGGTCCTCGCCGTAGAGCCGGTGAACCTTCTCCCACACCAGACGGTTGAGCTCCTCCTCGGAGTTGGCCAGACGCGGCGGGAACAGCTCCGCCGGCAGCAGTTCGAAATTCTCGATCTGATCGGCCACCAGACGGGTGTTGGTCACCACCACCTCATAGGCCTTCTCCTTACCCAGATAAGCAAACTCTTTGAGCATCTCATCGGTGGTTTTGAAATAGATGGGCAGCGGTTCATTGGCGTCGGGGAATTTCTTGGACGCCAGCAGGATGTGCCGGTACACCTCATCCTCCGGCTCCAGGAAGTGGACGTCGCCGGTGGCACACACCGGCTTGCCCAGCTCCTCTCCCAGCCGCACCACGGTGCGGTTGAGCTCCCGCAGGTCCTCCTCGGACTGCACGTCGCCGTTGCGGAGCATGAAGGCGTTGTTGCACAGGGGCTGGATCTCCAGATAGTCGTAGAAGTCCGCGATGCGCTTGAGCTCCTCCCAGTCCTTGTGGTCCGCAATCGCCCGGAACAGCTCGCCCGCCTCGCAGGCCGCACCCACGATGATGCCCTCCCGATGTTCCCGCAGCAAACTCTTGGGAATGATGGGCACCCGCTTGAAGTACTTGAGGTTGGAGGCCGAAATCATCTGATAGAGATTCTTCAATCCCACCTTGTTCCGGGCCAGCAGGATGATGTGCTTGGGGAAGCGATTGGTCTTGCTGCCCTGGGGGCGGAGCTTTTCCATCTCGGGATTGACCGCCTGCAGGGTATGAATCCCCCGCTCATGGAGCATCTTCCAGAAGGGAATGAGCATATAGCCCACCGTGGCCGCATCGTCGCTGGCCCGGTGGTGGTTGAAGGCCGGCAGGTCCAGATGCTCGGCCACAATATCCAGCTTGTACTTGCCCAGTCCCGGCAGCAGGTTCTGGGCCAGAATCAGAGAGTCGACGTACGTGGGACGGAACTCCAGCCCCACCTTCCGGCAGCCCTCCCGGATAAAGCCGATATCAAACTCCGCGTTGTGAGCCGCCAGAGGCCGCCCGTCTACGAACTGCAAAAATGCTGTCAGCGCCTCTTTGAGCTGCGGCGCGTCCTTGAGCATCTCGTCGGTGATGCCCGTCAGGCCGATGATCTCCGGCGTCAGGCGGCGGTTGGGATTGACGAAGGTCTGGAACCGCTCACAGATCTCACCGCCCCGCAGCACCACGGCACCGATCTCCGTGATGGCCTCCCGGTCCACCTTGAGGCCCGTGGTCTCAATATCGAAGCAGACGAACTCCCCGTCCAGAGGACAATCGTCCTTGCCGTGGACCACCACCCGGTCGTCCACGTTGTTGACGAAGTACCCCTCCACGCCATAGAGGATCTTGATCTTGTCTCCGGCGGCGTGCCAGGCGTCCGGGAAGGACTGGGCCACACCGTGGTCTGTAATGGCAATGGCCGGATGTCCCCAGCGGATGGCGGTCTGGATGGCCTCCTTGGTGTCCGTCAGGGCGTCCATGTTGCTCATCTTGGTGTGCAGGTGCAGCTCCACCCGCTTTTCCGGAGCCGTGTCCTGCCGCTGAGCGTGCTCCGTCACCTGGATGTGGTAGGGGTTGAGCTGGATATCCTTGCCGTCCCAGGTGGGCTCCATCTTTCCCTGGACCAAAAGCCACATGCCGGGCTTGATGGCACTCTCCAGGGCCTGGGCCTCCTTGGCCGTAAGATTTTTATGGACCGTGACGGAGTTGGTATAATCCGTCATATCAAAGCTCAATCGCCACATGCCAGGCCGCCGGGTCTCCCGGCACTCAAAGGCGAACACCTTTCCGGCCACCGTGGCGTTGCCCATCTTCAGATCCAGCATCTTCATGGGAACGGGCTTGGTCTTGATGGGGTTGCCCATCAGGACCTTTCCGGAGGGCTTGCCGCTTCCCTTCCCGCTGGGCGCAGAGGACGAAGATGCCGGTGCGGCGCCCTTGGCGGCAGGCTGCTCGACACAGGTGACGTCCATCTCCGCCTTGGTAAAGCCATACACCGCGCACAAACTCTGGCGGATCTGCTCCTCATCCTCCGGGGACAGAGGCATCCGCACCCGCAGATGCACGGTGATGGTCATGGCGGTCTGATCGATGCACGCACCGGTCAGCTCCGCCCCTGCCAGCTTCAGCCGCAGCGGAGCCGACAGCCGCAGCTCCGTGAACATTTCAAAAAACGGGATATCTCTCGACATGGGTTCCTCTCACTTCAACTTCTCACAAAATCCGTACCGGGCAGCGCGCCGCCAGGTCTCACAGGACCTGGCGGCGGAACTTCCCGGACAATGGGGCTTATAGCTTGTCGATTTCTTCCATCAGGGCATCTACCAGCCGCTCCTGGGGCATCTTGTAAAGGATTTCTCCTTTGCGGAACAGCAATCCCTCGCCCTTGCCGCCGGCAATGCCGATATCCGCCGCGGCGGCCTCACCGGGGCCGTTGACGGCGCAGCCCATCACCGCTACGGTGATGTTTTTCTCGCAGTTCATCAGCCGCCGCTCCACTTCCTCGGCAATGGGGATGAGGTCGATGCGTGTGCGGCCGCAGGTGGGACAGGCAATGAGGTTCACGCCCTCCTTGCGCAGTCCCGCCGCCTTCAAAATCTTCTTGGCGGCATAGATCTCCTCGACAGGATCGGCGGTCAGCGTAACCCGGATGGTGTCGCCGATGCCCAGGCACAGCAGGCCTCCGATGCCCATGGCGGATTTCACCATGCCCATGGAGGGCGTGCCCGCCTCTGTGACGCCCAGATGCAGCGGGTAGTCCGTCCGCTCGTGGAGCAGGCGGTAGGCCGCCATGGTCAACGGCACGTCGGAGCATTTGACGGAGATGCAGATATCGTCAAAGTCAAACCGGTTGAGCAAGGCCACATGGCCCATGGCGCTCTCTACCAAAGCCTCCGCCGTGACGCCGCCGTACTTGGCCCGCAGCTCCTTTTCCAGTGAGCCGCCGTTGACACCGATGCGGATGGGGATGCCCTTCTGGCGGCAGATGTCCGCCACGGCCTTGACCTTCTCCTCTCCCCCGATGTTGCCGGGGTTGATGCGGATGGCGTCGATGCCCCGCCGGGCCACCTCCAGGGCGTACTTGTAATTGAAATGGATGTCGGCGATGAGCGGAATGGAGATCTGCTCCTTGATCCGGTCCACCGCCTCCGCAGCCGCCTGGTCTGGAATCGCCACCCGGATGATCTCGCATCCAGCTGCCTCCAGGGCATGGATCTGAGCTACAGTGGCAGCCACATCGTCTGTCTTTGTATTGCACATGGACTGGATGGACACCGGCGCACCGCCGCCCACCGCCACGGTCCCTACCATCAACCGCTTGGTCATGGTCATCGTCCTCCTATCGTATCAGCCGGAACACATCCTGGAAGGTGATCAGCAGCATGAAGCCCATCAGAATCGCAAATCCGGCCATATTCACCGCTATTTGATACCGCTCCGGGACCTTTTTCCCCACCAGCAGCATGGCCACCGCGTCCACCAGCAGGAAAAACACCCGGCCGCCGTCCAGGGCCGGGAACGGCAGCAGGTTCATCACTGCCAGGTTCACCGCCAGCAGCGCCGCAAAATAGAAAATCTGGCTCCAGGCATCGGAAGCCGTCTCCGCTTCGCTGCCTACCTGGGTCATGGTCGAGACAATCCCCACCGGCCCGCTGATATCATCCAGTCCGGCTCCTCCGGTAAAGAGCTGCACCAGGCTGAAGCGCACCAGCTGCACGAAATCCAGCGCCGTATACCACGTGTACTGCAATTTTTTGGCCAGGGTCGCCTCCTGGACGCCGACACCCACATAGATGCCGAAGCCCGTATAGGTGGAGCCGTCAGCGCTGGTGAAGGTGCTCCGGGGCAGATCCTCCAACAGGATATGGGTGCCGTCCCGCACCACCTCAATATCGGCCGTGTCCCCGGCGTAGTCCAGAAACATCTTGGCCTCTCCCTGGACATAGGTCCGATAGCCGTTGACCTTGTAAATCTGGTCCCCGGCCTGGAAACCATTCTCTCCGGTCTGGGTAAACTCCGGCGCGGTACCGATGATCTCATCCGTGTAGATCTCCGTCACACCGGCGTACAGGCACAGCAAAATCACCACACCGGTGAGGAAGTTCATGAAGGACCCCGCCACCAGAATGAGGAATTTCTTCCAAAAACCCTGCTGAACGAAGGAATCCTCCGCACCGGTGTCCTCGTCCTCCCCTTCCATGGCACAGTACCCGCCGATGGGCAGCGCCCGGATGGAATACTGGGTATCTCCTTTCTCCTTCTGCCAGATCAGCGGGCCCATGCCGATGGAAAACTCATTGACCCGCACGCCGCACAGCTTTGCCGCCAGGAAATGGCCCAGCTCATGCACCGTGACCAGCAGTCCAAAAATTGCGATTGCTGCCAGGATAAAGACTAGTTTCATGCTGTAAAACTCCTAAAAAAACGCTTACCGAAGCACGCTTTGCCGGGCCGCCTGGTCCGCCTCCAGAATATCCTCCAGGGTGGGAGCAGCGGTGACCGCCACCTCTTCCCGTGCCCGGCGCACCAGCCGGGCAATGTCATGGAAGCCGATGCGGTCCTGCAAAAACAGTCCCACGGCCTCCTCATTGGCACCGTTGAGGATGGCGCAGGCCGTGCCGCCCTCCCGGGCCGCGTCCTCCGCCAGGGCCAGACAGGTAAAGGTCTCCCGGTCCGGTGCGGCAAAGGTCAGCGGCGGACAGTGCAGCAGATCCAGCGGCTCCGCGGGGCTTTCCGCCCGGTTGGGATAGGTCATGGCATACCGGATGGGCAGACGCATATCCGGCGTGCCCAGCTGAGCCAGCACCGCCCCGTCCCGGTACTCCACCAGGGAGTGGACGATGCTCTGGCGGTGGATCACCACGTCCACCTGCTCCAAAGGCAGCCGGTAAAGCCGCATGGCCTCGATGACCTCCAGGCCCTTGTTCATCAGCGTGGCGCAGTCCACGGTGATCTTGGGGCCCATGGT
>CALXDJ010000019.1 GCA_944387035.1 uncultured Oscillospiraceae bacterium | reverse complement strand
TCAACACCGACCTGGCCAACGACCTGGGCAACCTGGTCAGCCGCACCACCGCCATGGTGGGCAAGTACTTCGGCGGCACACTGCCCGAGGGCTGCCGCACCTGGGACGCACCCGAGTCCTTTGACACCGAGCTCATCACCCTGGCCTCCGGCCTGCGGACGCGTTATCAGGAAGCTATGGACACCTTCGCCCCCCACAAGGCCCTGGAGGAGATCTTCAAGGTCATCCAGAGAGCCAACAAGTATATCGACGAAAACGCCCCCTGGGCTCTGGCCAAGGACATGGAGGCCAACGGCAAGCGCCTGGCCCACGTCCTCTATAACCTCCTGGAGACCACCCGGATCTGCGGCATCCTCCTCACGCCCTTCATGCCCGGCAGCTGTGAAAAGCTCTTCAGCCAGATCGGCGCCTGCGAAGCCTGCCGCACCTGGGACGCCGCCGCGGTCTGGGGCAGCCTCAGCGAGACCGCTGCCGTGACCAAGGGCGAGAACCTCTTCCCCCGTCTGGATATGGACAAGGCCCTCTCCGAGCTGGAGGAGCTGGAGGCCGCGGCCCGGAAGGCCGCCCTGCCCGCCGTGGAGCTGGAGCCCCAGCTGACCGAAAAGGTGGACTTTGACACCTTCTGCAAGTCCGACTTCCGGGTGGTGAAGGTCAAGGCCTGCGAGGCGGTGAAAAAGAGCGAGAAGCTCCTCAAGTTCACCCTGGACGACGGCACCGGCACCGACCGGCAGATCCTCTCCGGCATCCACAAGTTCTATGAGCCCGAGGACCTCATCGGCAAGACGCTGGTGGCCATTGTGAACCTGCCGCCCCGGAAGATGATGGGCCAGGAGTCCAACGGCATGCTGCTCTCCGCCGTCCACACGGAGCACGGCGAGGAAAAGCTCAACCTCGTCATGCTGGACGACTCCATTCCCGCCGGTGCCAAGCTCTGCTGAGGATTTTTTCGATCCTTGCTGCACCCCCCACCGTCGCGGCGATCCGATTCCCCGCCGCAAAATACGGCGGCCAATCGGGCCGCTTCCTCGAAACAAGCGCGCTTTCTCCGCCCCCGGCGGCGCTTCGCTTGTTTCCCCGCCGGCGCCAAGCTGTGCTGAGCATGCACCCAAATACGAAAACCGCCGTTCCGTTTTCCGCGGGACGGCGGCTTTTTTATTCAAAAGTTTCCTCCGCCCCCCTTGACATCTACTACAAGCTTGTAGTATATAATTATTATACTACATCGATGTAGTTTTTGGAGGTGCTGCAGAATGGGACAATTTCAAAGTCTGTCTGAATCGGAAATGGAAATCATGCGGGTGATCTGGGATGCCGACGCACCCATCACCGCCGCGCAGCTGCTGGAGCTGTTTGCTCACAAGGGCTGGAAGATCCAGACGGTTTCCACCTTTTTGACCCGCCTTGTGGAAAAAGGCGTCCTGACGGTGGAACGCCGGGGCCGGTCCAATTTCTATACTCCCGCTGTTACGGAGCAGGGCTATCACAAGCTGGAAGCCCGCCGCCTGGTGGACGAACACTATCAGGGGGACCTGCTGGGCTTCCTGGCCGCCTTTTACGGCGGAGAACCCCTCAAAAAGGAGGAGCTGGACACCCTGCGCCGCTGGTTTGAACAGGAGGCCAACCATGCTGATTAACACCCTGGCGGAGCTGGCCGTGTCCGGCAGTGCAGCGGCAGCGGTTTGCCTGCTGCTGCGCCGCATGGCCCGGGGCCGCCTCAGTGCCCGGTGGGAGGACCGGATGGTAAAGCTGAGCCTGTTCTTTGCCCTGGTTCCGCTGCATCGGCTGTTTTCCTGGATTCGTCTTCTGCCGGAAACCCTGTTATCCCCATCACAAGCACAGACCGTACCCATCCCCGCGGCTGAATCAGCCGCCCTGCCCGGCGGGACCCTGTGGATGCCACCCGCGGCGCTGTCCGGCGAGGGCGTTTCCCAGACGGGGGCTCTGGCCCTTCCCCAGTGGGGACTGTACGTGCTGGCCGCCCTTTGGCTGCTGGGAGCCCTGTGGGTCCTGCTTCCCAAGCTGCGGGCCCGGCGGGCCCTGGAACGGTTGGTGCGCGCATCCCGTCCGGCTGCAGAAGCGCCGGTGCCGGAAGTCCTGCTGCAATGCCGGACTCTGCTGGGCCTGCGGCGGCAGCCGGAAGTGCGCACCTCACCGGCTGTGTCGTCACCGCTGGTGACGGGCATTTTCCATCCCGTCATTTTGCTGCCGGAGCAGCCCATGGATCCGGAAACCCTCAAGTGTCTGCTGCTCCATGAGCTGGACCATATTTACCGGGGCGATCTGTGGGTGCGGCTGGGTTCCCTGGCCGCCCTGACCATCCACTGGTACAACCCCTTGTTTCACATGCTGGACCGGACCGTCCGGGAAGTGGGGGAGGAGCGCTGCGACGAGGATGTGGCCATACTTCTCAACCGCCGGGAGCGGCTCCGGTACGGACAAATTCTGCTGCAAATGGCCGCCGGGAGCACCGAAAGGGCAGGCCCCTGGGTGCTGTGCCTCTCCTCCCGGGAGGCTTTGGAAAGGAGACTGAGCAAAATGCTGCATACGACACCCCGCAAAGGCCGCAAGCGCCTGTTGGCCCTGCTGGCCGCGGCCGCGGTCCTCTCCTGCGGCACAGCGGCGGCGTGGCTATCCCGGGAACCTCTCATCACCGCCGCGCCGGAAGACCCCGCCGCCCAGACAACCCCCACATCGGACACTTCCGCCCAGAAGGACGCTTCTGAAAACGACCCCCTCGGGGACCTGCTCGCCCACACCGGCCAAGACGATGCGCAGCCCGCGGAGCCTGAAGAGAATCCCCCGACCGACATCGCTTCCGCCGAATCCCAGGAAGCAGCTTCCACACAGCCGGAATCTCCCCCGCAGTCTGCACAGCAGCCCCCCGCAGAGGCAGGGGAACCCACGGAAGACTCCGAGGAACTGCGCCTGATCATGGAAACCGCCCTGCGCGGCGACCCGGATTTGATTCTCAGCCGGGGCGGTACCCTGCTGCCGGATGACGATCCCAATTCCTATGTCCGGACCAACGGCGTGTGGTATAAGTGTTTCATCACCAAAAATACCTTCTGCGGCGCGCCGCTGAGCATGCGGGAATTCTTGGTGGGCAACGCGGACGCCCTGGACCCGACTTCGGAACAGCCGCTGCTGGATACCCTGGTCCAGGGTGAATACCCCACCAACAGTCTGGGCGAGTCCTACGGTGATCTGCGGCTGAGCGCCTATGTGGGCTACCAGCCGGATCTGGTTGCCGCACGCAAAATCGGGGACCAGCAAGGCTATATTTCCCGTGCGGAGGAGGAAGCCCTGCCCAGCGGCCTGCCGGCCGAGGAATGCCCCCATGAATTTCAGCTCTCCCTGTACGACAGTGAGCACCAGGTCATCGGGACGTATTCCGTCTCCTGCGGCGGCCACTTCTCCGGCGGTATGACCATTGAAGAGGCCAAGGAGGCCGTGGCCCGGGGAGAGGACCTGACATGACAGGGGACCTTCCCCAGACCGCTCCGGTCTTTCGCATCTGGGTGGACCCCAAACGGCGGGTGATTTCCTTTCACCCCATGGAAGGCTGTCCCAAGCTGGAATTTCACAGCCGGGAGCTGTTTTTCCGCTGTGCCGATCAATATACCGCCCGGCAATTCCGCTGGCAATAACCCACCGGGGGACGTGCGCAATGCGCACGTCCCCCGGCATCGCTTTATTCTCTTACAGCTCTGCGGCGTGCCGGAGCACATACACCGCCCGGCCCTCCTGCCGCAAGGACTCCAGCAGCACGACCTGCCGGACCTCCATGGGCACCGGCGGCAGGCAAAGCTCCGGCATCCCGCTTTTGGGCCGGTAGTGCCGGGCCAGGGTGATGTGGGGCACCCAGGGCCGGTCCTCCACGGCCATGCTCCGCCGCCGCAATTCCGCCTGGAGGCCCAGCACCCGGGCTTCCAGCTCCCGATCGGGACGAATCCCCGCCCACCAGGTATCCCCAAAGCGGCCCACGCCTTCCGCCGTCAAAACCAGCGGACCGGTTCCCCGCAGGGTTTCCACCGCCGCCCGGGCCGGGGCGTCGCTTGGAACCTCCCCCAAAAAGGCCAGGGTCAGGTGCAGCATCTCCGGCCGGGGAAAGCTGCCCCGGCCCAGCCGGCGCAGCTCCGCCTGGGCCTGCACCAGCGTCTCCCGCACCGCTCCCTCCGCCGCAATCGCCGCAAACAGACGCATCGGGACACCTCCTTGTTTCACAGGATGCGATTTGTATTTGTCTTTCATCCTATCACAGTGCTATAATGGTCGCAATTGAAAAAACAAGTGAGAAAGGAACGTCGTGATGAGACTGCAAAGCGCGATTTTCGACATGGACGGCACTCTGCTCGACTCCATGTTCATCTGGAACGACCTGGGCGCCCGGACCCTGCGCACCTTGGGCATCGAGCCGGAGGCGAACCTGGGCGAGAAGCTCAAGGTCCTGACCGTCCGCCAGGGCGCCGCCTACTGCAAGGACGCCTACCACATGACCCAGAGTGTGGACGAGATCGTCGCCCTGATCGAGGCCCAGGTGGAGGACTTCTACACCCACCAGGTCCAGGCCAAGGCCGGCGTTGTGAAATTCCTCTCCCTGCTGAAAATGGAGGGCGTGTGGATGTATGTGGCCACCGCCACGGACCGCCATCTGGCCGAGGCCGCCTTGCGCTGCGCCGGGATCGACGGATACTTCCGGGGCATCCTCACCTGCCAGGAGGTCGGTCAGGGAAAGGACAGCCCCGAGATCTTCGAGCGGTGCATGCGCCGCCTGCGCTCCAACAAAAAGGACACCGTGATCTTTGAGGACGCCCTCCACGCCATCGAGACCGCCAAGGCGGCCGGGTTCCGGGTCTGCGGTGTGTATGACAACTCCGCCCGGGAGGACCAGGAGGCCATCCGCCGCATTGCGGACTACTACATCACGTCCTTTGAGGAGATGTTTGAGACCAACGTGCCGGAATAACGATTTGACGGGCTGCGGCCCGTCAAAATTTTTTCACGGAACGTGTAACGTTTTGCCCGCCCCGAAACACATAAGAGGTGAAAGGAGGGAGGACCATGGACTCTATGAGCGCTGTCTACCAGCGTCACGCCCAAACCGTATACAAGTTCCTCCTCTCCCTGTGCCATGACCCGGATCTGGCGGAGGAACTGACCCAGGAGACCTTCTATCAGGCCGTCCGGTCCGCCGACCGCTTTGACGGACGGTGCAAAGTCTCCGTATGGCTGTGCCAGATCGCCCGGCATCTGTGGTACGGCCACCTGCGCCGCCAGGGCCGGGAAGTCCCCCTCCCGGAGGACGAGACCATGCTGCCGCCCCTTCCCTCGGCGGAAGAGGAACATCTGGAGCGCTGGTCCCACCTGGAACTTTTGCGGCAGGTCCACGCCCTGCCGGAACCGGGGCGGGAGGTGGTCTACCTGCGGGTGTTCGCCTCCCTGAGCTTTCGGGAGATCGGGGAGCTGCTGGGCCGGACGGAAACATGGGCCAGGGTAACCTTTTACCGCTGCAAGGAGCGGCTGAAAACCGGAGGTGACGACGATGAAAAATGATCTCAGCTGCGGCGTAGCCCGGGACCTGATGCCTCTGTACGCCGAGGGGCTGGCCGGGGAGGAGAGCCGGGAAGCTCTGGAGCGCCACACGGCGCAGTGTCCGGCGTGTGCGGCCCGTCTGGCGGCCATGACGGCCCCGGAGGAGCCCGTCATGGAAGAACCGGAGCGGGAGGTGGACTATCTCAAGACCATCCGCCGCAAAACCAAGGGCCGGATGATCCTGGCCGTGGTATGCACGCTGCTGGTGCTGGCGGCCCTGTGGGGCCTCCGCGTGTATGTCATCGGCGCTCCGGCAGACCGGGAAGCCCACCCCATGAGCTTCGGCGTCCACACCCACCCCGCCGAGGAAACTCTGGATCTGCGGATTCTGGCGCCCGCGGACGCCCCGTCCGACGCCCCGGCATACTGGGACTGGGAGACGACCCGGGAAGGGGAGACGGTGTTCATCACTGCCCGGCAGGGACGGCCCTCGCCCATCCATCCCCGTGAAGAGTACACCATGACCATTGATGTATCCGGCGTCAAGGAGGTCTACCTGTGCGGCGTGCTGCTCTGGCAGGACGACGTCACTCTGACCGCCGACGCCCAAAGCGTCTACGCCTGCCGCACGCCCTACGTGGGGAATCCCTCGGCTCTGGGGCGGCTGTCCCAGGCACTGGTTCAGGCCGGACGGCTGCCCGACGGGTACACCATGGAGCTTCAGACCTCCCACACGCCCTACCGCTGGACGCTGTGCTACCGTGCTCCCGCCTCTCCCGCGGAGGAAGACCTCCTCAACCGGCGGGTGGAAGCCGCCGCGCCGCTGCTGCTAGCCCTGGTGGACAATCTGGGCGAGATCGCCTGGTCCTATCCCAGCGCGGACGGGGAGACGGTGGTACACACCCTGAGCCAGGACCGGCTCAGCGAGATTCTGGGCGATCTGGCAGGCGGAGACATCAAGGCCTGCGCCCAGTCTCCCGGCGCGTTCCAGAAGCTGTGGAACCGCACGGACGCGTGGCTGTACGGGGAATCCTGACCGGCCCCACGGCTGCCCAATTGCAAAGCAAGGCCCCGGCGGATATTCCGCCGGGGCCTTGCTGTTTGATTTTCAGATGGGAACCGCGCTGCTTCCTCAGCCCTCGTAGCCGTTGGGGTGGCTGGAGTGCCAGGCCCAGGCGTCGGAGATGATCTCCTCCAGGCCCCGCTTGGGCGTCCAACCCAGCACTTCGGCAGCCTTCTTGTTGGAGGCAATCAGCACGGAGGGATCGCCGGCCCGCCGGGGCTCCACCACGGCGGGGATTTCCTTGCCGGTGATGCGCCGGGCGGTGTCGATGATCTCCTTGACGGAGTAGCCGTCGCCGCTGCCCAGGTTGAAGATGCCGCTCTCGCCGGTCTTTTCCAGATGCTCCAGAGCCAGCAGGTGGGCCTCCGCCAGATCCCGGACGTGGATGTAGTCCCGGACGCAGGTGCCGTCGGGAGTGGGATAGTCGTCACCGAAAATGCCGATGTGGCTGCGCTGGCCCAGAGCCGTCTTCATCACCAGGGGAATCAGGTGGGACTCGGGGCTGTGGTCTTCACCGATGCCCACATCCTGGTTGGAACCGGCGGCGTTGAAGTAGCGCAGGGCCACATAGTGGATGCCGTAGGCCTTGTCGCACCACTTGAGCATCCCCTCAATGGCCAGCTTGGTGGCGCCGTAGGGGTTGGTGGGCTCGGTGCGGTCCGTCTCCTCAATAGGCTGCTTCTCCGGCTCGCCGTAGGTGGCGGCCGTGGAGGAGAAGACGATCTTGTTCACGCCGTGGTCCTTCATGGCCGTGAGCATGGACTGGGAACCGGCCACGTTGTTGCCGTAATACTTCAGGGGATTGGTCACGCTCTCGCCCACCAGGGAGTAGGCGGCAAAGTTGATGACGCCGTCCACCTGGTTTTCCTCGAAGATCTGGTTCAAAAAGGCGCCGTCCCGCAGGTCGCCGATGTACAGCTTCCGGGCGCCCTTCACCGCCTGCCAGTGGCCGGTGCGCAGATTGTCCGCCACCACCACATCATAACCGCGCTCCACCAGCAGAGCCACCATATGGCTGCCGATATAGCCGGCGCCGCCGGCCACCAGAATCGTTTTCATAGGGGAATCCTCCTTCAAACATCAAGTTTCCCTGCGCCCTTCCGGGCCGCACCGGGGATATTTTCCACAGCGTTCCCTGCCGGGCAGGGGACGCTGCCGCTTTTTCACCGGACCGAATCGATAAACCGCTGGAAGGCCGCCCGGCCCTCCGGCGTGCACTTGTAGACGCCGGCGTGCTCGAGCACCTGGGCAAACACCGCGCCCACCTCCGATTGGAGAATGTCCGTCACATTCTCCGCCGTGAAGGTATACCGGGTCTTGAGCTCCTCCGCCCAGTCGGCATGCTTGGCCAGGGTCTCACTGCCCCGCAGGTCCACGCCCTGGACCAGGGCGTCGGCCAGCTCCGCCAGCTCGCCCTTGAGCCGGGCGGGCAGCACCGCAAGGCCCATGACCTCAATGAGGCCGATGTTTTCCTTCTTGATGTGGTGCAGCTCCGGATGGGGATGATACAGCCCCAACGGATACTCCGGCGTGGTGAGGTTGTTGCGCAGCACCAGGTCCAGCTCATAGAGCCCCTCCCGCATCCGGGCGATGGGGGTGATGGTGTTGTGGGGCTGGCCGTCGGTGTGGGCGTAGATCACGGCCTCCTCGTCGGTATAGCCCCGCCAGGCGGTGAGGATCTTGTCCGCCAGGTCCACCAGGCGGTTGTCGTCGCCGCAGCGCAGCCGGATCACGGACAGAGGCCAGCGGACGATGCCCGCCTCCACATCGGCAAAGCCCGGGAAGGAAACCGCCCGCTCCACCGGAGCCTTCTCCATAGCAAAGACATGGCGGCCGCCCTGGAAGTGGTCGTGGCTCAAAATGGAGCCGCCCACAATGGGCAAATCCGCGTTGGAACCCACGAAGTAGTGGGGGAACTGCTTGACAAAGTCCAGGAGCTTGCGGAAGGCGGAGCGGTCGATCTTCATGGGGACATGCTGCCCGTTGAAGACGATGCAGTGCTCATTATAGTACACATAGGGGGAGTACTGGAAGAACCAGTCCTTGCCGTCAATGGTAACGGGGATCAGGCGGTGGTTCTGCCGGGCGGGATGGTTCATCCGGCCGGCGTAGCCCTCATTTTCCCGGCACAGCAGGCACTTGGGATAGCCGCCCTGGGGCGCGGAGCGCGCCGCCGCAATGGCCCGGGGGTCCTTCTCCGGCTTGGAGAGGTTGATGGTAATTTCCAGATCGCCGTAGTCCGTGTGGGCAATCCACTTCTGGTCCCGGGCCACCCGGTAGCGGCGGATGTAATCGGTATTCTGGCTGAACTGATAGTACCAGTCCGTGGCCTCCTCCGGAGAGCGGGCGTACCGTTCGGCAAACGCCGCCCGGACCTGCGCGGGCCGGGGTGTCAGACGGCCCACGAGCTTGGTGTCAAAGAGGTCCCGGCTGGTGGTGCCGTCCTCAATACGGCCCTGGGCCACGGCCCAATCCAGAATTTCACCCAGGATCTCCTCCAGGGGCCGCACCCGGCCGGGAACCTCCTCCCAGTCGGAAAGGCCCAGGTCCTCCAGAAGGCCGTTGATCGCCCACACCCGGTCCGCTTCCTCCACAAGACCTGTGTCCAGAGCATATTGTACCAGATCCGCAATGGCCTGATCAATCATCGCCGTTTCCTCCTTATCCAATCCGGATGCCGCCCGCCGGGCGGATCGTCACCACATGGCAGGCGCCCTTGCCCAGCGCCGCCTCCGTCTCCTGCCGGAACTGCTCCACCAGGTCCAGGGGGACAAAGGCCTGGGCCGTGCCGCCGAAGCCGCCGCCGTGGACCCGGACCGCGCCCCGGCCGCCCAGCAGGGCCTGGCACAGGGCAATGGTCACCATCAGCTCCTGATGGGTGGTCTGTCCGGTGGGAATCACGTTCTGCAAGAACATGGCCGAAGAGGCGCCGGAGGCCCGCACCAGGGCCAAAAAGCCGTCGAAATCGCCCTGACGCAGAGCGTCGGCCTGGGCCTTGGCCCGGCAGTTTTCCGCGTAGACGTGCATGGCCCGCAGCGCCGCCCGGTCGCCCGCCGTTGCCCGCACCTGAGGCAGTGCGGCCAGGAAGGCCTCCTCCGGCACCTCACGCAGGACGTTCTTGCCGAAGCATCCGCACACCGCCCGCAGCTCCTCGGTGATGGCGGCGTATTCCGCTGTGAGGTCCGCGTGGTCCGCGCCGGAGTCCAGAATGCACAGGGCGTAGCCGTTGGCCTCCAGGTCCAGGTTGATCTGCTCCACCACCGGTGCGGCAGGGTCTGCAAAGTCGATGGCCACCACGCCGCCCACGGAGGAGGCCGTCTGGTCCATCAGTCCGCAGGGCTTGCCGAAGTACACATTTTCGGCGTACTGGCCGATCTGGGCCAGCTCCACCGGCGTGCACCGGCCGCCGAAGAAGAGGTCATTGAGCAGCGTGCCCATCAGCACCTCAAAGGCGGCCGAAGAGCTCAGCCCGCTGCCGCCGGGCACGGAGGAGGTCATGTACACATCCACGCCCGCACCCGCAAAGGAGCATCCCAGCTCCGCCAGCCGGGCTGCCACGCCCCGGATCAGCGCCGCGGAGGTGTTGCGCTCCTCCGGCCGGGGATCCCGCTCCTTGAGATCCACCACGATCAGGGGATACCCCTGGGACTGCACCCGGATCATGCCGCTCTGGTTGGGCGCCGCAGCAGCCAGGATGTCCAGGTCCACCGCCGCGGCCAGCACCCGCCCGTGCTGATGGTCCGTGTGGTTGCCGCCCAGCTCCGTGCGGCCCGGTGCGCTGAACAGCGCCTCGGCGGGACAGTCAAAGGTCTGGCGGAAGCGCTCGAGCACCTGTGCGCACCGTTCCCGGGCCGCCTGCATCCCTCCGGCACTGTACAGAGTTTTGAGTGTTGCGTCCAGCTCGCCCCGGCTCAGACGCATTTCCAGCGTGTTGGGTTCCATCATGAGGCCCTCCTTGTTCTTGATGATTCTACCGTATCAGTCTCCGCTCCGGTTTTCCATATACCGGCGTATCCGGTTCCATGGATTTTGGTTGCAAAATCGGTTGCGCGGGTATATGCTGAAAGCACAACAATGCCAAAGGGGAGGGAGGACCATGGCAGAGGACTTCAAGCACTCGTTCAAAACCGACCGCAGAGGCGAGCTGTCGCTTTTGGTCTACAACGTGGGGTTTCAGAAATGTCCGCCGGGATACGGCTGGGGGCCGGGCGTCCGGGACCACTATCTGCTCCACTATGTGCTCTCCGGTCAGGGCACCTACGAGACCGAAGGCAGGACTTTCGTTCTGCAATCCGGAGAGGCGTTTTTGGCCCGGCCGGATGTGCCGATTTTCTACCGGGCCGACGAGGTCAATCCCTGGGAGTACTACTGGGTGGGATTTTCCGGCCCGGCGGCGCCGCTGCTGCTGGCCCAGACCCCCTTTACCGCCGCGCGTCCGGTTCTGCGGCCCGCCGCGGGGGATCATCTGCGGCAGGGGCTGCTGGATATCTACAAGGCACGGGGGTCTGACTACCCCGCCGCCGTGCGCATGGCGGGATATCTGCAGGCCGCCCTGGGGCTTTTGATGGCGGAGGGTCCCTGCCGGGGCGAAGAGGCCCTGAGCCGCTATGCCCGCCAGGGCGCCGACTTTCTCCAGCGCAACTATTCCCGCAACGTGGGGGTGGAGGAGACCGCCCGGACCTGCGGCGTCAGCCGGAGCTGTCTGTACCGGGCCTTCCAGGCGGAGTTCCGCTGTTCCCCCAGTGACTATCTCACCCGGTTCCGCATCCAGCGCGCCTGCCAGCTGCTGTGCCACAGCACCCTGTCCGTCAGCGCCGTGGCGGTTTCCGCCGGATTTGCCGATCCGTTCTATTTCTCCCGGGCGTTCCGCCGGGAGGTGGGATGCAGTCCCTCAGCCTACCGCACGCAAAAAACCGGCGGCGCGGAATCGCCGGACAACAAGGAGGATCCCATATGATCAGTCTCCTGCTTTTCCGGCAGATCGCGCAGCTGTTTGTGGCCATGGCCATGGGCTGGCTGCTGGTCAAGCTGGGCAAGGCCCGGTCGGAGGACAGCCGCCACCTCTCCGTGGTGGCGCTGTATCTCATCAACCCCTGCGTCATCATCACCTCATACCAGCTGGACTTTTCCCGGGACATGGTCCGCTCCATGCTGCTCTCCTTCGGAGCGGCCGTCTTGATTCACCTTCTGATGCTGCTACTGACGGCCCTGCTGCGCCGCCCGCTGCACCTGAGCCCCGTGGAGCAGGCCAGCGTGATCTACTCCAACTGCGTCAATCTGCTGATTCCGGTGGTATCCGCCATTTTGGGCAAGGAGTGGCTGCTCTTTACCAGCATGTACATGATGGTCCAGATCGCCCTGCTGTGGAGCCACTGCCGGATGCTCCTGAGCGGAGAGCGGACCATCTCCCTGCGCAACATCTTCGGCAATCTCAATGTGATCTCCATGCTCATCGGCCTGGCGCTCTTTTTGCTCCACATCCGTCTGCCGGGCCTGCTCTCCGGCGCCATGGAGTCCGTGGGCTCCATGCTGGGCCCCATCAGCATGGTCATCATCGGCATGGTGCTGGCCGGGGTGGACCTGCGGGCGGTGGTGCGCCTGCCGGGAATCTGGAAGGTCATCGCCCTGCGGCTGGTGGGATATCCCCTGGCGGTGCTGTGCCTGCTCAAGTTCAGCGGCATCGCCTCCCTGGTCCCCGGCGGGGCGGACATTCTGCTCATCAGCCTGCTGGCTGCCTGCGCCCCCTCCGGCACCATGGTCACCCAGCTGGCCCAGGTCTACGGCGGAGACAGCGAGTATGCCGGGGCGGTCAACGTGCTCTCCACCCTGGGGTGCATCGTCACCATGCCGCTGCTGGTGGCCCTCTATCAGCTCTGACCGTCCGGCCCCCCGGCCTGGTATTGCGGAGCGGATTTTCTCCCGTAAAAGCGCAAAACCGGCCCCGGAACGCAGTGCGTTCCGGGGCCGGTTCCATTCATTCACTCTGGTTTCCCGCTCCGGCAGACGCGGCGTCCAGCGTCTTTCGGGTGACGGCAGAGTACTCCAGCCAGACATAGTGGCCGTCCTCCACCTGCGGCGCCGTGCCCTCCGCCAGGTCACAGGCCAGATCCAGCATTTCCCGGGCCTGGCCCTGGGCGTCATTGAGCACCGTGCCCTGCAGGGTGCCCTCCTCCACCGCCTCCAGGGCCGGCGGCGTGGCATCCACCCCCACCACAAAGGGAAGGGGGTCCAGTGCCGCCGCCAGACACGCGTCGATGGCGCCCAGCGCCATATCGTCGTTGTTGGCGAAGACCACCTCAATCTGGTCCCCAAATTCCTTCAGCCACTGGGTCATATGGATGCTGGCCTGGCCTCTTTGCCAGTCCGCCGTGTCGTTGGCCAGCTTTTCCACCGGGACCCCCGCTTCCGTCAGGGCCAGAACACTGTACTTGGTGCGCAGCAGGGCGTCCTGATGGCCCGCCTCTCCCTCCAGCATGACATACTGCACCACGCCGTCGCCGCTGCGGTCCAGTGCCGCCGGATCCTGCTGCCATGCCTCCAGCACAATTTGCCCCTGCAGCTCACCGGCCTGGGCGCCGGGGGAGCCCACATAGTAGGCGCCGTCCCACCGGCTCAAATCCTCCTCCACCGGCTGGCGGTTGAAAAAGATCACCGGCACACCCGCCGCCTGGGCCTTGTCAATGATGACGGCCGCGGCCGTGCGGTCCACAATGTTGACGCAGATCACGTCATACTTTTGATCCAAAAACCGGTCCACCTGCTCATTTTGCTGGGTTTGGCTGCCCCGGCCGTCGGCCACGGAGAGGTTGATCTTCACGCCCCGGGCCTGCTCCTCCTCCAGGGCCCTCTGCTGAAGGCTCTGGGCCACGGTGGAGATAAACGTATCCTCCTGCTGGTAAAGGGCCACGCCCACCCGGATGGTGGGAGTCGGTGAGGTACCGCAGCCGCACAGAGTCAGCATCAGGGATGCCAGGGCCAGCCGCGCCAGGATTCTTCTCATGAGAAGGCCTCCTTTCTCTCACTGGGTCACCGGGAAGAGCAGCTTTTGATAATCCGGGTCATACATATTTTCCCGGCGGACCATGAAAAACGGAAGGGTTTGGGACTGTGCACCATCCGTATTCCGGATACTCTCCACCGCGGCTGCCACCGCCAGGTATCCGGCAGCAAATTCGTTCTGCGCCGCTGTGGCGGCAATTTTTCCCTGCTCCAGACCCGCTGCCACTTCCGCCGTGGCACCCATTCCGTAAAGCAGGAGGGCATTTTCCCCTGTGCGGACCTGCGCGGCTGTCTCCAGGGCAGAGGCCTCAAAGGCCGCTACCGCGCCGGCATCCGTCTGTGCCAGGATGGATTCCAGCGCCTGGGCAATGGTCTCATCCCCCTCGGGACGGCAAATTGCCACGCTCCGTCCCGCCGCTTCCAGCACAGACTGCGCTTCCGCCAGCCGCTGGGTTACCGCATTGTCTCCCGGCGCGCTGTCCAGCAGCACCACCGTGCCGCCTTTCTCCACGCCATGGAGCACTGCCTCACCCAGGCTGCGGCCCAGGGCCTGGTTATCCGTTCCCACAAAGCACACGGCACCGTCGTGCGTCATGTCCGTTTCCAGAGACACCACCGGCAGCTTGCCGGAAAGACCGGCCACCGTCTGTGCCAGAACCTCCCGGTCTGCCGCTACCAATACCGCCGCCTGGGCACCGCCGGACGCCTCCCGCTCCAAAAGCTCCGCCTGCTGCGCCGCATCGTTGTTCTGGGCGGGGGTCAGGAACCGAAGCTCCACATCCAGATCCATGGCCGCCTGTTCCATTCCCTGCCGGGCATTGGTCCACAAAGACGCATCCGTCTCCCGCAGAATCACGGATACTTCCAGCAGCGGCTGGGGACGCAGCGTCCGGTCCGCGGGATAGGCCAGCAGCAAAAACAGTGCGCACAGAATCAGGAGCGGAATGCCCAGCTGCAGCAACACTCTGCGCTTCATCGCTCCCCCTCCTTCCGATACCGCTCCGCCGCCTCCCGGTCCAGGGCGGGAATGCGAATGCGCACCGCGGTCCCGGCGTCCGGCTCGCTGAGAATCGTCAGCCCATAGGCCGGACCAAAGGTCAGCTGAATCCGGCGGTGGACATTGCGGAATCCGATCCCGGAGCCCTTGGCCCCAGGCACTGCCGGTCCCGCCGGGTCCAGCAGCCGTTCCACCACATCCTCCGGCATGCCGGGACCATTGTCCGTCACCTCAATCACCACATCACAGCCGTCCCGGAAGGCGCGGACGTGAATCTCTCCGTCCCCGTCGGCATAGGTCATGCCGTGGTAGATCGCGTTTTCCAGCACCGGTTGGATGACCAGCTTGATGGTATAGAGCTGCTCCACGCCGTCTTCAGCCTGAATATCGGCGGAGAACTTGTTCTTGTAGCGCATCTTCTGAATGGTGAGGTAATGCCGGGCATGCTCCAGCTCGTCGGCAATGGGGATCACGCTGGACCCCCGGCTCAGGGAGATCCGGAAGAAGCGGGCCAGGGAGGTGAGCATCACCACCGCATCCTCGGTCCGGCCGTTTTCCGTCATCCACACCACGGAATCCAGGGTATTGTACAGGAAGTGGGGATTGATCTGGGCCTGCAGCACGTCCAGTTCACTGCGGCGCTTTTGCTTTTCCTGCTGAATAATGTCATCCATCAAATGGCGCATGGTGGAGACCATGGACTCAATGGAGTGGCTCAGGTGTTCCACCTCATAGGGACCGCCCACATCAAAGTCCGCCACCTGCTCTCCGGCCTCCAGAGCCTTGACCGCCCGGTCCAGCTTTTTCACCGGGGCGGTGATCCAGCCGGACAGCCGGAGGTTGACAAAGATCAGCAGATACACGGAAAAGAGCACCACAAACAGGAAGAACAGGATGATCTGTCCGTAGTTGTCCCACAGCGTCGTGGAGGGCACCACCGCCACCAGCTTCCAGCCGGCGTATCCCACGGTCTTGACCGTCACCTGCCGCGTCTGTCCCTGAAATTTCTCCGTATGGGTGCCGTCGGTATATCCGGCAGCGGTCAGGTTGTTTTCCTCCAGGAGCCCTGCGTAAATGAGCTGCTGACGGGGGTGGTAAATGATCTCTCCGCTGCGGTCCGTCAGATAGAGATATCCCTGAGAATGGCCCAGATCCACATCCTTGCAGATCTGCTCAATGCCGCCGAAGCTCATGTCCACCAGCAGCACGCCGCTTTGAATATTGCCCGCCCGGGTCAGTTCCACCTGGCGGCTCAGGGAGACCACCCACCGGTACCGGTAGTCCGGATCTTCAAAAAGGTCCTGCACATGGGGTGTGGAAAAGTGGAGATTTTCAATCCGCTCTTCCGCCGCGGCAAACCAGGACTCCCGCTCCGGCGTCACGCTGTTTTTCAGTTCCTGCAGGGGCGCGGCCGCAATGAGCTCCCCATCCCCGGAGAACACCGCGATGGACACCACGCCCTCCCGGCTGCTCTCCCACAGCAGTTCCAGCGCGTCATCCAAAGACGCCTCCGCCAGATCCGTGTCCTTGATGACCTTGTAGTATACGGTATCGGAAATCCGCATCATATCCCGCAGATAGCGGTCCATATTCAAATTGACCTGGGAGAGCACCCGGCGGCTGCTCTCGGCCATCTGGGCATTGGTGGCGTGGGAAAAGCGCAGGAACAGCGTCAGCCCCAGAAAAATCATGCCGGTCACCGCCACGGCGGTAAAGGACGACGAGAGCACCATCTGGATGCTGGAGCGGTGGTACATGGCCTGCCAGCGCCCCAGCAGGCGGGAGCACAGCTTTTTCACGGGCATCTCCTTTCCCGGCTCCTTATCCCGCCCGGAACCGGGTGGGGGTCACGCCGAAATGACGTTTGAACACATAGCTGAAGTAATTGGGGTCCTCATATCCGCAGGCCTGGGCAATGAGGTAGGTTTTATCCTGGGTGTTGCGCAGCCGTTCCGCCGCCGCGTCCATCCGCACCACCGTCACAAAGGCCGTGAAGCTCATGCCCGTCTCCCGCTTGAAGAGGGTGGAAAAGTACGCCGCGCTCAGATGCAGGTATTCGCAGATCTTCTCCACGGAAAGATCGCTTTCTCCATAGTGGCTGTGGATATACTCCTTGGCCATCTCCACCGTCTTTCCGGCGGTATCCGTCCGCTGACGGCGAATCTGACTCTGCATCCGCAGGCACCGCTCCAGGCACCAGGCCCCCAGCTCCTCCGCCGAGGCAAAGTCCGCCGCCCGGACCGCGCCGGTGAAATCCGCGCCGAACACCTCCTCCAGAGGCAGGTCCGCGCCCCGGGCCAGCTTCATGAGGCACGTCAAAAGCTCCAGGAAAAACAGGCTGCTCTGGGCCATGGGCTGGCCGGTCTGCCGCAGCCGTCCCACAATCTGTTCCACCGCCGCCTGCACCTCGGCCTCGCCGCCCAGCTTCACCGCTGCCGTCAAAGCCCGCTCGTCGGCTTCGTCAAAGGAGAGCCGGTCGCCGGTGTCCGGCTCCAGGTCTCCGATGTAGACCGCCCGGCCCACACCCACAATCCGCCGGTATTCCAGAGCGTCGTGGGCGCCCTCGGCGGACTGGGGCAGGCCTGCCGGTTCGGCGCAGGGCGTTCCCACGCCCACGGTGATGGTCAGCCCCAGATAGTTTTCCGCCAGGGAACACACCCGGTCCACCGCGCTGATATAGTCGTAAATGGAGACCGCTCCGGAAAAGGCCGTCAGCACGGCCACGGAATCGTTATACAAAAAGACCCGGTTGAAGCACCCCTCTGATTTGAGGTGCTCCTCCAGCAGCTGCTGGACGGACAGGGCCGTGAGCTCCCCGCTGCCGCCGTCAATGTGCACCAGCGACACCGTCCACGCCTGGCCCGAGAGGTCGATATCCAGCCGGGCCGCTCTCTGGGATTCCTGCCCGGCAGGGACGCGCCCCTCCAGCAGCCGGGTATAAAACAGCTCCCGCAGCACCGGCAGACTCTCTTCATACCGGCTGCGCAGCAATTCCACGTTCTGCCGCTCCGTCCGCTCGGCATCCAGCTGCGCCCGGAGCTTTTGCAAAACGCCCGTCAGCTCCGCGGCGTTGATGGGCTTGAGAATATACTCCGAGACGTTGAGCCCCACTGCCTGCTTGGCGTATTCAAAATCGTCAAAGCCGGAAAATACCACGAACTTGGAAGCCGGCAGCCGCTCCGACAGGATCCGGCACAGCTCCAGCCCGTCCATGAAGGGCATCTTGATGTCCGTGAGCACCAGGTCCGGCTCCAGCGTCTCCGCCAGCTCCAGGGCATCCCGTCCGTTTTCCGCCTCGCCCACCAGGGCAAAGCCCAGAGAGGCCCAGTCCATCTTGCGGCTGATGCCCACCCGGATATCCTCTTCGTCGTCCACCAGCAGCACGCGGTACAGCTCCACGGCAATCCCCTCCTTTTTTCCACAAGTATACCATATTCCCGTTTCCGGGAAAAGAGGAAAGGCGGCCGGGAAGGGCGGGAAATGAAAAGGACGCGCGCCTTTCGGCGCGCGTCCCAATGCACGATGAACAAATGGAGGAAGGGATCTTACTTCTTGACCAGATACTTGCGCATATCCAGGGCGCAGGCAAAGAGGATGATGGCGCCCTTGATGAGGTACTGCAGGTCCTGGGGCACGCCCACCATGGTCAGGCCAACGAAGATCAGACGCAGCATCAGAACACCGATGACGATGCCGCGGATCTTGCCGATACCGCCGACGAAGCTCACGCCGCCGATGACGCAGGCCGCGATGGCGTCGAGTTCGTAGTTGAGGCCGGTGTTGGCGGTGTTGGAGCCGATACGGGCACCCTCGATGAAGCCGGTGAAGCCATAGAGCGCGCCGGCCAGGGCGAAGACGGCAATGGTGGTGGCAAACACGTTGACGCCGGAAACCCGGGCGGCCTCCTCATTGGAGCCCAGGGCGAACATGTTCTTGCCGAAGGTGGTCTTGTTCCACACGAACCACATGATGGCCGTGAGGATGACGGCGAAGATCACGTAGTTGGGAATGGGAGTGGAGCCGACCTTCATGAAGGGCAGGCTGCCCTTGACGAAGGAGGTGTAGGAGGGATCCAGGTTGGAAATGGCCATGCCCTTGTTGTTGCCCTGCTGGACATAGAGCAGCAGGAAGGTATACAAAATCAGCTGGGTACCCAGGGTGACGATGAAGGGATGGAGCTTGAACTTGGCCACGAAGAAGCCGTTGAAGCAGCCGATCAGGGCGCCGATGGCCATGGCGATGATGATCACGGCCCAGATGGGCAGCGTGCCGATCTCAGGCCACATCTTGTTGGCCAGGTTCTCCGCGTTTTGCAGCAGGGAAGCGGAGATACAGGCGGTCAGGCCCACGGCACGGCCTGCGGACAGGTCGGTACCGGTCAGGACGATACATCCGGCGATACCCAGAGCGGCGGGCAGATAGGCCGCGGTCTGAGAGATGATGTTGATGATGGAGGCGGCCTTGAGGAAGTTTTCGTTGATGATGGCGATGTAAATGACGGCCAGGATCATGATGATGATCAGGGCGTTGTTCAAAATCAGGTCTCCCACCCGACGGGCTGTCCAGGGCTGACGGGCCTCCGCCTGGGCCTGGGCTTCCTTCTCCAGAGTCTTGGATTCGTTACTCATGCTGGTTCTCCTCTCTCCTTACACATATTTGGCTGCCAGGGTCAGGATCTCTTCCTGGCTGGTGTTCTTGGCGTCCACCTCGCCGGCAAGACGTCCGCCGGACATGACCAGAATCCGGTCACACACGCCCAGCAGCTCCGGCATTTCGGAGGAGACCATGATGACGCCCTTGCCCTCCTTGGCAAGGTCAATGATGAGCTGATAGATCTCATATTTGGCGCCCACGTCGATGCCGCGGGTGGGCTCGTCCAGCAGCAGGATCTCCGGCTTGGTCAAAAGCCACCGGCCGATGATGACCTTTTGCTGGTTGCCGCCGGACAGGGACCGGATCTGGGTCGCCTGGCTGGGCGTTTTGATGTGCATGGCCTGGATGGACCAGTCGGTGTCCTCCCGCATTTTCTTGTCGCTCAGGCAGATATGGCCCATGAGGTAGCTCTTCAGGTTGGAGATGACGGTGTTGTCCCGGATGTCCCGGATGCCGAAAATACCGGTGGCCCGGCGTTCCTCCGTCAGCAGGGCAAAGCCGTTTTTGATGGACTCCCGGGGCGTGCGGTTGCGGATCTCCCGGCCGTGGATCCGGATGGTGCCGCCGTCCCGGGTCATGGCGCCGAAGAGGTTCTCCAGCACTTCCGTCCGGCCGGAGCCGTCCAGACCGGCAATGCCCAGGATCTCGCCCTTGTGGAGCTGGAAGCTGGCCTCCTTGAGGCGGGTGTACTTGCCGGCCAGATGCTCGACCTCCAGAATCACCTCGCCGGGGACATTGTCCTTGGGCGGGAAGCGGTTGGTCAGCTCCCGGCCCACCATCAGGCGGATGATCTCATCCATGGTCAGCTCCTTGGCCGGCCGGGTGGCCACCCAGGTGCCGTCCCGCATGATGGTCACATCATCGCTGATGCGCAGGATCTCTTCCATCTTGTGGGAGATGTAAATGATGCCGCAGCCCTTGTCACGCAGCATGTTGATGATGCGGAACAGGTGCTCCACCTCGGTCTCCGTCAGGGAGGAGGTGGGTTCGTCAAAGACGATGATCTTGGAATTGTAGCTGACGGCCTTGGCGATCTCCACCATCTGCCGCTGGGACACGGGCATGGTGGACATGATGGCCTTGGGGTCCACGTGGACATCCAGCTCTTCAAAAATCTCCTTGGTGCGCTTGCGCATGATGGACTCGCTGACCATCAGCCCGCCGACCTTGGGGTACCGGCCCAGCCAGAGGTTGTCCATGACGCTGCGGGTCAGGGCCTGGTTGAGTTCCTGGTGCACCATGGCCACGCCGTTTTCCAGCGCTTCCTTGGAGCTTTTGAAATTGACTTCCTTTCCGTCCAGTAAAATCGTGCCGCTGTCTTTGTTGTAGATGCCGAACAGGCACTTCATCAGGGTGGACTTTCCCGCGCCGTTTTCTCCCATCAGCGCGTGAACCGTGCCCGGACGAACGGTGAGGGATACTCCATCCAGTGCCTTGACGCCGGGGAATTCCTTGGTGATATTTTGCATTTCCAGCAGTGCCGGCCGCTCCATATGCATTCTCCTCCTTCGTTTTCCCATTGCGCGGAGCTTCTGCCTCAGCCTGGGTGAGGACCGGGTTCAGGCAGAGGCTCCACAGATGCACGCCCAACCGGCATACGCCGGCCGGACTTGGCTGCGAGCGGGGCTGCCGCCTGGGGCAGCCCCGCTCGCCGTTGGTTCGTTTCCCGGGGCAAAGGGGGCGATCAGCCCTCCTCGCCGGTGTAGGTGCCGTAAGGCACACGGATCTTGGCAACGCCCTCGTCCACGTTGAAGTCGGAGGTGTTGTCCATCAGGGCGGCGCCGCTTTCCACGTTCTCCACCAGGGTGATGATGGTGGAAGCCATGCCGTCGGCATCCTGCTTGATGGTACCGGTCATCTTGCCCTCGTTGATCAGCTGCTTGGCGGAATCGGTGGCGTCCACGCCGAAGACGGGGATCACGGTAGAGGTGGGATTGCCGTCAGCATCGTTGCCCAGGTTGTAGCCGGCAGTCTGCAGGGCAGAGATGGCGCCCTCGGCCATGCCGTCGTTGTTGCAGATGATCAGCTCGACCATGTTGCCGTTGGCCTCGGAGTACTCGGGCAGGATGGTAGCCATGTAGTCGTTGGCAGCCTGAGCGGACCACTTGCCGCCCTGGTCCACCAGGTACTTGTCGGTCGCGGAGGCGTTGTAGTACACCAGCTCGGGCTTGCCGGCCTCGGTCAGGACAGCGTTGGCGTCCTCAACACCAAACTGGGTGCGGGCCTCGGCCTCGGCGTTGCCCTCCTGGCCCTTGAACATCACATAGGAGATGGAGCCGTCCTTGTTCAGGTCGACCTCGTCATAGTGCTCCAGCAGGTACTCGCCGATGAGCTGGCCCTGCATGTGGCCGGCCTCGGGAGCGTCGGTACCGACGAAGGCGCACTGGTCATAGCTGCTGACCACGCTGTCATCGACTTCGCGGTTGAAGAAGATGATGGGGATGCCGGCAGTGCGGGCAGCCTCCACGGCGTTCTGCGCAGCGTCGGGAGAGGAGGTTTCCACGATGTTGACGATCAGCAGGTTGGCGCCGTTGGCGATGGCGGTGTTGATCTGGTCGGTCTGCATGGACTGGTTGCCGCCGCCGTCGTAGTTGTTGGGCTTAATGCCCATCTCGCCGAACAGGCCGTCCAGTGCATTGCGGACGCTGGAGATGTACACGTCGGAATAGTCATAGTAGAACACGGCCACGTTCAGCGCGCTGGCGGTCTCCTCCTGGGCAGCGCCGCCTTCGGGCTCCGTGGTGCTGGGCTCGTCCTTAGATCCGCAGCCGGCCAGCAGGCTGAGCATCATGACAGCGGAAAGAGCGAGAGCGAAAAACTTCTTCATCATGGTTCCTCCTATGTAAATTGGTGTGGGGTGCGGGATGCGCCCCCTGTGGGATTGTCCCTATTCTATCCCACCGGTAGGAAGAAAACGATAGAAAATTCTTCGCACTTCTAGGAAAAAACTTCGTTTTTCCGAAATCCGACGCAATTTTTTCGGAAAATCGCCTGGATTTTAGTAAAGATTTCACGTTTCGTCACAGGAACGGAACCGGGCATCCGACGCAATCCGCCGGGCCAAAAATTCCAGAGCGCCGGTCCGCTCCACCCCTTTGCGGAAGGCCAGCACATCCTCCCGCACCAGAGGCGCTTCCAGATGGAACAGCCGGATGCCCTCTGCCGTCCGGGCATATCCCAGGGGAATGAGCGCCGCCCCGGCGCCATCAGCGACCATCCGCAGCGCAATGTCGTTGCTGTTGAGCTCACAGACCACATTGGGCCGGAACATCAATTGAGTGAACAGCTCCTCCTCCAGCCGCCGGATAGACGAATCCCGGCAGGAGAGCAGGAAGGGGACCTCCCGCAGGGCGCCGGAGAGCACGCTCCGGGGCACCGTGTCCCCGTCCTGTTCCCGGCAGAAGGGATGGTCGGCAGGCAGCACCAGCACAATCTCCTCCTGCCGCAGGTGCACGTATCCCTGGGCGGGCACATCGTCGTCCGGCGTCACCGCCATCACCGCCAGGTCCACCCGTCCTGCCCGCAGCGCGGCCTTGATCTGCCGGTAGGAGCGGTTTTCCGTAATGTGCAGAGTCACATAGGGATACGCCCGGCGAAACTCCGGCAGCAGGTCCGCCACCAGAGCCATCCCCCAGACGGAGGTCACGCCCAGATCAATCTGTCCCCGGTTTTGCAGGGCGGCCACACTCGCTTCCGCCGTCCGCTCAATGCGCAGAATGTCCTCCGCTGCCGCCACGCAGATCCGGCCCGCGTCCGTCAGGGTCAGCCGCCCCTGATCCCGGAGAAAGAGCGGCGTGCCCACTTCCGCCTCCAGCTTCAAAAGGTACTGGCTGAGGGTGGACTGGGTGACAAACAGCTGCTCCGCCGCCCGGGAAATTCCTTTTTGTCGGGCAATCTCCACCAGATAGTTGGGATTTCGGATTTCCATACGCCGCTCCTTTCCGCCGGCTCTCCCGGCATAGAAAAGCGGCCCCGGCGGAGTCACTTCCGCCGGGGCCCGCCCATATTATTCTTTCACTTCTTCGAGTCTCTGGAGATAGGGGCTGGTGGTGCAGCTCATCTCCGGTGCTTCCTGCTTGAACCGCTCCACGCTGGCTGCCGTCTCCTTCACCGGGCGGATGGTGCCCGCGCCGGCCACACAGCCGCCGGGGCAGGCCATGCCCTCGAGCAAATAGCCGTTGCGCTTGCCGGCCTTGGCCATGGACATCATCTTGCGGCACTCCCGCAGGCCGTCGCCGTATTCGATCTTGACCTCCCGGTCGGGATCGATGTGATGGATGGCCTCCACCACCGCGGCCGCCACACCGCCGCCCACGGCAAAGCCGCGGCCCATACCGGTACCCTCGTCCATGTTGTCCTCGGGGCCGACCTCAATGCTGGCAAAATCGATCTCCTTGGCGTCAAACATGCCCTGAAGTTCCTCAAAGGTCAGCACGAAGTCCACATCCGACCGCACGGACTTGCGGTTGGCCTCCAGCTTCTTGGCGGCGCAGGGGCCGATGAAGCAGATACGGGCATTGGGATGATCCTTCTTCACCATCCGGGCGGTGATGACCATGGGGGTCAGAGCCATGGAGATGCAGTCCTTGAACTGGGGGAAGAGCTTCTTGGCCATGACGGACCAGGCCGGGCAGCAGCTGGTGCCCATGAAGGGCAGCTTATCCGGCACATTTTCCAGGAAGTCGTGGGCCTCCTCCACGGTGCACAGGTCGGCGCCGATGGCAACCTCCACCACGTCGGCAAAGCCCAGCTGACGCATGGCGGCCTTGATCTTGGCGGGGGTGGCATCCTTGCCGAACTGGCCCACGAAGGCCGGCGCCACGCAGGCAATGACCGCTTCCTTGTGCTTGATGGCGGTGATGATCTGGAAGATCTGGCTCTTGTCGGCAATGGCGGCGAAGGGGCAGTTCACCAGGCACATGCCGCAGGAGACGCACTTGTCATAGTTGATCTTGGCCCGGCCCAGCTCATCGGATTCGATGGCATCCATGCCGCAGGCCGCGGCGCAGGGACGCTCGATCTTGCTGATGGCCCGGTAGGGGCACTGGTTGAAGCACTTGCCGCACTTGATGCACTTGTCCTGATCGATGTGGCAGTGCTTGTCCTTATCCAGATAAATGGCGTCCTTGGGGCACACATTCATGCAGGGGTGGGAGATGCAGCCCTGGCAGCTGTCCGTAATGCGGATCTGCTTGGGGGGGCAGGCATTGCAGGCAAAGGGAATGATATTGACCAGGGGCTCTTCAAAGAACTTCTGGTCCGTGTCCGCCTCGTGAATGGCGGCGGACAGGGGCATCTGCTCCCGGGCGGGCTGCAGGTTCATGCCCAGGGCCAGCCGGACCCGCTCCTGCACAATGGCACGCTCCAGAAACACGTCGTGGCGGTGATGGGCCACTTCGCCCTGAATCATCTTGTAGGGGATGGTATCCACCCGGCTCAGATCGCCGCCCTCATAGGCCAGACGGGCAACCTCCGTGAATACGTTGCGGCGAATATCATCTACCGCGCTGTGCACACCTCTCATGTTACGTTCCTCCATACGGCTCCGGACAGTCGCATACTGTTCCGGAGGGGATTTTGGCGGTTTTTTTTGAAAAAAAACCGCTTTAAGCCGCTTCATTATATAGAATCCCGTCCGTCTTTGCAAGGGGAGAAAATCGGTATTTTCAGGAAATTTTTTCTTTTTACTGTTCCTTGACGGGAAATTTTTCAGTTGTGTTTCAGACTCCCGGGGTATTCTGGTTTTACATTGACGCCCTCTTATGGTGTGTTATAATGAAGGAATCACCATGTTTCAATCACAACAGGAGGACACGTATGACTTGGAAAGAACGACGGCTTATTACCGTTTTGAGTGTGATTCTGGCGATTTTATCCGCGGCACTGCTGATCGTGCTGGGCATTCGGTACCGCCAGTCCCGGGACGCGGTGCAGGACCCTGCCGCCCAGGCTGCCCAGGCCGCCCAGGCTGCCGGCAGTGCATACGCCTCGCTCAGCGTATACAGCGGCAGCGCCACACTGTCCTTTTCCATTCAGGAAGACGGCACCTGGGTATGGGATGACGACACGGAATTTCCCCTGGATGATTCCACCATCCGCTCCATCATGGATCTTTTGTCAGATCTGACTCCGCAGCAGGTGCTCTCCGATCCGGAATCCCTGGAATCCTATGAGCTGGATGCGCCGTCGGCGTCCATCTCCGCCGTCAAGGCCGATCAGTCCACGGTGTCCGTGACCTTCGGCAAAGCCACCACTGACGGCACCAGCCGCTATGCCACCATGAACGGCGACAGCTCCACCGTCTACATCTTCGCCGACACGCTCTATCAAGCCCTGCAAACCCCCATTTACGATATGATGACCCTGCCGGAACTGCCGGTGCTGACGGAATCCTCCATTGCCAGCATTTCCATTCAGGGCCCCGGAGAGGATGCTGAGCCTCTGCTGCTGGCCGCCCAGCATACCGACAGCGCCACGACCTGGCTCAGCGGGGGAGAGGATGTGACCGGCAACGCGACCGTCCAGGCCCTGCTGGAAGACCTGGAGCAGCTGGAGATTGCCCGGTGTGTGGACTACCGTCCTTCGGAAGAAGCTGCCTCCATCTGCGGGTTTGACGATCCGGACGCCCTGGTTCAGGTGACCTACACCCCGGAGGGCGGCAGTGAATCCGTTTTGACGCTGACTGTCGGCAATCCAGAGCCTGCCGGCACCGGCCGTTATGCCCGCGTCGGAGCGGACACCACCATTTATCTGCTGGAAACCGCTCTGCTGGACCCGCTGATGCGGGTAGCCGCCGGAGGCCTGAGTTCCTGACAAGAAAGGAGAATTCCACATGCGGGTGCTGATTGTGGAAGATGAAGTCCGCCTGGCCGCCACGCTCCAGGACCTTCTGGAGATCAACGGCTATACCGCCGACGTCTGTCACGACGGGGAATCCGGACTGGACAATGCTCTGAGCGGAATTTACGACGTGATTTTGCTGGATGTGATGCTGCCGAAAATGGACGGCTTCACTCTGCTGAGCCATCTGCGGGGGGCAAACAACGCCACCCCGGTCCTGATGCTCACCGCCCGGGATCAGGTGGGAGACCGGGTAGAAGGACTGGACTGCGGTGCGGACTATTACCTCACCAAGCCCTTTGAGCCCCAGGAGCTGCTGGCCTGCATCCGGGCCCTGACCCGCCGCCAGCCGGAGCTCCACAGCAGCGATGTTCTTTCTTTCGGAGACCTGAAATTGGATAAAAGCACATTTGCGCTCAACTGTCAGGAGCGTTCCGTGCGGCTGAGCCGGAAGGAATACGACATGATGGAGCTGCTCATGCGCAACCGGGACATGGTCATCACCAAGGAAACCCTGCTTTTGAAGATCTGGGGATATGAGTCCGACGCGGAGGACAATAATGTGGAGGTTTATATCTCATTTCTGCGCAAAAAGCTGGAACATCTGCACTCTCAGGTCAAGATTAAGACCATCCGCATGGTGGGCTACTGCCTGAGCACTCCGGAGACTTAACGGTTTTTCCACGGTTTTTCCACGTTTTCCACAAACTTTTCGACAATTCTGTGAAAAGGAGGAGATCCGCCTTGATCCGAAAGCTGCGGCTGAAATTTGTGGCGGTCTGCATGGCCATGGTCACCGCCGTTCTGGCAGTGGTGTTCATGTCCGTGTATTTCTCCGTCCAGCGCAGTGCCGAAACCCTGAGCCGTCAGGTTCTCCAGCGGGTCATTCAGGAAGCTGATCAGAGCCACGGGGAAGGAATCTTCCGTCCGGACATCAGCATTACCATCGGCGGCGACCGGGTCTTGCTGCCCTATTTCACGGTGGAAGTGTGGGGCAACAATGCCTATGTGACCGGCGGAACCTATGCCAGTCTGGACGATACGGAGGCCCTTTCCTATATTCTGCAGGACTGCCTGTCTCAGCCCCAGCAGGAGGGAATTGTGGAGCGCTACGGCCTGCGTTATCTGCGCCAGGACAACGGCCTGTATCAGAATATTGCCTTTGTGGACATGTCCATGGAAACTACCATGCTGCACCGCCTGATGCGCTCGTACTTTCTCATCGTGCTGGCGGCTTTGATTTTGCTTTTGGGGGTGTCCATTCTGCTCTCCCGCTGGGCCACCGCCCCCGTGGAAAAGGCCTGGCGCCAGCAGCGGCAATTTCTCTCCGACGCTTCTCATGAGCTGAAAACCCCTCTGACGGTAATCCTCTCCAATGCGGAGCTGCTGGAAGCCGCCCCCATGGACCAGAGGCCCGCCCGCTGGCGGGACAACATCCTCTCCGAGGCCAAGCAGATGAAGGTCCTGGTGGAGCAGATGCTGACTCTGGCCCGGGCGGACAACAATCCCATGCCGTCTGCTTCCGCTATGGAGGCGGTCTCCCTGTCGGATCTGGCCACGGACTGCGCTCTGGCCTTTGAACCGGTGGCATTTGAAGCCGGCAAGCCCCTGGAATATGAGATTGCGCCGGATCTCACCGTCACCGGGGACCGGGATAAGCTCCGCCGGCTGATCTCCATTTTGCTGGACAACGCCATCAAATACGGCGCCGACGGCGGTACCATCCGCCTGAAACTGCAAAAATCCGACCGTCATGCCCAGCTGGTGGTCTCCAATCCCGGAGAGCCCATTCCCCAGGACAAGCTGCCCCATCTGTTTGAACGCTTTTACCGGGCCGATGACTCCCGGGGAGAGAAGTCCGGATTCGGTCTGGGCCTCTCCATTGCCGCCACCGTGGCCCAGGAACATAAGGCATCTCTGCGGGCCGAGAGCGACTGGGACTCCACCCGCTTCCTCTTTACCATCTCTCTGCGGCGCTGACCCCGGAGCGGCCGGAGAAGGATTTTCCACAAAATCAAAAAGAGAGAACCAAAAGGTCCTCTCTTTTTTGCTTGCTGCCGGAATTTGACGGCATCTCGCAGGAATTTGCGCTCTGCAGGGCAAACAGCACACATTTATCCCGGGATGTTTTCCACAGTGCCCCCAGAGAGCGGTCTTACGCCTGCTCCCCGGTCACCCCAGAGCCCACGCAGAACATGGTAAATTCCGCTACCGCCAACAGACGGTGATTGTCTCCCGTGATCTCCACGGAGACCAGAGCGGTGGACCGACCCCGGTGACGCACCCGGGCGGCAGCATAAATGGTTCCGCTGCCCTGGTTCTTCACAAACTGAAAGGTGCTGCTCTGGGTTACATACAACCGTCCGTCCGTATGCGCAGCCATGCCTGCGGCGTTATCCGCCAGAGTGCACAGGGCTCCGCCGTGGACCATGCCGAAAGGATTCAGGCATTCGGGGCGGATGTCCAGCTTGCACACGGCATAATCCTGCTCCAGTTCCGCCTGTTCATTGAAGTTATAGTGCATGAAGGTATTCATGCTGTCGCGCTTGAGCACATGGGCTCTGAGCTTTTCGTCCATTCCCGGTTTCCTCTTTCTTGTCCATTTTTTTGCAATTCGGCTTATTGTATCATGCTTTCGGGTGCTTTGCCATTGTTTCTTTTTTCTCTGAGCTGTTTCTTTTTGACCTGAATGAAATCCCATGCCGCTTTCAAGACGGGAATGGGTTTGTCCAACGCCCTGCGTTTTCCCCATTTTATGGCAGGGAGCACTCTGGAACCCCGTTGGCCTTCCCAAAAATCCTCGTATCGGGCTGTTGACAAATTTGCTTTTTCTTTCTTATAATGAGCAATTGAACAAGTATTCATTTATCAGGAGAGAGGAGGCCTGTGCATGCCGATTGATCATGACGTGGACTGCTGCGATTTTCTGCATGCCCACGAAGATCTGGTGGCGGCGGTGCGTCAAAGAATGCCCGATGAGGATATTCTGTACGATCTGACAGAATTGTTCCGTCTTTTTGGTGATTCCACCCGGCTGCGGATTTTATACGTGCTGTTTGAATCGGAACTGTGCGTGTGCGACATTGCCGTGCTGCTGGGACTGACGCAGTCCGCCATTTCCCACCAGCTTCGTGCTTTGAAAAGTGCCCGGCTGGTCAAATCCCGCCGGGAAGGGAAGACCGTATTCTACTCTCTGGCGGATGACCATGTGAAAACCATCATCAACCAGGGACTCGATCATGTGAAGGAGTAAGCACCTTCACCCAAAACGCTCTGCAAACAGCAAAAGCGGGCGCGGGTTTCTGCTGCGCAGGCGCCGCACCCATAGGCAGAAAAAAACAGAGCACGTTTTCCACAAATCCATGCAAACTGGGGAAAAACCACAAGATCCCGGAGACAAATCGTCTCCGGGACCTCTGTTTTTTGCCTGATATTCGACTTTGGGCCGGGAAACACCGCATTTTTTTGCACAGGACTGGGAAAACACGGCGCTTTGCGCCTGCTCTGATCCCCATTTTCAGGCGACCGGCTCCTCTGAAACGCGTAACTTACAGCGTCTCCAGCTCTGCTTGCCACTTCCGTCCACTGGGCGTCGCTGGGCATCCGCCTCGTCGGCCCGGGCTTTGTATCCTTCCCGTGACCCTGCGGGGCCACGGTCATGCACGCCGCCGGGCCTCCTCTCCCCACAGCCGCATCCCGCGCCTGCTCTGGCCCCATTTTCAGGCGACCGGCTCCTCAAAATCTTGCAGCTTACAGCGTCTCCAGCTCTGCTTGCCACAGTGTCCACTGGGCGTCGCTGGGCATCCGCCAGTCGCCGCGGGGGGACAGGGCCACCGTACCCACCTTGGGGCCGTCCGGCAAACAGTTGCGCTTGAACTGCTGAGAGAAAAAGCGCCGGTAGAAGGTCTTGAGCCACTTCAAAATGACCTCCTGGCTGTACTGTCCGCCCAGAGCGTACTGGGCCAGCCGGTAGATCTTCCGGGGCGAATAGCCCCAGCGGAGCAGATAATACAGGAAGAAGTCGTGGAGCTCATAGGGTCCCACCAGGTCCTCGGTCTTCTGGCTGATCTGACCCTGCACGGCGGGCAGCAGCTCCGGAGAGACGGGCGTATCCAGAATATCCTCCAGCACATCCCGCAATGCCTCGTCCTTTTCCGCGTTGTCCCGGGCCAGATATGCCACCAGGTGCCGCACCAGAGTCTTGGGAATGGAGGCATTGACGGCATACATACTCATATGGTCGCCGTTGTAGGTGCACCAGCCCAGAGCCAGCTCGCTGAGGTCGCCGGTTCCGATGACGATGCCGCCGGTCTGGTTGGCAATATCCATCAGCACCTGGGTGCGTTCCCGGGCCTGGGCGTTTTCAAAGGTGACGGAGTGATCGGCCATATCGTGTCCGATGTCCTTGAAGTGGCTGCGGACACTGGCGGAGATGTCCACAGTGCGCAGCGTCGCGCCCAGCTTCTCTGCCAGGATCACGGCGTTGTTCCGGGTGCGGTCCGTGGTGCCGAAGCACGGCATGGTCACCGCCACGATCTCTGTCATGGGACGGTCCAGCATCTTCATGGCAAGGCCCGTGATCAGCACCGCCAGAGTGGAGTCCAGTCCGCCGGAGAGGCCCACCACGGCCGTCTTGGCACCGGTATGCTCCATCCGCTGCTTGAGGCCCAGAGAGGCAATGAGCAGAATCTCCCGGCACCGGGCGTCCCGGTCCTCTTTTCCCTCGGGAACAAAGGGCTTGGGAGCGATATACCGGGTGAGCTTGGTGGTGACGGGCGTCAGGGTAAAGCCGCAGTAATTCTTCTTTTCCTCCGCGTCGCTGAAGGCCTGGGTCCGGCGGTGCTCGTAGCAAAGCTTCTGCACGTCGATTTCAGAGAGAAGCAGTCCGTTTTCAAACCGCTTTTCCCCCAGCAGCGTTCCGTTTTCCGCAATGAGCTGGTGCGCGCCGAACACCACGTCGGAGGTGGACTCGCCCTCTCCGGCGCTGGCATAGAGATACCCGCACAGCAGTTTTGCCGACTGGGTCGTCACCAGCTGGCGGCGATAGCGGTCCTTGCCCAGGACCTCATTACTGGCCGAGAGGTTGCAGATCACCGTGGCCCCGGCCCGGGCCATGGCAACGGACGGAGATTCCGGCGCCCACAGGTCCTCGCAGATCTCAAAGCCCAGCACCAGCTCCGGCAGATTCTCACACGTAAAAATCTGCCCGGCGCCGAAGGGTACCGCCTCCTGCCCGCAGAAGGAAATGTAGTCATCCTCCGCAGGTGCCGGAGCAAACTGCCGCTTTTCGTAAAACTCCCCATAATTGGGCAGATGGGTCTTGGGTACAATGCCCAGAATCGATCCTTTTTGTATAATGACCGCACAGTTATACAGTTTGTTGTTCACTCGCACCGGCATGCCCACGGCGGTTACGATCTCCAGGTTCCGGGTCGCCTCCAGTACCGTGGCCAGAGCCTGTTCGGCACCCCGCAGCAGGGCATCCTGATAGAAAAGATCTCCACAGGTATAGCCCGTCAGTCCCAGCTCCGGCAGCACCAGCACCTTGGCTCCAGCCTGCTCGGCCGAACGCATCATGGTAAAGGTCTGCTCGGCATTGTAATCACAGTCCGCCAGACGCAGCGGCGGCGTGCCGCAGGCCACGGAAACAAAACCGTCCTTCATGAACAAAACCTCCTGTCGCATGGTTTGGATTTCACCCGTTATTGTACACCGCTTTTTTCCCCCTGACAAGAAACACACGCAAAAACCCTCCCGCATGGGGGAGGGGAGAGGGCACAAAAAGGACCGCCGATGGCGGTCCTTTTTGCTGTGTGTGTTTTAGGAGGGAGAAAATGCATCGGGTTGGGAGGACCCTTTGCTTGATGATACAATACCCGATAATCTTTACCGAATTATGTGTTTGATGTGAACAGTTTGTAAATGATCCACACCAGCCGTATTTTTCCTGGAAAACCCCTGCAAATTGGCCGGAATCCGCTGCATTTTTCAGAAAAGCGCCCCGACTTTTCCACAAAAGCGGAAAGTTTGTGGATTCTTTCTCTGCCTCCCAAACCAGGGGAAATCCGGCGCAGCTGATACCCCGGCCGCAAAAATAGCTTTCCCGGCCGCTTCCGGCTCTCCGCCACCGCCATTTCATCACAGCGGTTATTATATTCATTTTCCGCGTGGTTTTCCCATCCGGCTTGCCGGATGGGAGCCCTGTTTTATTGGTTCCGCTGCGGGCGGAATCAATCCGCCCGGCGGCCGCTTCCGGCTCCGCCGGACGCCTGGACGGCGCGCCGCGCCGGTGCCCCTTTGGGGCATACAAGGGCCACGCCGGAGAAATTACTTATATTTCCGGCTCTCCGCCACCGCCATTTCATCACAGCGGTTATTATATTCATTCTCCGCGTGGTTTTCCCATCCGGCTTGCCGGATGGGAGCCCTGTTTTATTGGTTCCGCTGCGGGCGGAATCAATCCGCCCGGCGGCCGCTTCCGGCTCCGCCGGACGCCTGGACGGCGCGCCGCGCCGGTGCCCCTTTGGGGCATACAAGGGCCACGCCGGAGAAATTACTTATATTTCCGGCTCTCCGCCACCGCCATTTCATCACAGCGGTTATTATATTCATTTTCCGCGTGGCCCTTGACCCAGTGGTAATGCAGGGTATGGATGTCCGTCAGCTCCAAAAGCCGGTCCCACAGGTCGGGATTGAGGGCAGGCTTTTTGTCGGACTTGATCCAGCCCCGCTTCTTCCAGCCCGCGGCCCAGCCCTTGGACAATCCGTCGATGACATACTTGGAATCGGACCACAGCTCCACAATACAGGGCTCTTTGAGCAGGGACAGAGCCGCAATGACGGCGGTAAGCTCCATGCGGTTGTTGGTGGTGTTGGCCTCACCGCCGGAGAGTTCCTTGCGGTGGGCTCCATACATCAAAATGGCGCCCCAGCCTCCGGGGCCGGGATTGCCGGAACAGGCGCCGTCGGTATAGATCGTGACAGTTTTCATCTTGCTTCGCTTCTCCAGAAGGTTTCCTAAAATTAGTTCATTCAGGCGGTCCTGCACGTCATAGACCTCATCCCATGACCTCCGCATCCACCACCTCGGGCCGCGACGTACGATCATGATACTACAGATCAGTGTGTAATACAAGATAACGCACAGCGCAACCAGCCGCAGCAAACCTTGCAGCACCCACAGGATCAATTTCATAATACCACCTCACGAGTGGCATTATATCATAGTTTGATTTTATTTGAACACTATTAGTTATCATTTAATAATTCTTGAGGCGTATATTTTTCATCATTTCCTGCCTACACTCATAATGAGGTGTCTGCTTCATGGATATGCGCCACTATAAGGAATGGATTAAAATTGGCTTGAATATTCTCTATTACCGCAAGGAACGCCGTATGACCCAACAGCAGTTGGCAGACGAGTGCGGAGAAGACGGGATCAGCCGAGCCTTTATTCAGCGGATTGAGACGGGGGTCAGCTCATGCAGTGTGGACACCCTGATCGATATTGCCAAAGCCCTGAATATCCCTCTTGCAAAGCTTTTTGAATTCAAGGAATAACGACGCGCACGCGCGGCCGGAAATCGGCCGCGCGTGCGCGTTTCCTTTTTCAGGAATCAAAGCTCCTTGAGGATTTCCCGGCGTTTTTCCTGGTACTCTTCCTCCGTGATGAGGCTGCGGTCGTAAAGATTGCGCAGCTCCTGGAGGCGCTGCTGGACAGAGTCCCCGCCGGAAGACGGCGCACTGTTTTCGCCGTCTTCCTCAATGTGAATCTCCGGTCCCACATATCCCTTGCCGAAGGCACAGTAGGCGTTATATCCCGTGATGCCAAGGGCCATCAGCGTCCAGAGAATCCCAAAAGCCCCGGCAGAAGGGATCACCACCACCAGTCCAATCACCACAAACACCGCGCCCCAGAGGACGCCGAATATTCCGGCGGTCTTGCTGGGCCGGTATGTGACCCGTTTCCTTGCCATGGAATCCCTCCTCAGCTTTCATCGGCGGGCGCTTCCGGCGCCTGTTCCTCATGGTCCGTCAGGGCCATGGAGATCACCTGGTCTCCCTCTTCCTTAAAGCGCATGACGATGACGCCCTGGGTGGCCCGTCCGGCGGAGCGGATGCTCTCCACCGGCGTGCGGATCAGGATGCCGCCCTGGGTAGCCAGCAGCAGATCCTCGCTGCCGTCCACCACCTTGATGCCCACGACGCCGCCGGTTTTCTCGGTGACCATGTAGTTCTTGATGCCCAGGCCGCCCCGGTTGGTGATGCGGTACTCCTCCACCGGCGTGCGCTTGCCGTAGCCCTTTTCCGTAATGGACAGGACCTGACGGCCTGCCCGGGCCCGGGCGGCGCCCACCACGTAGTCGCCTTCCCGCAGGCGGATGCCCCGGACGCCCACGGCGTCCCGGCCCATGGGACGGACGTCGTTTTCATCGAAGCACACGGCCATGCCGTCATGGGTGGCGATGAGGATCTTGCGCGCTCCGTCGGTCTCCCGGACGGTGATGAGCTGGTCGCCCTCCTCCATCCGCAATGCCCGGATGCCATTGTTGCGCAGGTTCTTCAGCGTCCCCACCGGCAAGCGCTTGACCGTGCCGTTCCGGGTCACCATGACCAGATACCGCTCCGTCTCGTTTTCAATGTCCCGGGTATGAATCATGGTCTGCACCCGCTCGCCCTGCTCCACCTGGAGAATGTTGACGATATTGGTGCCCTTGGCGGTCTTGCCGGACTCGGGAATCTGATAGCCCTTCTTCCGGTAGACCTTGCCGGTATCGGTGAAGAAGAGGATATAGTCGTGGGTAGAGGCGGTGAACACGTCTGTCACCACGTCCTCTTCCCGGGTGGTGATACCCTTCTTGCCCATGCCGCCCTTGGACTGGGCCGCATACTCACTGACGGGGGTACGCTTGATATAGCCCGCCTGGGTCAGAGTAAAGACGCACTCTTCCTCTTCGATCAGGTCCTCGATGTCGATCTCGTCCTCCACGTCCTGGATCTCCGTAACGCGGTCGTCGCCGTACTTGTCGGAGATGGCCTGAAGCTCCTCCTTGAGCACCTGGCGCAGCTTGCTCTCGTCGGCCAGGAGGCTCTCATAGTAGGCAATGCGCTCTTCCAGCTCCTTGTACTCGGCCTCCAGCTTCTCCCGGTCCAGTCCCTGGAGGGCCTTGAGGCGCATATCCAGAATTGCCTGGGCCTGCACATCGTCCAGGCCGAAGCGGTTCATCAGGTTTTCCTTGGCGTTGTCATAGCTGGAGCGGATGATCTTGATGACCTCGTCGATATTGTCCTGGGCAATGAGCAATCCTTCCAGCAGGTGGGCCCGCTCCTGGGCCTTGCGCAGATCGTACCGGGTCCGGCGGGTCAGGACTTCCTCCTGGAACTTGAGGTATTCGTCGATGATGTGCCGCAGGGAGAGGATCTTGGGCTGGGACTGGTCGTCCACCAGGGCCAGCATATTGATGGAGAAGGTGGTCTGCAGCTGGGTCTGGGCAAAGAGCCGGTTGAGCACCACCTGGGGATTGGCGTCCCGCTTGAGCTCAATGACGATGCGCATACCGTTGCGGTCGGATTCATCCCGGATATCGGAGATGCCCTCCAGACGCTTGTCCTCCACCTGGTCGGCCATGCTCTTGATGAGCATGCGCTTGTTGACCTGATAGGGAATCTCGGTAATGACGATGCGGGTACGGTCCTTGCCGAACTCCTCAAACTCATGCCGGGCCCGGATCACCACCCGGCCGCGGCCGGTGGCGTAGGCGGCCCGGATGCCGCTGCGGCCCATGATGATGCCTTTCGTGGGGAAATCGGGTCCCTTGATGTACTGCATCAGGTCGCCCAGAGTGGCCTCGGGATCGTCCAGCACGTGGATGCACGCGCCGATGACCTCCCGCAGATTGTGGGGCGGAATGTTGGTGGCCATGCCCACGGCGATGCCGGAGGAGCCGTTGACCAGCAGGTTGGGGAACCGGGAGGGGAGGACCCGGGGTTCGGAGCGGGTCTCGTCGAAGTTGGGGTCCCAGTCCACGGTGTCCTTGTCGATGTCCCGAAGCATCTCGTCGGAGAGCTTGGACAGCCGCGCCTCGGTATACCGGTAAGCGGCCGGGGGATCGCCATCCACGGAACCGAAGTTGCCGTGGCCGTTGACCAGCACATAGCGCATGGAAAAGTCCTGGGCCAGGCGGACCAGAGCGTCGTAGACGGAGGCGTCGCCGTGGGGATGGTACCGGCCCAGCACGTCGCCCACGCAGGTGGCGGACTTCTTGAAGGGCTTGTCCACGGTCAGGCCGTCCTCGTACAT
>CALXDJ010000018.1 GCA_944387035.1 uncultured Oscillospiraceae bacterium | reverse complement strand
CATAGCTCAGTTGGCTAGAGCATGCGGTTCATACCCGCAGTGTCCCCGGTTCAAATCCAGGTGCCGCTACCATTTCCATGAAGCGCCTGTCGGCGCTTCATGGACCCAATAAACGGCCCGTTGGTCAAGTGGTTAAGACACGGCCCTTTCACGGCTGTAACATGGGTTCGAATCCCGTACGGGTCACCATCCCATAGGACGCCGTTGTGCGCGGCGTCTTATGGGGGAGAAAAATTTCATATCCGTATGGAGGCTTAGCTCAGCTGGTTAGAGCGCCTGCTTCACACGCAGGAGGTCACTGGTTCGAGTCCAGTAGTCTCCACCAAAAAGTTCCTGATTTCGTGAGAAATTAGGAACTTTTTCTTTTTATTCGCCATGAGAAAGTTTGCTTTAAATTTCTGCTTTTTCTCCGACCAATACACTGACCAATATGCGTTATTCTTGATAATTTAGATGGACGCTCTTGCTTATATCAGGGTATTTTTGATTAATTTATAAATTTTGTATGAATTATTGGATTGAGTTGCATTCTTTCGTACAACTTATTTTCATAAATTATTAAAATTAGGGGGTAAAATATTGATTCCCATTTAAAATAAGTATAATATAGTGGTATATCAACATTTTGCCCGCATGATATTAGGGAGTTGATTTAATGAAGATCAGATCTGGTAGCTTTAATATTGTTTTTCCCAATGTAGCGAACATGCGTGAAAACCTATTTAATTTGGAAAAAGTGTTCTCAAATTTTATGACCCCTTTTAACTTAATACCTATACCTAATGAGGCTCCTCCTGAATTTCCAAGAATAACGGCTACTTCAAAAAATGGTCATTCACAGTTAATGGTATCTGGCAACAACGTACAAGTTACCACTATGTTTGACTCTCATTTTTGGAATGACCTTGCTTCGTGTTTTTCCTATATGGAAGATATGCGGGATAAGATTTTAGCAAGCCTCAGTCTTTTCGGCCTTGAGCGTGAAAATATGCCTGCTTTTTATTATTCTGGGCTTAATATGCAAACTGAGTTTTCTAGCGAAGATGGAATTGATGACCCTGTATCTTTCATCGTTGGTCACTTTTTTAAGGGAAATATTTCGCCAGACATAAAGGATATCGCATTCCGAACAACACTAACCGTTGATGATACTTATTTCGTCAACGTAGAGATTAGTAATCATCGATATCTTGAAGGGACTCAAATTGTGCCTGGTTCTTTGTATGGCATGAAAGAAACTGCCCATACTTTGACTGTAAATATTGATATTAATGACCGATTAGCATTTAATACAAAGAGTTCTTATCTTTCTGGGAAAGACACCCCCCAAAAAATTTTTGAACTTTCTAAAAAATTTATTTCAAAATCTCTCCCTATTTTAATCGAGAGAGGTGACATTGTTTATGTCTAATAATTTTTGCCAAACAGTTTCGTCAGCGGCTATTTCTGCTGGAATTGTTGTGGCCACATTTATAACAATTCCTCTTCCTAATGCATCGAGCTCGTTTTTCCCAGCCGCGATTTCTCAGGAATATACGTCTTCTACGAACTTATATCAACAGTTCTTTTCAGAAAGCCCCCGCCAGCAGGCTCAAAGCTTCTTTGGTGAACTTCGAGATTTTACAGAAAAAGAACAGGACTTATATAAGGCAATGATATCTAGGGCATCTAAGCCCCTGGGAATAAACATATTTAGCCTATATAAATAACTGTCGACTTATCACTCCAGAGGTGGAATGTTGCAATGATTCCAGAGTTCATAGATTTTTGCAAGGAATTATTTCCAAGTATTAGTCCATATACTCGTGATCAGGCCAAACGAGCTATGGAACAATTTGAAGATCTGTATGGCAATCCAAAGCTTGTAGCTCACCCAAAAGATAAAGAGTTATATCAAGGAGATATCTATACCGAGATTCCTTTCTTATATACCAGTGAAAGTGGAGAACAGACATGTATTATGCGAAAGGCCCAACTACTTACAAATACATGCGATGCTGTCCGAGATGACAATCTTATATTTGCAGCAATTCATCCTTGTGAAGAATTCTCAAAGAAAGCAACAGATTTAATCTCCATAAAAGGGAATCGCACTTTTCGTTTATTTTATATTCCCGATCCAGAAACTCAAGATTTACTAATTGATTTTAGTTTACTTACAACTTTATCGAGAACTACATTTTTATCTCTCCTCCAGAAGGGCATTGTCCATCGAATCGCTGCATTGTCGCAGATTGGATATTACATGTTCATATGCAAACTAACCGTTTTCTTTATGCGCCCAGAAGACGTCCAAGTAAACAACGATAGGGATACTTGGACATAAACATTAACTAGCATTAACATGGGAAGAGTCTTACCAAGCTCAATACGCTTAGTAAGACTCTTCTTTATTTATTATATCATTTGATCAATCACATCTCCCACTGTATCCGCTGCCTCCCGCATCATGTCTGGCGTGGCGTGGGTGTAGGTACTAAGGGTGAATCCCGCACTGTAATGCCCCAGGGTGCTGGACAGAGTCTTCACATCCACTCCGTTTTTCAGAGACAGCGTTGCGAAGGTATGCCGGAGATCGTGGAACCGGATATGTTCCGCACCGATGGCTTTCAGGATCTTCTCGTGGGTATGCCGGAAGGAGTCCGGATCGAACATTCCTCCCGTCTTGGGTGACGGGAACATGTATGGATTTCCCGGGTGCTTCTTGTGCTCCTCCACCAGCAACTCCACTGCCTGCTGTGAGACCGGCAAGACGCGGATGGAATTATGGGTCTTTGGCTGGCTCACCACCAGTTCTCCCTTGGTGCGCGTCACCTGCTTCGTGATGGAGATGGTTCGGTTCTCCACGTCCAGATCCGTCCAGAGGAGGGCCAGCAACTCTCCCCGTCTCAGTCCCGTAGTCAGTTCCAGGTAGAAGGGTGCCAGCAGTCCCCGCTTGTCCGCTTCCATCAGATAGGGTCGGATCTTCTCTTCCGGCAGGACCTTCATCTCCCGCTTCTCCATCTTTGGCAGCTTACAGCCTCTCGCGGGGTTCACCAGAATCAGCCGTTCTGCCACGGCCTGCTCCAGGCAGTTGTTCAGCAGGGTATGGATGCCGTGGACCACCCGGATGCTCAGTCCCTTGTTCTTCAGCTGGATGTGCTGATACCGCTGCACCCGCCCGTTCTTCTGGAGATCGTTGTAGAACTTCTGGATCTGGATCGTGGTAAGCTTGTCCAGCTTGATGTCCCCCAGTTGGGGGATGATGTGGTTGTTGATGTAGTTTAGATAATAGTCCTTGGTGTTCTCCCGAAGCCGGGGCTCGGCATAGACTTCATACCACATCTGCACCCAGCTTTTTACCGTATGGGTACCGCTGCGGTTCATGTCCAGTCGCTGGCTGTCTGCAATGGCCTTTTTCAGCTTCTCCTTGACCTCTGCCTGAGTCTTTCCCAGGACATTCTTGATTTTCTGCTTCCCGGTCACCGGGTCATATGAGGCCGTGTAGAACCCCTCCCACCGGCCATCCTTCCGTTTGCGGATGCTGCCTTCTCCGTTAGCTCGTTTCTTCCCCATCTATCATCTCTCCTTTCCTGTCAGTTCACAGGCCCGCTGCTCGTCCTCGTTTTCAAAGTTGTACGGCGGATGATCCGCCAGCAGCTCCTGCTGGATACCCTGGGCCAGACGGTAACCAGAGATGAAGCTGTTGAGACACGCTTCCTCCCGCAGAGCATCTTCCAGATCTGCCATCTTCAGGAGCAACTTCCGTTCCGGCTCATCCAGCAGACGGGAGAGCTGCCTGCAGGTCCGTTCGATTTTCCTGCCCAGATACTCCGCCCTCCGGGATGTTGTCTCGAACCTGTAGCAGAGGGCTTTCATATAATCACGCATCGTGAGTCGCCTCCTATCAGCGACACACAATACCATGACCTGACCTCAATAGCCATCCCAACCCGGCAGAGTTATCAATTTGTTAGCAAATTCAAAGCGGCACCCGGAAAATCGGGTGCCGCCGTTTTTTACTGGGTCTCCTGCTTGCCCATATTCCGCTTGATCCATTCCCGGAGTTCATCCTTGGGGATCACGATGCGGGTGCCGATCCTCAGTGCGGGAAAGCCCTCGGACCGGGCCAATTCATAAGCTCCGGCACGGGAAATTCCCAGCGCCGCTGCCATCTCAGGAACCGAAAGCATCAGCGGCAGCTCTTCGTAAGATTTGAATATTTCTTTTTTCACTGAGTATCCTTTCTCCTCTCCTGCCGTGGGAGAGGTTTTTATTTGTTATACTTCGTCTTGTTGATACACTTCCTCACCATCTGGTGGAGGGGGTGCCCTACAATCAATGGGGTCTGAGATAAATTGCGGACGATTACCACCCCTTCATGGTCATGCCGCCCCAGGTTTGCGTTTGCTCTTCTTCATGGTCGTCAGGCTGATGCCCCAGGGCGATCCGCATCTCCTGGAGTTCCTGCATTCGCTTGCGGTCAATGTGCAGCCTGGGCTGTGCAGGCACAGCAGGTGCGTTATCCCGGAAGATATTGCTCATGTGGTAGAGCAGGCGGGACACTGTCAGCAGCAGTTCTGGACGCTGCCACTGCTCTTGGCGTTCCAGAACATACCGAGCATAGGGATGACCATACGCATTCGCCATCCGGAAGCAGTTCCAGGCTGCTTCTTCGTCTTTGGGAACGCCGTTGCCAGTGAGGTACAGCTTCCCCAACAGGTAGCTGGCCCATGGATGGTTCTGAGCGGCTGCATAGCAGAGATACTCTGTTGCTTTGACTGCGTCCTTTTGCACGGACGTGCCCGTCAGGTATTCCTTGCCTAGGCGATAGGCGACGTCGGTGTTTCCGTTTCGAGCTGCACTCTCCAACCATTGGATTCCATCATCAACGTCATGTACCCCCGGATCATCAGAGATATATAGCTTGCCGAGAGCATACTGGGCGGCCGGCAGATCTCGCTTTGCCGCCAGTTCCAGCCAGTGGGCGGCTTGTTCCGCATCCGGCAGCAGCAAGCCGCCGTCCCGGTACAGCAGTCCCAGAAAGTATTGAGCGTAGACATCACCGTACTCTGCCAGCCTCTCCAGATCTTCCACTGCCTCATCCCGCTGATCCAGCGGCAGCTTGTTGTCTTCGATCCTGGCCCGCAGCCGCAGGCACTCATAGGAGACCTCCCAGTTTTCCACCCACTCGCCCTGCTCTTCCCTCTTCTCATCCTCGAAGGTGATCTTGCCCAGGCGGATATTCTCCGCCTCCCGGATGACCGCGTTCCGGATGGCCCGGAACTCTTTCTGCTTTGACAGCGGCGGACGCTGCTGTTTCTTTCCCGAGTAGAACTCGTTCACCTGACACTGGAGCTCCCACCATTTCTGATAGCACTCGTTGACAATGGGGATTTGCTCCAGCTGATCCACGATCTCATCCACCTGCCGCTTTATGGGCCTCGGGAGATAACCATAGGACTTCTTGCCTTTGACCTCACCCAGCTGTTGGGACAGTTTCCAGATCATCTGCTCTGCCTGGGTGTGCTCACACACCGTCTCCTGCATCTGCCGGGACAGCTCCAGCATAACCTTCCGAGTCTCTTTCACCAACTCGTCCCGGGAGACAGACTTCTGTTCGTAGACGTGGAGCAGTTCCTGTTGGAAGATATCGTTGGTGAGTTGAGACTTCATCTGCCGGATGCCATCCCGATCCAGGTGTGCTTGTCCCGGTTTCACTGACCACGCCATCATGTGAACGTGAGGATGGTGTCCTTCATTGTGGAACGCCGCGTACCACCGGAAGTCCTGGGGCGGGATATGCATAGCTGCCGCGATGTCGTTACGGTGAGCACGGAGCAGGGCCCGCCATGCCTGTGCGTTGTTGTAACCGAGACGCTCTGCGTCTTCTCGATGCAGGGAGATGATGTGCGTCCAGACGTTGCCGGTGTAGTGCTCCAGCTCGGACATGGCGGCATCCAAGTCCACACGATCTGCGTCACCGAACAGGCCATGGTCACCCAGGCGCTCAGCGCGAGGACGTGTTGCGATGTACTTCATGTAGCCATCCGTCTGCTGCACCTCCTTCCAGTGCTCCTCTAGCGCCAGGGTGATGAACGACGAGGCGTTGGCCTTTGTAGGCTTCTGCACGTAATCCTCGTACTCCAGCAGCTCTTTCACATCCGGGAAGTCTTTCGTCAGCTTTGTGATGAGCTGCTCCTGCTTGCGGGTTGGCGGGCGGTCATCCGGGATGATCTCCACCCGCTCCCGCGTCGCAATGTACCTCATGTAACCGTCTGCACCCTGACCACCGCCACACTTGATATACGGACTCTTGACGATCAGTCTTGCCATCCATCATCACCGTCCCGCTGCTCCTGTGCGCGCTTGGCGATCTGCTCCAGACGCAGTCGTCCATTGAGTTTTTTCACGTTGGCCACGCTCTCTGCGCGCTTTCGCCGCAAGTATTCCTCATCCAGGTTGACGCAGTCCGCGAGAATACTCATGACCATATCCAGTTCCACCGACTGCCTGTAGAGCAGCACCGCCATGCGATCTTCAAACTGATCCAGCCGGCCGTCCAGATAGGACTGCACTGAGGACGGCAGAAACATGCCAGCGTTGTTTGCGCTGAGATAGTCCAGATAGAAGTTGATGGCGTTCTCGATAAATCCGGTGAGACTGCGGCTGCCATCTTCCGTATAACGCCGCTCCAGCCGCGTCTTCATGTCCGGCGTCAGGTAGAGGGCAAATTTCTCTTTTTGGCTCATATAGGCCTCCTTTCTTAGGGGTGACCCCTCCTTTTTTCTTGTGGGCGTAAGCTCTGCGGGATAACGACCGCAGAATTTTGTTTCTCTGCCATTTTTGACCCCATTTTCGAGGCCGCTGACCCCCCCGTAACTGCCCGCACTGCGGGCAGATGTGCCGGGTGAAAGCCGGGGCAATGACCCCAGGCCTTTATCCAGCTTTTTCTTTCGTCCTCCGCAGAGCCTCAAAACCGGCCCACAACTGCCCGAAATTCTCGGGCGGGGATGGGCCCTGCCGGATCCCGAACCGCTCCACACAGGGCCTCACAACGGCTCACAGGCCCTTGCTTGTTATCCTTCGTTTTGTTCCCCATCTTTTTTAACAGATCTCCTGCCTGCACGATGCCCCGCAGTGGGAAGCACAGGCAGCGGCAGGATGTAGTAGTGGTTGTTACCCTGGAGCCACTTACCATTCCTTGCACATCGTGTGGTCTTCACCTTGCGGATGAATCCGCGATCCGTTAACTGCTTGACCGCATCCCGTGCAGCATTCTCTGAACAGTTGCAGTGCAGCGCGATGGTCTTGATACTAGGCCAGCACAGATCTTTCTGCCCGGCGCAGCAAACCAGGTAACTGTATACCGCCAGCGGAATCGGTTTTAGGTCATAGTAAAAGATGGCATTGCTCATTTGATAGAATCGTTCACCAAGAATTGGCATGCGGAACCTCCTTTGTAAAATTCAGACATGGAATTTTTCTTGCGTTCCGAGTGCCTTCGCGTTAAACTGTTTGCAGATGGAGTCTGCGTTTTTCGGAACGCGGCGTGCCGCCGAACTGTTGCAGCAGTTTCGGCGGCTTTCCTTTTTGATTTGGAAACCCAATTGGTCTTTGCATTGTGTGCGGATGCATATCACCACCGTTCTTAAAAACTCTGTTGACCAGCAACTGGTGTTCAACCACTCATCGACATTCCCCCTTCATTTCTCCCTAGAAAACAAAAAGCCACCCAGATCGTCCTTGCTTTTACGATCACGGATGGCGCCCTTCCCCTTAACATGCCACTATTCACTTGTAGTACTGTACTGGCCCGCGTGAAGGGCTACCGGGCTTTTGATTTCCAGTATTTGTATTATAAAATTAGAGAGAAACTGTGTCAACCGCTGACCCCCGGGTCATCTGTGAACCTTCTGTAAACCTTTGTTCTTCTTGCGCTTGGAAATAAATCAAGAAAACCCGTAATGTGATGTCTGTATACAGTCAAAGGCCGCGTTGTGCGCTGTCTCCCGGTTTAGCTACTTCTCATACAAGGCACTACTGGATATCTTGGAAAGTGGCCCCAGAATATAATCAGCTTTTGAAGTAATTTGCATTAAAAGTTTCAGATAGTTTTGTGACCTGTACGAAAAATTTTCGAGTAGATAGATGAAGCGTGCTACATTGGTGCAAACTTTCTGTTAGGCAACTGCGGGCAGCTGTTGTGACATTTTTACGATCAAGCAGGAGAAGCGAATGCTATCTCTCGCCAAAATATACAAACCTGGTATTTTCCCGGTAATTTTTTTACTGGAAGGCAATTACCCACACAGACAATCCATAATTCTATTTTTGCGATACTAATGCGTATTTTGTTTCTCTATATGAAATTCAGATCTTTTTGACGCAGGCAAAAAAATCCATATACTTAACAACATAAAGCTGTGCTGCGCGGCCAGTTGATGTCAGGATCAACAAATTTATCCCAGAAAAGAAGAGCAGGAGGTAATTTATGAGCAACAAGCCAGCAAAACAACTTGGCCTTTGGAATATCGTTGGCCTGGGCGTGGGCGGAGCCATTGGCTCCGGTATCTTTGTGACCCTGGGAAACGCCATCGGCATGACAGGACGCTCTATCCTTCCCATCACCGTAATCTGTGTATTCTACATGCTGTTGGCCTACTGGTACAATCTGGCCATGTCCGGCGTTTTTGTCGTAGAGGGCGGCGACTACAGCATGAAGGGGATGCTGCTGCCGCCTCTGCTCACCGGCTACGGCGGATGGACCAACGTGATCTGGGCCTTCGGTTTCACCGGCTACGCCCTCTCCCTAACCGACTATCTCAGCAGCCTGTGGCCTGTTCTGGCAGATCACAGCAAGCTGTCCAGCGCCATTTTGTTGACTGTCTTTTTCCTGCTGACAATCCGGGGCAATCGAATCGTCACTCTGTTCCAGAACGTGGCGACAGTTTTACTGATTGGTGCTCTAGTTCTCTTTGTCGTGATGGGTTTTCCCAATGTGGACGCAGCAGTCTTTTTTAATCCCAGCTACGACGGCGGCTTCTTCCGCAATGGTTTTATGGGGATGTTGAGCGCCATCGCGGTGATGGGCTGGGCCTGCCAGGGCACTACCATGGGTCCCGTGGGTGTGGTTCCCATTACCAAAAATGCCAAGCGTACAATCCCCCTGGGCATCCTGGTCACCTGCCTGGTGGTGTCTGCTGTCTACGGACTGATGTCGTATGTGGCTGCCGGCGTCCTTCCCTACGATATGATTGCCGGCAAAAACCTCAGCGTCACTGCCGGGGCCATCATGTCCCAGGGGCCCTTCGCCTTTTTCATCATCGGCGGCGGCGTATGTGCCATCATCTCCTCTTTCCTGGCGGTGCTAGCCATGATCCGGGAGCCCTTGTCCCACATGGCGGACGACGGTTGGCTGCCCCAGATTTTCCGCAAAAAAAGCAATGATGGCTATCCCTACTTCTGCTTCCTGATGGTCTACATCATCGCTCTGGTCCCTATTCTTACCGGCATGAGCGTGGGAAACGCCATCACCATGCTGATGATTCCCTCTATGCTCATCAACGCTTATTTGAACGCTGCATGCATCATCATCCCAAAGAAATACCCCGAGCAGTTTGCCAAGCGCTCCATTAAGATCCCCGTCTGGGCTTTCCGTGCCTGCAGCGTGTTGGGCGGCATCTGCGCCTTGATCATTGCCGTCACCCTTTTTAAGGATCTAACATCTACTGACGCGGCAGTGGCCGCCGCCATCGTCATCATCCCCCTGATCTTCTCCGCCATCGCACTGAAAACCCACTCGGTGGACAGTTCCGTACTGGGTAAACGTCGGCAGGAGATCGTGGATTCAGCCCTAAAGGCAGACGAATGACAGAAGATTGCCGTACCCAATGGCATCACATATTACTATACAAGCATACTACCGAGCGAATTTGCAGGAGGTTTTCTATGTATCACTTTGACGAAATCATTGACCGCCGTGGAACCAACGCCCTGAACACCGACGGCTTCCGGCAGTACATCTTCCATGCCGGCCCCGAGAAAGTCTTTCCCTACAAGGACGAGGAATTTGTCCGCATGTGGGTGGCAGATATGGAGTTCGGCGTGGCCCCGGAGATTCTGGACGCCATGCGCCAGCGAATCGATCGCCGCATCTTCGGCTATACCGGTGTGTACGATGATGGGTATTACCAGTCTTTCCGGCACTGGTGTCTGGAGCACTACGGCTGGGAAGTATCCCAGGAAGAGCTGTGCTTCTCCCCCGGCATCATTCCCGCCATTTACCAGCTGGTGGAGAGTCTGACTGCCCCCAACGAGAAGGTTCTCATCAACACCCCCGCCTACGGCTACTTTCTCCATGCCGCCGAGTACTCTAACAGGGGCGTACTCCACTCTCCCCTGAAGAAGGACGAGAAAGGCTGCTTCACATTGGACGCAGAGGACTTTGAGCGCCGGTGCGCCGACCCCAAATGCAAACTGGTATTCTGGTGTAACCCCCACAACCCCACTGGTCACATCTGGACAGAGGAAGAACTCCGCCAGGCGGCGGCCATTATGGAAAAGTACAACCTGTGGGTGGTGTCCGACGAGATTCACTGCGACCTGACCCGAAAGGGGAAGTCCCACATCCCCATGGCCAAGATTATGACCGATTACCCCAAGCTCATCACCTGCATGGCCCCCACCAAGACCTTCAACCTGGCGGGGATGGCCTTCTCCAACATCATTATCCGGGACCAGGCTACCCGGGAGGAGTTCAGGGCCCGGGACAAGCTCTTCGGTATGGTGAATCCTCTGTCTCTCACCGCTGCCAAGGCAGCCTACGACAAGGGCGGTCCCTGGCTGGAAGAGCTGCGGGACTATCTGGACGGCAACTTTGCATTTGTACAGGAGTTTCTGTCCCTGGAACTGCCCGAGGCTGTAATGAATATCTCCGATGCCACCTACCTGGCCTGGGTGGACCTGGGACGGTGTCTGCCTGATGTGGCGGATCTTCCGGGTTTCTTTGCCAACGAAGCCGGCGTGTTGCTGGAGGGGGGCAACTCCTTGTTCGTAGACAACGCGGAGGGGTATATCCGTCTGAATCTGGCCATGCCTCGATCCATGATTCAGACCGGCTTGGAGCGCATTCGGGATTCCATCCGCCGGCACAGAAAGAGCTGACCGCCCCTCCGGCATAAAATATGCCGCGGCAAACAGGACTTCCTGTCAGACGCGGCATTTCCCCGAGATCTATATCACCGAGAACATGTTATAATATTTCATCCGCCGTATATCCTCCTGTGAGACCTTCAGTTGGCGGATCAGCTCTCCATCCTCCTTCAGCGGTTTCTTGGAAAAAAGGATCTTCAGGGCCACCGGCATCATGGGCCGGGAGGAAACCCCGTTCCAAAGGCCCCACTTGGTCTCCGCATCCAGGAAGGAAGAGAGAATCTGGATGCTGGCTTTCTCCATAGGGTTGCTCTGGTGGGCCAGTTCGATGAGGGAAAGTGCATCAAAATGCTCGATATACCCCCAGTAGGTGTTTTCAGCCTGTTGGTACCGCTCCAGATCCCGGTAGGACATATACATGGCAATCTTATAGCGGTTTGTATCGATCTGGGAAAACACATCAAAGGCAGAGCGGCTCACCTGCCCATTGCGTCCGTCGAAGTAATAACCGTAAAACCGCTCTAGTCCCCGAAAGAAAGCAGGGTGAATCTCTCGAGGCGGTGAAGCAGTCTTCCCAGAGCTTGCGGGAAGCAGCTGCTCAGCACGGACCTGCAGGGCAACTGCCAGGTCGTACAAGGTATCCAGGTCAATGGAGATCTCCCCAGTCTCATATTTGGAGAGGGTGGCCTTACTCTTATGGATGACTGCGGCCAACTCTTCCAGAGTCATAGAGCGGCTCTTTCGGAAATAACGGATGCGTTTTCCTGCCTCAGCAGAGATCTCAGACATGGTAATCCTCCCACAGCAGTTTCACACTCTTTTCATTTAAAGATATCTGATTCTGGAGAAAAAGTCAATTCTGTTCCTGTTCAACAAAAGGAGGACCTTATGAAAAATATCACTACAGCTTCCGCGCCAACAGCCATTGGCCCCTACTCCCAGGCTATCGAAACCAACCACACTATCTACGTCTCCGGCCAGCTTCCCATTGATCCGGTCACCGGGGACTTTCCCTCGGAAGACATCCGAGACCAGACCCGTGTCTCTCTATCCAACGTCAAGGCGATTTTAGAGCAGGCTGGTTTGTCCATGACTGACGTAGTCAAAACCACTGTACTTCTGGCTGACATGGAAGATTTTTCTTCTATGAATGAGGTCTACAGCGCCTTCTTCTCCCAGCCCTACCCCGCTCGCGCTGCCTTCCAGGTAGCCAGGCTACCCCGGGACGCAAAAGTGGAAATCGAAGTAGTCGCAGAAAAGAGGGCTTGACCCAGAGCAGTTTTTCTGCCGTGTCGTGGCGCCATCTCAAAAATAAAATTGCAGGCTTTCTCTGGCACAAGTTGCCTGGGCCGAAAACAGTGCTTGACATTTCCTCGATTGCAAGCTACGATCACGGCAGTGAAATGATTTCTTGTGGAAAGCGTCCCCGGCCCCGCCCAATAGGCGGAGCCGGGGATTTGACCAATACGCTGACCAATATCCGGATATCAGCGGGTGGACGCAGTGGACAATGACCTCTTGCCTGCTCTGAAAAAATGGAGCAAAAAGTACCGGAAAGCGCCCAATAGCAAGGCTTTGACGTCCAGACGGATCTTCACACGCAGGAGGTCACTGGTTCGAGTCCAGTAGTCTCCACCAAAAAGTTCCTGATTTCGCAAGAAATCAGGAACTTTTTTTTGCCTGGAATGATTGGGGGGTGGAACAGACATCGGCTGCTTTTGGAGTGAGGCCATCCATGGACGAACGGAACAGACAAGCGAGTACGATTGTATGATTCGTCCGCTGGAGCTGCTATGATTTGTCACACTTCCTGCACATTTGAGCCGCACGCCTCCATGGTTTGTAAGATACGAGTGTTTGGAAGAGCTTGCCGGTGGATTCTTCCTTTCACCGTTGCCGCAGCTCCTGTTTTTGCAGCAGTCTCCACAGGGTGGTGCGGCTGATGCCTAAGCGCTTGGCTGCTGCCGTCTGGTTTCCGCCGGTTTCCTCCAGAACCCGCAGTGCCACATCCTGACTGATTTGCTCCAGTGTGCGATTCAGGTCCAGCGGAGCGGAGGCGTTTTCCGCCATGGAAGAAAATGCGCCCATATGCCGCTCCTTCTGCAGAATGTGCCGGACATCTTCCGCCGTGATTACCGGGCCGGCTGCGGCTACCGCCAGTTCCCCGATGACCCTGCGGAACTGGGTGTAGTTATGCGGCCAGCGGAAAGACTGCAGCAGGGCCAGGGCTTCCGGCTCCGCGCCCACCAGCTGCCGGGGGAGATTGGCATTTAGATGGCTGAGGGCCAGATTGACCAGTGCCGGGATTTGCTCTGCCAGCTGCCGCAGAGGCGGCAGGAACAGCGACAGGCAGCAGAGCTTATCCATAAAGAGCGAGCCCGTCGGAGACAGATATTCTCCCGGTTGGCACACACAGGAAAAAATCACGCGGTTTCGGCGGCATACGTCCATTTCCGACAGCGCTGCCAGAAGCTGATGCTGACGTTCCGGAGACAACGCGTCAATACTGGCAAAGTAAAGGGTGGTGTCCGCCCCTGCCAGGGGAGAGTTGTGGTGCTCCAGCAAAAAGGCCCAGCTCTTATCGCTGAGAAGGCTGCAGTTGACGAAGACCAGCGGGTTGTTTCGCAGGCTTCCCCGCATATACAGCAGGTTGACGACGGACTCCTTCCCGGTGCCGTCTTCCCCCGTGACCACAACCGGAGACTTGCTGCGGCTGATGCGGTCAATGTCCGCCTGCAATGCACCACGGGTGGTTCCGGCGAAGCTGAAGATGTTTTCGGAAAAGGCTGCCTCCGCCTCCGGCCTTGTGGAAAAGCGGATGCCGGTTTGACCGGGAGAGAGCGGAGACTTTCGGACCGTGAAGAAAAAGGCGGTACGGGAGAGATTGCCGGACGTTACCCGCCGGGACCGGATGACGTACAGCATCCCTCCCATGTTTCGGATGATCCGCCGCTCACCTGCTTGTTTGGACTCCGGCAGTTCCCGCCGCAACAGCTCCAAAAGGTCCGGCGGCGGGTTTTCCTGCGTGGACAAGTAGAGGTGCCCATCGTCATCCAGAACCATCGTCTGTCCGATCTGTCCGTGGAGCAGCTCCCGGAAAAACAGGTTCTCCTCGCGAAGACGGGTCTGACTGCGGCACAGCAGCAGCGCCTGCTCAAAGGCCTGCCGGATGCTGTCGGCGCCGGAGGTGATCAAAAACGAGTGGAACCCCAGCCGTTTGGCGGCGGCGTTGGAGACGGCGTCGCAGAGGATCGCGTCGCAGTGGTCATTCTTCAGTCCCAGGAGGATCGCGTCTACATCCGCCCCGTCATCCACGGTGTGGATATCGAGATCGTAATCCATCAGGTCGCACAGGAGCCGGGCATTGGCGGTGATGTTGTCAAAAGAGACCATAGAGACCGTCCCGGTCCCCTTGGAGACGCCCGCCAGCTTCAGCGTACACAGGAGGTCATACATGGATACCGGAATCTCCACCACCGGAAGCGGCAGGTTTTTCTTGAGCATTTTGGCGGTTCCGCCCCGGGAAATCACCACATCATAGTTCCCGTGAAAATTGCTGTGTGCGATTTCCAATCCCTGCTCCAGATCCCCCACAAACAGTGTCAGGTCCATTTGCGGGTATTCCTCCGCCAGATCAGCCATCAGGGTTTTCATCCCCTCATAGGGTGCAATCCCCAGGACGCGATATGAATGTTCCATAAAGGCCCCTCCTGATTGTTTCAATTTTAAACACATTGTATTAAATCCACAAAAAAACTGCAATCTTTTTTTGCTGTGTTTCAAAACAGAACACTTCATGCTGAAAAAATATTGCCCTTCCGTGACTGCTTTTGTAAAATGAGACCCAATCAAGCAACCATCACCAATGTTTTCAGATGCTTTTGGGGACCGGTTGCGCGTAAGCGTGTTTCAAATATAAACAGCATGGAGGGATAGCATGGTCAAACTTCTGATCATAGCCGATGATTTTACCGGCGCGCTGGATACCGGTGTGCAGTTTGCCGCGCGCGGTGCGGCGACCAGCGTTATAACAGATCCCGCCTTTGATTTTGCCGGAGCAGACGATGGGCTGCAGGTTCTGGTCATGGATGCCGAAACCCGCCATCTGCGGCCGGAGCAGGCATATTCCGTAGTCCGGAAAGCGGCGGAACATGCGCTGGCAGCCGGCGTCTGCTGCATATACAAAAAGACCGATTCCGCCCTGCGGGGCAACATCGGTGCCGAGCTGACAGCCGTGGTGGATGCAGCCGGTACGGACAGACTCCCCTTTATCCCTGCGTTTCCCAAGATGAATCGCATCACCCGGGATGGTGTCCATCTGATTGACGGGGTACCGGTTGCACAGAGCGTGTTTGGACAGGACCCCTTCGATCCGGTGCGGCATTCCCGCGTATCCGATGTTTTGCGCGAGCAGTCCCCCCTGACCGTGGTACAGCGGCATCCGGGAGATCCCGATTCCGATTTTCCGGGCATTCAGGTTTTCGATGCTGCCAGCGAGGAGGATCTCCAGCAGATTGGCCGGCAGCTGGGGCCGTCCGGTGTGCGGCTGTGTGCAGGCTGCGCGGGATTTGCGTCAGTGCTGGCAAATCTGCTGGCGCTGTCGGGACCGTCTCCCCGGGTGCCGGATCTGCCAAGCCCCTTCTTCGTTGTCTGCGGCAGTGTAAACCCGGTAACCTGCCGGCAGCTGGACTATGCGGAGCAGGCCGGGGTTCCCCGTTTCCGGCTGCTGCCGGAGGAAAAGCTCCTGCCGGAGTGGCTGGAGAGCGGAGCGTGTGCCGGCAAAGTGGAACACTGGCGCAAAACCGCCATGCAAGAGGGTGCGTGCATCCTGGACAGCAACGATCCACCAGGCGGTCCCGATGCCAGAGCCTTTGCTGCCGGACACGGTCTGGATCTTCAGCAAGTGCGGGTGCAGATCTCCTGTACATTGGGGCAGTTGGTGCGGCGGCTTCTGGATGATGGCTTGGAAGGGACGTTGATGTGTACCGGCGGGGATACCCTGATGGCTTTGATGCGGGCCGTGGGTGTAACGGAACTGACGCCCGTATGCGAACTGGACACGGGTGTGGTTCTGACCTATTTTGCATATCAGGGCAAGCGCCATTTTATCATTACGAAGTCCGGCGGGTTTGGGAAGCCCGATTTGCTGTACACTCTGGCCAAACTGACAAAGTCCGGGGCCATGCAGAAATTGGATGGGTTCGTATGCAATGAGAAGCCGTCTGAGAGAGTTTGATGAGTCCGCAGAGAAATGAGCGAAAACGCAGAAAGCAGGGATATGATGAATCTTCCGATTATTGGAATTTCCATGGGGGATCCGTTTGGAAACGGCCCGGAAATCACGGTCAAGGCACTGGCGGATAAAAGACTGTGTGCACGCTGCCGCCCACTGGTAGTGGGGGATATGGCCAGCATGGAATATGCCGTGAAGGCGGCGGAGAAGGTCTCCGGCATTCACATGCAGATCCGGCCGGTCAAATCTGTGGCGGAGGCGCGGTTTGAATACGGTGTGATCGATGTGTACGACATGGGCCTGATCAAACCCTCCGACATTCCGTGTACGCCGGATGATCCCAGACCCTTCGGTCTGGGGGCCACTGCCCTGGGCGGAGAGGCGTCCTTCCGGTATGTGGAAAAGGTCATTGAATTGGCGATGGCTCACGAGGTGGATGCTACTGTCACCAATGCCCTGAGCAAAGAGGCCATCAACCTGGCCGGACACCATTACTCCGGCCATACGGAAATTTACGCCGACTACACCCACACCGACAAGTACACCATGATGCTGGCCCACGAGGATCTGCGGGTTGTGCATGTGTCCACCCATGTGTCTTTGCGGGAAGCCTGCGACCGGGTGAAAAAAGACCGGGTGCTGGATGTGATCCGCATTGCCGATGCCGGCTGCAAGGCCATTGGGATCAAAGCTCCCAAGATCGCTGTGGCCGGTCTCAATCCGCACTGCGGTGAAAACGGCATGTTCGGCCGGGAGGAAATTGAGGAAATCCAGCCTGCCATTGATGCGGCCATGGCTGAGGGCATCCTCATTCCCGAGGGAAAGCCCACTCCGCCGGACACGGTTTTTTCCAAAGCACTGGGCGGCTGGTATGACATTGTGGTGGTGATGTATCACGATCAGGGCCACATTCCGCTTAAGCTCAAAGGGTTCGTTTACAACAAGGCTGCGGGACACTGGGACGCCGTGGCCGGCGTCAATGTGACGCTGGGCCTGCCCATCATCCGGGCCAGCGTAGACCATGGAACAGGCTTTGGTCACGCCGGAGATGGTCATGCCAACGAGCTGAGCTTGGTCAATGCCATTGACTACGGCATCCGGATGGCCAACGCCAAGGCCGGGACCTGAGTGATCCCGCTGCGTTATTCATCATAAAAAAACTCCCGCATCCGCGGGAGTTTTCTTTACCGCGATCAAAAACTGCAAATTGTTTTGGGAAAATTTACAACCATGGCTGCGGTGTCTGTCATACAAACAGATGGCTGCAATTCATGGAGAACGGGAGGGTGTTATGCTGTCACTGAATTTACAATCGCGTATCCGTGGGATTTGTCCACTGGCCGCTGTGCCGTTCCAAGAGGACGGCAGCGTAGATTATGCGCAGTTTGACCGGCTGATCAGATCGTTCTTGAAAACTGGCGTCAATGGGATTTGTTGCGGCTGGTGCTTAAAAAAAGATGGTCCCAGAACTCCTCGTCTGTCACGTGGCAGGTGTGATTGGCAGACTCGATGGCGGCGGACATATACTGATTGACATGCAGAATGACATCTTTTAAAAAGGACAAGCCCTTGACCCGCTCTTCGTAGGTCAATTCCCGTTTTGTTTCCATTTCTCCAACCCTTTCCTGGGTTCTGATCTTATCGGAAGCGGGCCGATGTTTTTTTCATTTTCTATAGAAATCATGCTTCCAGGGCCTGATCCAGCAGAGCGACCAGAGCTTCACGCAGATCCGGCGGGGAAATGAGCCGGACGCCCGGGCCCAGGTACAAAAGCCGCCGGAGGATCTCGCTCCGGTCAAAGCGGTAGTACCGGAAGCTGACATAAAAGCAGTCCTCGGAGACCTGGCGGGTCCGCTCAAAGAGCTGGTTTTCCAGTACCAGAAAACACCGCTCCAGCGTTCCCCGGGTCCTGCGGACCTCCAACACCACCGGTTCCGGCTCCAGCAGACGGTCCATGGCGGCTTCCACTTCCCCGTCCTCCACGCCGGAGGGGCCCAGGAGGCGAATTTCCTCCAGATTGTCCAGGCGGGCCTTGATGGTGCGGGCCTGTCCGGGATCGTAGAGAATCACCCACCAGCGCCGGTCATAGGCGCTGTATTCCAGCTTCCAGGGCAGGGCTTCGGCCTGCCGGGGGACCGTCTGGTGATCCCGGGTGTAATAAGTATAACGAATCAGCCAGCGCCGCTGGGCCGCTTTGAGCAGCGTGCGGAAGCCCTCCGGCCCCGGATGCTGCGGCAGCGGTTCCCCGGCAGGGGCATACCTCTGGACGGACGGCGGAGCCGGTGTCCCGGCGCACAGGGCGGCCAGGTGCTCCCACAGTGCCGGTTCCAAAAACAGCTGGGACTCCGGAATCTGGAGCAGTGCGGCAAGCGTGCTCCGTTCCGCGGCGCTCAGCGGCAGTCGGGGCAACGTGCCGTCTGCCGTCAGGCGGTATCCGTCGGTGGTCTGCTCCAAAAACCCGGCCCGGCACAGCGGCTGGATCACCTGATCGGCATAGTCCAAGCCCCACTGCTGGGCCAATGCCTGTATCTGGCTGGTGGAAAGGGCGGTGGATTGGAGCTGAGCGAGCAGGTCCAGCGCAAACTGCAGGGCCCGGCTTTGGTATTTATTGAATAGTTTCATTGCGTGCTCCCTCCGCTGCCTGGCGCATCAGCAACAGATCCTCCCGCAGCCTTTGATCCAGAGTGTGCGCACCCGGCAGTACCCGCAGCCACGGTGCATAGGACCGCAGCAGGGGCAGCAGTTCCAGGGGATCGTTGACCTCCGCTTCGTAATAAATGCCGTCCTCCCGCTCCACAATCCGGCCCAGCCGGATTTCCCGGGCAAACTGATTTTGCAGGCCCGGTGCGGAGGAAAAATTCAGCCGCGCCCGAACCAGCACCGGTTCTCCGGCGGGCATGGCACCCGAACAGCCGCAGCGGGCAAACCGGTCTGTGACGGCCTGCTGGGCTTCCTGCCACTGTTCCGGCGGCACTGCGGGAGCCTGTTTTACGCTGCGGATGCCGCTTACCCGGCGGATCACGGGACCCCGCTGCTCCATGGAGAGCACATACCAGCGGCCAAGCCGCATGTCGATCCGCAGGGCGATGGGCAGGCACTCGACACTCCCCCGCCCCATGGTGATCACGGCGCCCCGGCGGGCGGCAATGAGCTCCTGCAGCTGCCAGACGATATCCTCATCAAAGACGCAGGCGCTGACGTTGTGGCGCAGCAGCAGGGATTGCGCCGGGAGCGCCAGCCCCCTGCGGTGCATCTCCCGCTCCGCGCTGCGCCGCAGGAAGCTGGCAGCCACCCGGGGATACGCCGTCCCGGCGGCAAAGCGGACAAACTGCACCAGCGCTTCCAGTTCCTCGTTTTCCAACTGGCGCAGCCAGTCATGGGCAAGGGCGAACGTACGGCCCTGCCGTTGAAGGTATCCGTATTGTTCCAGTTCGAGAATGCGGCGGCGCACCCGGGAGTACCCGTCTGCCTCCTCATCGTCACAGTGGAGCTCCGCACTGCGCCGCAGCTGCTCCAGCGTTCGGGGAGAGGCAGCCAAAGCGCCCAGCAGAATCAGCAGCTCCGGAAGATCGGTTTCGGTATCCAGGGCGTGAAGAAGATAGGAATCCGCCATGCGGTTTTCCCCGCTGCCCTCATACGTGCGGACAAAGCGCGGATACTTCCGCCCGTCCCGCCAAAGAGCTGCCTGGTCGCTGTCGGGAAAGAGGGCCCGGATCAGCTTCATGCCGTAGTCATAGTCCTTGGCGCTGCCATGCCGGAACGGGCGAAATCCTCCCGGCTGAAAAATCCATATAGGTAGATGTGGCTCAAAAACCGGCGGATTCGGTTATAATCCCGGACGCCTCCCATCTCCGGCATGGCAGAGCTCCTTTCTCCAATTGCGGGGACAATGGTACAAAAATCGTACGGATATACAATAAAAAGTTTAAGCCTGTGCAGTACGTCCGTCAAGGGCGGAGGGCAGCGGGGGAAGGAAAAGCGGTCCCTGTTTTCTACACTTTTTGAAAAAACACAATTCCTCCGCGGAGTATACTGTGCCCATCAGTTGAAACAATGTCTGTGTAGTGGAAATAAAGGAGGAATCTGGAATGAAAAAGACATGGCTGCATCGTGCGGTTTCTGTGCTGATGAGCGGAGTGCTGCTTTCCGGGATGCTGGGGACCCCGGCGGCGGCAGCGCAGAGGCAGGTCGACGCCTATGGCCGGGATTTTACCCGGGTGGAGGGCGGTACCTATTTCAGTGAGCGGACCGGAGAGTCGACCTACCGGGAACGGATCCATACGTATATCTGCCCGGAGAATAACGGCGGCAAGCACATCCTGGAATATCACAAGGAGGCGCCCACCTGCACGGAGAAGGATTATAACGCCTACTACTGCGTGCTGTGCGGAGAGCGGGAGCTGAATGTGGAGTTCCCGGCGCTGGGGCATGCGTATACCGATACGGTGACAGTGCCCGCCACGGAGGAAGCGACGGGTGTGCGGACCTATACCTGCTCCCGCTGCGGTGACAGCTATACGGAGGAGATCCCGCCTCTGGGCGGCGGAGCAGGCTCCGGCACCCAGGAGGGAAGCTGCAAGCAGCATACCTGGCAGTATCGGTCGGTACCGGCGACCTGCACGGAGGACGGAAAGTATGAGCGGACGTGCCTGCAGTGCGGCGCGCGTGAAGTCACAAAAGTCCTGCCGGCCCTGGGGCACAACGATGTGGTGCAGAAGGTGATCCGCCCCGCCACTGTGGAACAGGAGGGCGAGCAGCTTTGCCGGTGCTCCCGGTGCGGTGACGTGCACACGGTGGCAATTCCCCGTCTGGAGGAGAGCCCGGCCGCTGCAGCCACAGGTCTGCGCGACAGCGGCAGCACCGAGCTGGAAAAGCTCTCTCAGGCAGAAATCGAGGAGCTTCTGGAGCAGGCACCGCTGCGGTATGAAGGAGACGTGTTTGTGCAGACGCCCTCTGTCCGTGCGCCCTTCTCCAGCGGAACGGTAGAGAAGGATGCGCTGCAGGCGGCGGCGGACCGGCTCAACGCTCTGCGCCGCATTGCGGGGCTGCCCGCCGTGAAGCTGGATATGGAGCTCAGCCGCTCCGCGCAGTACGGTGCGGTAATTCAGGCGGCCCAGGGGGGACTGAATCATTATCCCGATCAGCTTCCCGGCATGAGCGATGACTTTTACAAAGAGGCCCGCAGCGCCTCGTCCACCAGCAATCTCAGTGCGGGGTACACGCTGGTGGGATCTGTGGACAGCTGGATGGAGGACAGCGACGCGTCCAACATCGCCGGTGTGGGTCACCGCCGCTGGCAGCTCAATCCCGTGCTGGGAAAGGTGGGCTTTGGATTTGCCCTTGGAGAAGGCGGCTACGGGGCCTATGCCGCGGAAAAAGTCATGGACAAGAGTGGCAGCGGCTGTGCATATGACTTCGTTTCCTGGCCTGCCTCCGGGAATTTCCCGGAAGAGCTGATGGATGGGCGGACCGCCTGGAGCGTGACGCTCAATCCGGAGCTGTATGCAGATGCAAACAAGGCGTCGGTCACCGTCACCCTCACCCGGGAGGAGGACGGCCGGACCTGGACATTCCGGTCAGGCAGCAGCGATGGATTTTTCAGCGTCTCCAATGCCGGATACGGCACCGGCTGCTGCATCATCTTCCGGCCGGACGGTGTGGAGACCTATGACGGAACGTACACGGTCCAGATCCAGGGGCTTCGGGCACGCAACGGTCAGAACGTTCCGGACTTTACCTATGAAGTGACGTTCTTCGGAGGACAGCAGGCAGAGAACGATGCCCGTCCGGAACAGCCCGCTGTGCCCGGACAGGAGAACACCGTGCCGGGACAGGCGGGACAGGAGCAGCCCGGCGAGAGTGCGCAGGAGCCACAGCAGCCCGAGCAGACGCATACGTTCCGGGATGTACCCACTGCCCACTGGGCCTATGGGGCCATTACCCGGGCAGCCGATGCGGGAATCGTCAACGGATACGCCGACGGGACCTTCCACCCTGCCGCCACAGTGACCAATGCCCATTTTGACGCCATGCTGGCCCGGGCGTTCTTCCCGGAGGAGCTGGGCCTGTATGGCGGCGCGTGGTGGCAGCCGGGAACCTTCGTCTGCCGTGACCAGGGAATCCTGACGGGGACCGCAATGGAGCGGGGATATCTGGATTCGGGCAGCTGGGAGGGCGTGCTGAACACGCCGATCACCCGCCTGGATATGGCCCAGATGCTCTACCGTCTGCTGGCGGCGCTGGAGGTGGAGCTCCCGGATGCTCAGACGCTGGAAGCGGCCCGGCTTGCGGTGGGAGACTGGGAGGCCATTCCTGAGAGCTATCGGCAGGCCGTGTCGGTGTGCTACGCCCTGGGCCTGCTCAACGGTCAGGCGGACGGAACCTTCGGCGGCAGCAACTGCATGAACCGGGCGCAGGGCTGCACGGTGATCGTGCGGATGGCGGACTACCTGGCGGCACAGGCGTAACATGCCGTGGGGCAAGCTGCCGCAAACGGATGCCGTACCCCGGCTGCTCCGGCTGCGAACGGGACCGGGAGACCGTAGCCGGGGCAGCGGGGAAGACAAAGCCCCCTCCGCTTGAACCCGGAACGGAATAAGGCCACATAATGGACCGAGGGAGATAAGCAAACCGATACGCGGCAACCGGGGAGAGTGAAAGCTATCCCCGGCTATTTTTCATTCAACGCCCAGGCTGTTGACCATCTACAGCCTAGGCGTTTCATTTTCTCCATCCCGCTCTCTGTATTTTCAAAAAATTCTCTCGACTTCCTCCGCGACTTCCGGTACCCAGGTTTTCCATCTTTAGCATACTTATTTTTGGATTGCAACCCCCAAAATAAAAAATAGGGAAAATATTACGAAAGAATTTCGCAAGAAATCTCGTGTAGGCTTGTAAGATACACGTCGTCCACCCGCCAGATTTGACCTCCTTCTGCCTCCTGCTCGTTTTCCGAGCGGTTTTCCGCATTCTTGTTAGACTCCGCGTGGCAGAACGGTTTCTGTGGGAATTCCTTCACGGCTGTCAGAGACTGTCCGATCTAGTCAAAACGCTGCTCGAAGATTTGCGGTCCTGCGGAAACCGGGCGATGGCGATCCCCAAGGCGCGGCGGACGCCGCAGGAGGGGCTTTACGCCCGAAACGCCCGGAGCGCAGCAGGAGCGGGCGGGGACTCTTTCCCCGCCCGCCCCTGTAGCTGTTGATTTCAGCCGGCAGCTGGTCAGCTCATGGTGGCGCTCCACATGTGGGCAATGTTGTTGTAGATATTGATGTTGCTCAGGGTGCTGCCGTTCCAGGCGTAGCACTCCTGGTAGTGGCCGCAGTTGATGACGGGCAGGTACTCCTCCCAGCAGTAGGCCTGGATTGTCTCCCAGATCTCGTAGGCCGCCTCCTTGGTGGTGGCCTGGTTGAACTGGGCGAGGTAGTCCAGATATGTCTCGTCCGTGGTCCAGAAGCCGTCGCCGTCGCCCAGGTAGGCCTTCAGCGTGGGCAGGGGGACGGAGGAGTAGCTCATGACGTACATGTCGTACAGGGTGGGATCATAGGAGTAGGAGTTCATGGTGGGGTAGTCGTAGGCCTCCACCTCGCAGGTGATGCCGATGGCCTCCAGCTGAGAGGCGATGACGAGGGCCAGCTTGTCCCGGTTGTTCTCGTTGGTGGTCAGAATCGTGAACACGTCGCCCGGCTGGTAGCTGGACTGGGCCAGATACTCCTTGGCCAGCTCCTGATTGCCCTGGTTATAGCACTCGGAGCCGGCATCCGTCAGCCAGAAGCCGTTGCTCTCGTCCATGTAGCAGGAGCCCAGGCTGTAGAAGGAGCCGTAGCCCACCGTCATGATGTCGTCCATGCTCAGCGCCATGTTGACCGCCTTGCGGAAGTTCACGTCCGTGCACAGTCCCTCCACCTTATTCATGATGAGGATCAGGGCGCCGGCCTCCTCGTTCTGGGTCTCCATGCCGGCGGTGTTGGCGATGACGTCAAAGTTGTCGGAGCTCAGGGAGTAGATCAGGTCGTACTGCCCCGTCTGCAGGCCGGCGATCCGGGTTGTAGACTCCTTGACATAGCTGTAGTACAGCGTCTGGATCGACGCCTCCTTGTGGCCGGCCATGCCGTCCACATAGCCCTCCTCGCCGTAGGGGACGTAGTCCGCAAAGCGGTCCAGCCGGATGTACTGGTCCTGCACGAACTCCGTGAACTGGTAGGGGCCGGTGCCGATGTAGTCCTTCAGATAGCCGTCCTCCGTCAGGTCGGCGCAGGCCTCGGCCGTGGTGATGATGGCGCAGAAGGTGGCGCCGGCGATCATGTCCGGCAGGGTCAGGGCCGGGGAATCCGCCGTGATGGATACCGTGTAGTCGTCCACCTTCTCGAAGCGGCCGGAGCCCACCAGGGTCTGCACGTTGCTGTAGTTCTCGATCCAGCGGTTCATGGAGGCGACCACATCGTCGGCGGTCATCTCGCTGCCGTCGTGGAACAGGACGCCGTGGCGCAGGTTGAACGTGAAGGTGCGGGCGTCCTCAGACATCTCATAGCTCTCGCACAGCTCAGGGACGGGTTCACCGGCGCTGTTCAGCGTCACCAGGCGCTCCCACACCGTGCCGAGGGACACCTGCCGGCAGCCCAGGGAGGTCGTCTTGGGCAGGTCCAGCGTCTCCGCGTTCATGGACAGGGCGATCCAGGCCTCGGAGTCCCCCGTGTCCGCAGTCTCGGCGGGTGCCGTGCCGTCCTCTTCCGTGGTGCCTTCCTCCTCGCCGGAGCCGCAGGCCGTCAGGCTCAGTGCCAGCGTCAGCGCCAGTGCCAGGGACAGCAACCGTTTCAGGGCGTTCTTCTTCATTTTCTTCACTCCTGTATTGAAGTTTTATGATCAGTGCACACGCACAGAGTCACCCTCAGATATTGATCCGGGCGAAGCACGCCTCCATGTGGCAGGCGGCATCCGCCATCACCTGCTCCTCGTCCAGGGTCAGCACATGCCGGTCCCGCATGACGATCTTCCCGTCGATGATGGAGTCCGTGACGTCGTGGCCGTGGCCGCAGTAGGCCAGGGTCACGGCCAGGTTCCGGGTGGGCATCAGGTGGGGCTGCCGGATGTCCAGCAGGATGACGTCCGCCTTCTTTCCGGCCTCCACCACGCCCAGCGTGTCGCCGCCGATGGCGCTGGCGCCGCCCACGGTGGCCATGCGCAGCATGTCCTTCACCGTGACGATCTGCTTGTCGAAGATCGGCAGACCCTGGGAGGCGATGGTGGCCAGCTGCAGCGTGCGCATCAGCTCAAACATATCCAGGTTGACGCTGGAGGCGCCGTCGCAGCCCAGGCCGATGACGCCGCCGTTCTCCAGAATGGTGGGCACGCGGGGGAAGCCGTGGTGGGCCAGGTTCCCCTTCGGGCAGTGGATGATGTGGGTGCCGCTGTCGGCCAGCAGGGCGATGTCGTGGTCAGAGAGGAGCACATTGTGGGCGGTGAGCAGGTTCTCCCCCAAGACGCCGGTCTCGGCCAGCAGTTCCGCCGGCCGCAGACGGTAGTGGGTCAGGCTGAAGCTCACCTCGTCCCGGTGCTCGCACAGGTGGGCGTGGATGCCGGTGTGATAGGCAGCGGCCTCAGCTGCGGTGTCCCGCATCAGCTCCGGGGAGCAGGTCATGATCTCCCGCAGGCCCAGCCAGATCTGGAGCCGGCCATTGCCCTTGCCGTCATAGACCCGGTACAGCTCCTCAAACCGGGACAGGATCTCCTGGCGGGTCTCGATCAGCCGGCCGCCGACCGTCTCCCCGATGTCCATGGAGGAGCGGCAGATGGCCGCCCGCATGCCGGACTCCAGCACTGCCTCCGCCGCCTGGTCCATGTGGACGCCGCCGGCGTCGGCAAAGCTGGTGAAGCCGGCTTTGATCATCTCCAAGCAGGCCAGCCGCGCGCTCACGCGCACGTCCTGGGGCGTCAGGCCGCTCTCAAAGGGGACCAGGACGCCGGACCAGGTCATGGGCTCTGTGCCGCCAGAGCGGCCGCGCAGCAGCTGCTGGCAGACGTGGGTGTGGCCGTCTGCAAAGCCCGGCATCAGCAGCTTTCCCGCGCCGGAGATGGTCTCCGCCGCATCATACTTCGCCCCCATGGCCTCCGCTTCGCCCACCTCCAGAATCACGCCGTCCCGGATGGCGGCGGAGCGGTGTGCCTCAGTGTCAAAGTCCCGGTTGAGCAGCGTGCAGTCCTGAATCAGGATGTCGCATTTGGTTGGTATCGCATTCATTGTCATCTTACTTCCTTATCCATACTCATTTGCAGAGGTGACAGGCCGCCTTGTGGCCGGGGGCGATCTCCCGCAGCTCCGGCGCCGCCTCGGCGCAGGCCGCCGTGGCGTAGGGGCAGCGGGTGCGGAACACACAGCCCGACGGGGCGTGGATCGGAGAGGGGAGGTCCCCCTTCAGGACGATCCGCTCCTCCTCATGGCGCTTGCTGATGTCCGGGACCGCAGAGAGCAGCGCTTTGGTGTAGGGGTGGGCCGTGTGGGCGAACAGCTCCTCCGTCTCCGCCTCCTCCACCAGGTGGCCCAGATACATGACGCCGATGCGGTCCGAGATGTGCTTGACCACGCTGATGTCGTGGGCGATGAAGAGATAGCTGTGGTGATTTTGCTGCTGGAGATCCAGCAGCAGGTTCAAAATCTGCGCCTGGATGGAGACGTCCAGGGCGGAAACCGGCTCGTCGCAGACCATCAGGGCCGGGTGGAGCAAAAGCGCGCGGGCCAGGCCGATGCGCTGCCGCTGCCCGCCGGAGAACTCGTGGGGATAGCGGAACAGGTGCTCCGGCCGGAGCCCCACCTGCTGGATGATGTCGATGACCGCGGACATGCGCTGGGCGGGGTCCCCGATGCTGTGGACCCGCAGGACCTCGGTCAGGGCGTCTCCCACCCGCTGCTGTGGGTCCATGGAGGCCAGGCAGTCCTGGAACACCATCTGGATGTTCTGCCGTTGCCGGCGCAGCTCCTTCTTCGGCAGGGCAGACAGGTCCGTGTCATTCAGCCAGACCTTGCCGCTGGTGGGCGGAATCAGATAGCTGATCACGCGGCCCAGCGTGCTCTTGCCGCAGCCGGACTCCCCCACCAGCCCGTAGATCTCACCGACACGGATGGTCAGGGACACGTCCGACACCGCCCGGACGGTCAGATGGCGGTTGGTCTTTACCGGGAAGTTTTTGTAGATCTTCTCGGCGCGGAGGATACTCTCTTCTCCCGCCATATCACACGCCTCCTTCCGAGCGGATGTGCCAGCAGCGGACCCGCTGGCTACCCGCCTCCTGCAGCTGCGGCATCTCCCGGCGGCACTGGTCTGTGGCATAGGGGCAGCGCGGGGCGAAGCGGCAGCCGGTGGGGATGTCCTCCAGGAAGGGGACCGTGCCGGGGATGACGTGGAGCTGCTCCTTGCCGGGGTCGTCCAGGTGGGGTACCGAGGCGATCAGCCCCTGGGTGTACGGGTGAAGGGGATGGCGGAACAGCTCCTCTACCGGCGCCTCCTCCACCACCTGCCCCAGATACATGACGACCGCCCGCGAGCAGGTCTCTGCCACCACCGCAAGATCGTGGGTGATAAGGATGACGCCCATGTGCAGCTGCCGGTTCAGCGACAGCAGCAGCGCCATGATCTGGGCCTGGATCGTGACGTCCAGGGCGGTGGTGGGCTCGTCGGCGATCAGCAGCTTGGGCCGGCAGGCCAGGGCGATGGCGATCATCACCCGCTGGCGCATGCCGCCGGAGAGCTCGTGGGGATACTGGTGCATCCGCTGCTCCGGCTCCGGGATCCCCACCAGGCGCAGCAGCTCCACCGCATTCAGATCCGCCTCTTTCCGGCTCAGCTTCTCGTGGATCCGCATGGGCTCCCGCAGCTGGTAGCCGATGGTCAGGACGGGGTTGAGGGTGCTGAGGGCGTCCTGAAAGATCATGGAGATCTCGCTGCCCCGCAGGCGCTGCATCTCTTTTATGGGAATGGAGAGGAGGTCTCTCCCCTCCAGCAGCACTTCCCCGCTGTAGCAGGCCTCCCGGCGCTCATCGTACAGACGGAGGATGGACTGGGAGGTGACGCTCTTGCCGCAGCCGGACTCCCCCACCACGCCGAGGATCTCTCCCCGGTGTACCTGGAAGGAGACGCCGGAGACGGCCTGGTAGTCCCCCCGCTCCGTATGGAACGTGGTGGACAAATTCTTGACATCCAGAATCACTTGTTCTTCCATAGCACTGCCCTCATACCTTGGTGGGATCGAAGAAGTCCCGCAGACCGTCGCCGAAGAGGTTGAAGCCGAGGACAGAGAGCATCGTGAAGATTCCGGGATACACGATGAGCCACCAGGCCTTGTAGATGAAGTTCTTTCCGTCGCTCAGGATATTCCCCCAGCTGGGGGCGCCCGCCGGAAGGCCGGCGCCCAGGAAGCTCAGCGCCGCCTCCTGGATGATGGACGAGGCGAACACAAAGGTCATCTGCACGATGATGGAGGAGATGATGTTGGGCGCGATGTGCAGCCAGAGGATCCGCGTCTCGGTGGCGCCGGTGGAGCGCAGGGCCTCCACATAGGTCTGCTCCCGGACCACCAGGGCCTCCGAGCGGGCGATGCGGGCCATGTTGGGAATGCTGGTGATGGCCAGGCTCAAGATGACGTTTTTGATGTCCGGCCCCAGCATGGTCATCAGGCAAATGGCAAAGAGAATGGAGGGGATCGCCTTGAGCCCGTCGCACAGGCGCATGAGCACATGGTCCAGCACTTTGCTGGTGCTGGCGTAGAGCCCCAGCAGCGTGCCGATGACGCCGGCGGAGACGCTGACGCACAGGCCCACGATCATGGAGGTGCGGGTGCCGTAGATCACACGGCTGAACACGTCCTGGCCCATGGAGTCCGTCCCGAACAGGTGCTGGGCGCTGGGGGGCTGCAGCCGGTCCGCCACGGCGAATGCGTAGGGGTCGTGGGTGGCGATGAGGGGCGCGGCAATGGCGATCACGGCCATCACCAGGACGATCAGCGTCCCGATGACCGCCACGCGGTTGCGGCCCAGGCGCCGCAGCTTGATCCGGCGCTGCTCCTGCAGCATCTGCTTTTGCAGCAGGTACAGGTCCTTTTCAGAGGTCGATGTCATGGCGCTTCCCCTCCTCTCACTCAATCTGGATGCGCGGGTCGATCAGGCCGTACAGGATGTCCACCAGCAGCATGATGGCCACGTTGATGACCGCCACCAGCAGCACGATGGCCTGAATCACCTCATAATCCCGGCGGGAGATGGACAGGACGATCAGCTGTCCCACGCCGGGGATCACGAACAGCGTCTCGATCACGGCGGCGCCGGAGAGCATGCCCACCACGGCCTGTCCCACGATGGTCAGCAGCTTCACCGAGGCGTTTTTCAGCGCGTGGATCATCACGATGCCCGACGCGTGCACGCCCTTTGCCTTGGCGAATTTGATGTAGTCCTTGTGGAGCGCGTCGTACATGGCGGTCTTGGTCATCCGCATCATCAGCGCCGAATAGGTGAAGCCCAGGGCGATAGAGGGCAGCGCGATGGAGCGGATATGGGCCAGGAAGCCGTCAGAGAGGGGGACGTATCCGGAGGACGGGAACCACCCCAGGTGGACGGCGAAGAGCAGCATCAGCAAAAGGCCCAGCAAAAAGTCCGGCAGCGACACGCCGAACAGCGACACCACCGACACAAGCTGGTCTGCCGCGGCCCCCTTCTTCCTGGCCGCCAGTATCCCCAGCGGCAGGGCGATCAGCAGGTCAATGATCAGGGCGAACACCGTCACGGAGATGGTGGGTCCCATGTGGCTGACGATCATGGAGAGCACCGGCTCGTTGCCGGAGACGGAGACGCCGAAGTCCCCGTGCAGAAGGTCTGAGATCCAGTTGACGTACTGGACGGGGAGGGGATCGTTGAGCCCCATGACCTCCTCCAGGGCCGCCACCTGCTCCTCCGTGGCCTCTGGCCCCAGCATGGAGCGGGCGGGAGAGCCCGGCGTCAGATGGATCATGGAGAACACCACGATCGACACCAAAAACAGCACCGGAATGGTGGACAGCACTCTTTTACACAAATATCGCAGCATCGGGATCGCTCCTTCCTCCTCCGCGGATAAGACGGACAGCGGCGCCGCTGGGCGCGCCGTGGTACTATCTTTTATCTAAATCATACAAACTTTTCACATCTCCCGCAATCCCTCAAAATGAGATTGGGAGCCATCGGTTTTTCCGATGGCTCCCGCGAGTCTTTCCTAATTTGCACAATTTTTGAAACCTTTTTTCTGAAAATTCGCCGGTTTTTTGACAGCACGCCGAACCTGCTTGTGAGAATGCATAAAGGTCAACCATTTTCCCGCGCATTTATCTCCTGAGCCAAAAGCGCGGCATACTGCTTTGCGTTCTCCGACAGGGGCTTCTGCTGGCTGCACAGCCAGCCGATCTTGATCTTCTTGCCGTCCCGGATGGGCTTGCACTGGATCTGATCCGGGTCCAGGAGGGACCGAAATCCGCTGCCCACGGTAAAGGCACGGCTTCCCAGCATGATGGCGTGGGCGGTGGCCCGGTCCTCCACGGTCACGACCTTCTGGTACTTGTCGAAGAGGACCACATCCGTGTACACGCCGTTTCCGCCTGTCCGGCGGTCGTAGGAGATGAAGGGGTATGCCATCAGCTCCTCTGTGCTCACATCCATCTGCCTGGCCAGGGGATGGCTTGCGCTGAAATAGGCGTGGGACATCCCCTCTGCCAGCAGATGGAAGGACAGGTGCCGGTTTTTCAGGTCCCGCTCCATCTGCCGCTCCAGATCGCAGCTGTAGAATAAGATCCCCAGGTCTGCAACCCCGTTCTCCACATTGCTCAGGACTTTGTCCGTGCTGCACTCCAGGAATTCGATCCAATAGGAGCTGCCGCCGGTCTTGTTCATGAACGCAGTGAAGGAGTCCAGGCCGCAGATATGGTGCTGGGAGGCCACACAGAGCATCTCCTGCCGCTTCTGCCGCAGCATGTACTTCTCGTCCAGGAATTCCAGGTGATGCTGGATGCTCAGCAGCTCCATCATGAGGTCCTCTCCGTCGCGGGTGAGGGACACGCCGCGCCGTTGACGGGTGAATGCGGTGATCCCGTATGTCTTCTCGATCTCCTTCACCGCCTCCGAGATGCTGGACTGCGCCACGAACAGCTTTTTCGCCGCCGCCGTGATGGAGCCGCATTCTGCGGCGGTGGTGAAGTAGCGGATCTGCTGTAAGGTCATTGCTGCCGCCTCCATAAATCAGTGAACTCACGGATACTTAGAGCATAAAGCATCCGCCGCGCGATTGCAAGAGGGGCTTTGCAATCGCCGGACGCGCCGACTGGAGCGCTGTATGATGCGCGGAACCGGTTCAGCTCTCTACCGTCCGCAGCCGCTCCACCACGGTGTGCCGCTCCGCCGCCCGGACGGTGAGGGCGGGGATGCCCGCCCCCGGCAGGGCGAACAGGGGGACGATCAGCAGGAAGACCGTCAGGTCCAGGCGGTAGGTGAAGAACCAGAACAGCCCCTCCACTGCCGGAAGGCCACCGGGCCCAGGACCAGGGCCAGCAGCAGGGCCAGCCGCCCCCAGGGCGTACAGCAATCCCTCCCACACCAGCATGGAGCGCTGCTGCCTGGCGGTCATGCCCACGGCCTGGAGAACTGCCAGCTCCCGCCGGCGGGCGATGATGCCGGCGAGAACGGCGTTGAAGAAGTTCAGCACCCCCACCAGCCCCACGATGAAGCTCAGGGCCCCACCCAAAATCAGGAACATGGCGCGCATGCTCTCAAACTCGGCGGCGTAGGTGGACTTGCTCTCGTAGTCCAGCTCCGGGTTCACGTTCTCCGTGTAGTCTGCCAGGAAGGACTCCATGGCGGTGCCCGCCTCGTCGGTGGTGTCGAAGGCGTAGTACATCACATCCGACGTGCCGGAGTCCCGGATGAAGGTCTCATCGTTCATCACAAATTCGTCCGCGCCGGAGTAGCGGTAGGAGAGGGCGAAGGGCACCGTCACCAGGGCGGCCACGGTGTAGTCCACGTCCCGGTACTTGATTGGCCGCTCCACATAGTTGGCCCCGTCGGGGATGTCCTCGTACGCGGCCCAGACCTCCCCGGTGTCCGGGGCGTAGAACTCGCTCTTCTCCACATACCGCACCGTCACGGTGTCCCCCAGCCGGACCCAGTGGGAATCCATCTCCGGGTTGCCGTAGTCGTCGCTGTACACGGCGGCAATCTTCCGGCTGCCCGGCTCATAGAGGGCGGACAGGTCGCCGTCCAGCACCGTCAGGTGGTCCAGGGCAAAATCGCTCATGCCGGAGAGCTGGATCCGGTCGGCCAGCAGGCCCGCCTCGTTCCGCTCCGTCAGGCGGATCAGGCCGTCCAGCTGCTCCGGGGTGTAGAAGCGCTGCCTGCCCTGCCGGAACCAGTCCTCGGTGACGTACTCCAGGGCGCCGAAGGTCATGCCGTACACCACGCCGCCGTCGGTGACGCCGCCCTGGGCGTCGATGGCGTCCATGGCGGACTGGGGCACGGCCATGTCGGGGGTGAAGTCCAGGACGCTGTTCTGGAACTTCCCGGCGCCCGCCTCGATGAAGTCGCTGGCGGTGAAGTTAGAGACATATTTATCCATGTCAAAGCCATTGGTGATGTTCACCGTCACCGTCAGCAGCACCACCGCCAGGGAGAGGGAGAGCACCGTCACCACCGTCTTTCCCCGGCTGCGGCCCAGGTTGGCCCAGGCCATGGAGAGGGGGCTGACCTTCCGGGCCCTGCGGCCCTTGGCGCGGGTCTTCCCGCCGCCCTCGGTGTATGGCAGAGAACTGGCCATGGAGGAGATCGGGAAGCTCTGCGGCGTATCGAAAATGGCGGTATCAAAGCGGCTGAAAAAGCTCCACGAAAAGCTGGGGAACTCTGTCACATGACAGAGCTCCTCAGCTCTTTTGTTCTCTGGATTTTACTGTTCCCAGTCTCCGCTCCCGTCCACTTTGGACAGGAGCAAAATTTTTTGGAGAAATTTTCGTTTTTCGGTTTACAAATCGCCTCTGAGTGTCCTTATAAGTGAGGGGCAAATTTTCCAAAGAGAAAACCGGCTGATGGCCGCAGCCGGAGCCTCCCACCAAACTCAAAAAAGAAAGAAGGGTCACCATGAACCAAACCCCGTTGACCTATCTGGACGGCGAAACGCTGATGAGCACCATCCTGCCGCCCATCCGTTTTGTGGTGGACCGCCTGCTTCCCCAGGGACTACATATCCTGGCTGGCTCCCCGAAAGTGGGAAAATCCTGGCTGGCCCTGTGGCTCTGCCTGTGCGTCGCCAAGGGGGAGCCGGTCTGGAATTTCCCCACCGCCCAGGGCGGCGTTCTCTACCTCTGCCTGGAGGACAGCTGGTCCCGCATCCAAAGCCGCCTGCTGGATCTTACCGATGACGCGCCCGCGGGCCTGTGCTTCGCCACCATGTCCGAGAGGCTCCACACCGGTCTGGTGGAACAGATCGAGGGCTTTCTCGCCGGACACCCGGACACGGCTCTGGTGGTCATCGACACCCTCCAGCGCATCCGGGCAGTGGGAAACGAAGCAAATCCCTACGCCAGCGACTACCGGGACCTGGGCGTTCTGAAGGAGCTGGCGGACCGGCACCGCATCGCCGTTCTGCTGATCCACCACCTGCGGAAGCTGAATGACGAGGACCCCATGAACATGATCTCCGGCACCACCGGCATCAGCGGGGCCACAGACACCAATCTGGTGCTGAAAAAGGGAGTGCGCAGCGGCAGCACCGCCACCCTCTACTGCACCGGGCGGGACATCGAGTACCAGGAACTGACACTGGAATTCGATCAGGACGCCCACGTCTGGAAGTTGGTATCCGGAGGAGAACCCGCCGAGGAACCTCACGACGAAGTCCTGCGCGCCCTCTCTGCATTCCTCACGGAGCGCCGGGAATTTACCGGCACCGCCACGGAACTGGCGGAGGCGCTGGGGCCTTATGGCAGAGAAAAGCCCCGGCCCAATGTGCTGATGAAGCACCTGCTCCGCCGTCAGGAGGAGCTGTCCCGCCTGGGGATCACCCTCCGGAGCCGCCGCAGCCGGGACCGGCGGGAGCTGACCCTGACCCGTTTGGGTGACGGCAATGACGGCAGTGACGGGAAAAACGATACAGGCCCAGTACCAAATTTGTTGTCACAGCCGTCGCAGCCGTCACCAAATCGAACAGATACTTCCAACGTAGGAGGCGCGGACAAATGAATCTGTTGGAGAAAGATCTGAAATTGCTTTTGGATACCCTGGCGGACCGCTGCACGGCGGAAGCCCTGCGCACCATCATGGAGACGATGGAACAGTCTATGGATGACGGGGAGCTTCCCCCGGCAGAGGCGGTGAGATCCTTCATCCGCCGCCCGGAGCGGCAGACGGAATTGACTGCTTTCCAGCAGGCCCTTGCGATGGATCGTATGCTGGAAATGGCGGAGGTAAATTTCCGCACACTCTGCGATCTGCTCCGTTACCACTACTGGAAGCAGGCCGGGGCGGTCAGCTCCGTGGAGGAGTTCCTGGAACTGTTCCGATAAGACGCTGAAAGGCTGCCGATAACGGAGATTCCTCTCTTTAGAGAGGGCAAGCAGAGCGCCTGTCCGACTTTGTCGGTCTTGGCGCCGCCGGAAAACCGGCGTATTCCGGGCGGAAGCCCGGACCCACTTTACGGAGGTACGAAGATTGAAACAGAAGAAAGAGAAACGGATCACGCTCCGGGTGACGCCGGAGCAGTATGAAACGATCCGGGCCAAAGCGGAGTTGGCCCACATGTCCACCGGGGCCTACGTCCGGGCCGCCGCCCTGCGGCATCGGGTGGTGGTCATCGACGGCCTGAAGGAGCTCACCCATGAGCTCAAGGGCATTGGCCGCAATGTCAACCAACTGGTGGTGCTGGCCAACATGGGGAAGATCCGGGAGGTCCGTCTGGGCGAGACGATGGAGGCTCTGGGCGGCATCTACCAGCAGCTCCGGGAGCTGACCGGCCGGGAGGCGCGCTGATGGCAACGGTAACCTTTATCAAATATCAGAAACAGTCCGCCGGGGCGGTGGGCGGCGTCGCCCGGTATGTGTCCCAAGAGGAAAAAACACGGGGGACGGAGGACCGGCGGCTGGTCAGCGGACAGAACTGCGCGCCCCAACTTGCCGACCGGGAATTCATCGCCACCAGGGAGGCGCACCGAAAGGAGAGCCCAACATGGTTCTATCACTATGTCCAGTCCTTCTCCCCGGAGGAGAAGATCACCGGCGAACAGGCCCACGAGCTGGCACAAGAGTTTGCGGCGAAGGCCTGGCCGGACAGTGAGGTGCTCATTGCCACCCATACCGACGCCGAGCACATCCACTCCCACTTCGTCGTCAACGCGGTGTGCTGGGAGAGCGGTAAAATGCTCCGGCAGGGGCCCAATACCCTCCGCACTTTGCGTGCGCTCTCGGACGAGCTGTGCGTCCTGCACGGGTTCTCTGTTCTTCCTCAAGAGCAGGGGAAGAAAAAGGTCCAGAGCATGGGTACCCGGGAGTACCGCTCCGCCGTCAAGGGTGAGAGCTGGAAGTTCCGGCTGATGAACACCATCGACCAGTGCATGAGGTACGCTGAAACCCGTGAGGACTTCATTTCCCTGATGGAGAGCGAGGGCTGCCAGGTGCGGTGGACGGAGGGCCGGAAGAACATCACCTACACCACCCCGGAGGGCAGGAAGTGCCGGGACGACCGGCTCCACGACAGAAAGTACACCAAGGAGGTCATGGAGCATGAATTTAGAATCCGGACAGAGATTGTCCGTGGAAGAACTGAAGAAATTGAACCAGCCATCGGTCCCGTCCCTACCGGCCATGCCACCGGACGGTCTCACCCGGCAGGACTGGGAGGATCTGCTGAGCATGCTCAGCGCCCTGTACCGGCTGGGGAGGGCAACCAGCGACCGGCTGGAGCGGCTGGAGGCCAGCGCCGGCCCACAGGAGGCCCTGTTTCGGGATTTGTCCCGACAGGTAGGGCAGCTTCCCACCCGGGAGCAGGCGGAGGCGCTGGCGCGGGATGTGGCCCAAATACAGGCCCAGCTGCAACAGGCTGGGAAAAAGAAAGAGAAACGGTCCTGCAAATGGCTGGACCGGCTCCCGGACTTCGACCTGACCGTAGTGGTCAAATGGATCGTGCTGGTGTCGTTCATCGTAGCAGTGCTGCTGGGGCTGGGGTACGGCACGGCGACGGTGATCAGCGGCATCCGGGACCTGCTCCCCTGAGTCCGCTCCATGCCGGCCTGTACGGCCTTGCGGCAGCGGGAACGCTGCTGGATGAGGACGGGGATGATGCCGAGGAGCGGTCCCGCCGCGCCCAGGCGGAGCAAGAGGCCAAAAACATCGGCGTGTTCATCGGCCTTGTGGCCGGCGCGGTAATGGCGTTGGCGCATGCCGCCGGAGAACCCCCGGAAGCTGAACAGGTACCGGAGGAACCGGAAGAACAGACCTGGGAGCAGACCATGCAATAATCATTTATGGAGGAACACGCCATTGAAAAATAACAAGACAGAATTGCAGCATTTTTTGGAGACAGGCGTACTGGGCTCCTGCGACTATGCCCAGTCCGCCGTCCAGCCGGAGGGAGACGGATTGGTCTCCACCCGTTTTGAGGACACCGAGGTAGCCACGGGACCGGAGGGGAAGCGGGTGCGGCGCACCATGCTGGTGGACAAGCGGAACTTTTTAGTCAGCTCCTTCTTCCCCACCACCTCGGTCACTCCCACGGACCGCCTGCTGGAGTACATCGACCTGCGGGAGGAGAAGAAATAAATCCCTACTGGGGATAGACTTCCGGGGACCGATGCGGTATGCTTGAGCCATACCGTATCGGTTTGCCGGAAAGAAAGGAGCAGAAGATGAAACAGGCAAACCAGGAACTCTATGATATTTTGTACGCCCGGCTCAGCCAGGAGGATGACCGGGAGGGCGAGTCCAACAGCATCCAGAACCATGATGTAATGTATAGAGGGTGGATTACACCAAAAAACATTACATCATGACTG
>CALXDJ010000017.1 GCA_944387035.1 uncultured Oscillospiraceae bacterium | reverse complement strand
TCCCGGGAGATCTTCAGGGGCACGTTGTGGGCCTCGGCGTAGTCGATCTCCTCGTCCCGGCCCTTGATGTCCCACTCTCTCCAGGGGGCAATGATGGTCATCTCGGGGGCAAAGCGCTTGATGGTCAGCTCAAACCGGACCTGGTCATTGCCCTTGCCGGTGCAGCCGTGGGCGATGGCGTCGGCACCCTCGGCCTTGGCGATCTCCACCAGCTTCTTGGCGATGATGGGCCGGGCGAAGGCGGTGCCCAGCAGGTACTGCTCATAGCTGGCGCCCATCTTCATGGAGGGGATGATGACCTCATCGACCATCTCGTCGGTCAGGTCCGCGATGTACAGCTTGGAGGCGCCGGTCTTGATGGCCTTCTCCTCCAGGCCCTCCAGCTCGTCGTTCTGGCCGACGTCACCGGCCACGGCGATGATCTCGGGGTTGTTGTAGTTTTCCTTCAGCCAGGGAATGATGATGGACGTGTCCAGGCCGCCGGAGTAGGCCAGCACGATCTTCTTGATATCCTTTTTATCCTTTTTCATGACGGGTTCCTCCATCCGTTGTTTGTCGATGGTTGAATTATACGCCTGTGATGTATAAATATGCAATTGTCATGTTGCACAACATTTCCGGCCGCCTCTGCACACTTTTGCATATTTTGCCAACATTTTCCCATTCCCTCCGCCTGGGCGGCACTCAGGCCTGTCCTTTGGAGGAAAAGCCATACACTCTATGCACTCCGCATGCGTATATATTCACCCATTATGCATCAATACGCAAAAGAGCGGCGGCTGCCCGTCAGCAGCCGCCGCTCCGTACGCGGAGTTTTATACCATTTTTTCGGGTCGAACGGTCTCGTCGAACTCCTCCGGCGTCAGCAGGCCCAGGGACACCACCGCCTCCTTGAGGGTGGTGCCGTCGGCCAGGGCCTTCTTGGCGCACTTGGCGGCCTGCTCATAGCCGATCTTGGGCGTCAAGCAGGTCACCAGCATCAGGGAATTGTGCAGGTTGGCCTCCATCCGCTCGGCGTTGGGGGTGATGCCCTCCACGCAGTGGGTGCGGAAAGAGTCCATAGCGTCGGTCAGCAGCCGGGCGGAGAGCTGGAAGTTGTACGCCGACACCGGCAAAAACACATTGAGCTGGAAGTTGCCCTGGGAGGCGGCAAAGCCGATGGCGGCGTCATTGCCCATGACCTGGACGGCCACCATGGTCACGGCCTCGCACTGGGTGGGATTGACCTTGCCGGGCATGATGGAGCTGCCCGGCTCGTTTTCCGGAATGTGGAGCTCCCCCATGCCGCAGCGGGGGCCGCTGGCCTCAAAGCGGATGTCGTTGGCGATCTTCATGAGGTTTGCGGCCAGGGCCTTGAGCGCTCCATGGGCAAAGACCAGGGCGTCCTTGCTGGTCAGGGCGTGGAACTTGTTCTCGTCGGGCCGGAAGTCCACGCCGGTCATTTGGCGCAGCTGCTCACAGACCATGGCGTCGTAGCCCTTGGGGGCGTTGAGGCCCGTACCCACAGCGGTGCCGCCGATGGCCAGGCGCTCCAGCTCCGGCAGCGCCGCCTCCAGCATCCGGCACGGAGCCGCCACCAGCTCCCGCCAGCCGGAAACCTCCTGGGAAAACCGCAGGGGCGTGGCGTCCTGGAGATGGGTCCGGCCAATGCGGATCAGGTCCGGATACGCCGCCTCCAGCCGGGCGAAGGCCGCCTCCAGCCGCCGGGCGGCAGGCAGCACATCCCGCACCACGGACATGGCCGCGGCGATGTGCAGAGCCGAGGGGAAGGTATCGTTGCTGGACTGGGAGGCGTTGACGTGGTCATTGGGATGCAGGCTCACGCCCTGCTCCGCCGCCAGGTGGGCAATGACCTCGTTGACGTTCATATTGGTCTGGGTGCCGCTGCCGGTCTGCCAGACCACCAGGGGGAACTCCTCGTCCCACTGCCCCGCCCGGATCTGACGGCAGGCCTCGGCGATGGCGCCGGCCTGGGCCTCGGTGAGCTTGCCGCAGCGGGCGTTGGCCCGGGCGCAGGCCTCCTTCAAGCAGGCAAAGGCGGTGATGATCTCTCTGGGCTGGCGCTGGCCGCCGATGCGGAAATTCTCCAGGCTGCGCTGGGTCTGGGCACCCCAATGGTGGTCCGCCGGGACGGCGATTTCCCCCATGGTGTCGTGTTCGATGCGGGTATTCATGACTCGTTCCCCCATTGTTCGTTGAGATGTTCTTCATTATACCGTCAAGTCTGTCCCGGCGCAAGTGGCACAGCAATTGACACCTTTTGAGAAATCCGATACAATTATCTTAACAAAATCCAAACACGCCACGGTCTGCACCGTGTCAAAGGAGGACCGTCATGAATCTGAAAACTGCGAAAACAGTCCTGATGATCCTGGGAGTGCTGCTGGCAGCGTCTTTGCTGGGCGGGATCCTCACCAAGAAGGAATTGTTCTACTGGCTGGACGCTTTGATCGCCCTGTGCACCATCGTATTCCACGTGGTCTTCTGGCGCTGCCCCAAGTGCCGCAAATGGATGGGAGGCCGGGAGGACCAGTGTCCCTTCTGCGGCACCAAGCTCAAGTGAGCGTCCCAAAACGTTCCCCGCATGCAAACACACGCCCCTGCCGAAAGCGGCAGGGGCGTGTGCTATGTTCTATATGTAAGGCCGCAGGAAATCACCCGGCAGCACTCACAGGGCGTTGACCGCGGCCTCCAGCTGCTCCATGGCCTTTTGCAGCACGCTTCTGGGGCAGGCGGCATTGAGCCGCATGAAGCCGCTGAGGCTCCGGCCGAAGGAGACGCCGTCGTTGAGGCCCAGGCCCGCCTTCTGGATCATGAAGTCGTGAAGGGCCTGGTTATCCAGCCCCAGATCCCGGCAGTCCAGCCACATGAGATAGGTGGCGTCGGGGGCGTAGGTGCGGATCTTGGGAATCCGGGTGCGGCAGAAGTCCACCACGAAATCGAAGTTGGCGGAGAGGTACGGCAAAAGCTGCTCCAGCCACTCCTCGCCCTGGGTGAAGGCGGCCTCCATGGCCGTCAGGGAGAAGGCGTTGTTGCGGTGAATGTCCATGCAGTGCCAGTAGTGGTCAAAGACCTTCTTGGTGTGCCGGTCCGGGAAGACCACGGTGCTGGCCTGCAGGCCCGCCAGGTTGAAGGTCTTGGTGCCGGAAATGCCGGTGACCACGTACCGGGCAATCTCCGGAGAGAGGGTAGCCACGGGGGTATGCTTCTTGCCGTGGAAGATCAGGTCGGAGTGGATCTCATCGGAGAAGAGCACCACGTGGTGCTTCATGCACAGCTCCGCCATGCGCCGCAGCTCCTCCGGCGTCCAGACGATGCCCAGGGGGTTGTGGGGATTGCACAGCAGGAACAGATCCGCACTCTGCAGCTTTTCCTCAAAGTCCGCCCAGTCCACGCGCCACACGCCGTTTTCCTCAATAAAGCGGTTTTCCAGCACGTTGCGGTTCCAGGCCTCGGCCATATCGTAAAACTGGGAGTACACCGGCGTCTGGATCAGCACATTGCCGCCCTCGGGGGTGAAGAGCTTGACCATAGCGGAGATGCTCTGCACCACGCCCAGACTGAAGCTCATGAGGGAGGGGTCGATCTCCCAGCCGTTGCGGCGCTTCTGCCAGTCCCGGATGGCTTCAAAATAGCTCTCCGGCCGGGCGGTATAGCCCCAGATGCCCTCCTGGGCCCGGGCGGTCAGGGCGTCAATGATGGGCTGGGCGGTGCGGAAGTCCATGTCCGCGATCCACAGTGGGATCACATCGTCCGTGCCGAATTTCTTCTTCCGCTCATCGTACTTGGCGGCGTGGTTGCCGGAACGGTCCACGATCTCATCAAAATTATAGCGCATAGGCTGGCTCCTTTCCATTGCTCTCACGCTGTTGCAGCGGTGCACATTCAGACCGCCTTGGAGGCGGGTTTGCTGTATTGTGATACCGCTATGATAGCAAATCTCCCGCCCGGTGGCAAGACAATCGGAGCAAAAAACGCGCTGCCCTTGGCGCAGGGGCAATTCACTTGCCCCGAGCATTGCAATCTCCGGAGGGTGAAGCCGCTCTTTGGCGGCGGAACCCAAACCCGTATCGACGCCGCAGCTTCCAGGTTTGCACCCAAAACCGAATCACAACCCAGCGTAAGCGGTTGTGATTCGGAAAGGAGGAGCAGCAAAATGAGCGCGCTCCGACTGATAAAAGAAGTCGGAGCAAACGATATGACGCTTGCTCCGACGTGGAGCAGGGTACGGGAGTCGAACCCGCCTCAGCGGCTTGGGAAGCCGCTGTACTACCGATGTACGAACCCTGCATCTTTTTTGACGTGTCTGGAGGGTATTATAGCAGAGCCCTTTGTAAAATGCAACAGAAATTTCTCCCCTGCATGAATGTCCCGCCTGCGGCATAGAGTGTACCACTCTTGCAAAGGGGGATCACCATGAAAAAATGGATTGCTCTGGTGTGCGCCGTGCTGCTCCTGGGAACCAGCGCCCGGGCCGTGGAGGTGTCGGCGCCGTCGGCTCTGCTGATGGAAAAAGAGACGGGCACCGTGCTCTTTGCCAAAAATGAACACGAGAAGCTGGAACCCGCCAGCGTCACCAAGGTCATGACGCTGCTGCTGGTGATGGAGGCCATCGACGCCGGAGTGCTGACCTATGACACCGTCATCACTGCCTCCGCACACGCCTGCTCCATGGGCGGCAGCCAGATCTGGCTCAAGGAAAATGAGCAGATGAGCGTAAGTGACATGCTCAAGGCGGTGTGCGTGGTCTCCGCCAATGACTGCGCCGTGGCCCTGGCCGAAGCGGTGGCAGGCAGTGAGGAGGCCTTCGTGGAGCGGATGAACGCCCGGGCCAAAGAGCTGGGCATGAACGACACCACGTTCAAAAACGCCACCGGTCTTCCCGCCGACGGCCATGTCACCTCCGCCTACGACATCGCCCTGATGAGCCGGGAGCTGATTCTCAACCACCCCGACATCCGCCAGTACACCACCATTTGGATGGACACCCTGCGGGACGGCACGTCCCAACTGGTCAACACCAACAAGCTCATCCGCTTCTATGAAGGGGCCACGGGTCTGAAAACCGGCTCCACCGACTCCGCCCTCTACTGCCTCTCCGCCACCGCCGAGCGCGACGGTATGGAGCTCATCGCCGTCATCATGAAGGGCGCCACCTCCGACCAGCGTTTTACCGACGCCAAAACCCTCCTTACCCACGGCTTTTCCACCTACGCCCTCCATACCATCACCCCCGACACGCCCCTGCCGCCGGTGCCGGTGACTCTGGGCACCCAGGCCACTGTCCAGCCCGTGCTGGGAGAGGGCACCGCCCTGGTGCTGGAAAAATCCGCCGGGGAGCTCAGCCAGTCCGTCACCCTGGCGGAGTCCATCGACGCCCCCGTGGCCGTGGGAGACCCCCTGGGCACCATGACCGTCACAGCCGGGGAGCAGGTGGTGGCGGAAATCCCCATTCTGGCCGGAGAAGAGGTCCCCCGGGTCACCTACGGGCAGATGCTGATGCGGCTGCTGCGCACCGCATTTTTGTCGGATTGACCGAAAGGCGCCGTGTGTTTTCGGCGTCCAGTTGGTTCTTTTCCCTTGCCGTCGCCCGGGTGAACTGTTATAATTTGGATAGGATTCCGCACTGTGACATCCCCATCCGGATGCCCCGCGGAGGCTTTGGGCGCCCCGCGCCCATCAAAAAGAAAGGACGATCACACGATGTTGGATGTCAAACTGTTTGAAATGAAGAGCTTCCTGCCCATGCCCTATGAGGACGCTCTGGCTCCCCGGCTGAAGCTGGCCCACGACAAGCTGCAAAACGCCACCGGCGCCGGCGCCGAGTTCACCGGCTGGGTCCATCTGCCCCGGGACTATGATAAAGAGGAATTTGCCCGCATCCAGGCCGCTGCCGCCCGGATTCAGTCCAATTCCCAGGCCCTGGTGGTCATCGGCATCGGCGGGTCCTACCTGGGCGCCCGGGGCGTCATCGACTGCCTGTGCTCCCCCAACTACAACCTGAAAAAGAAGAATACGCCCAACGTCTACTTCATCGGCAACGGCCTGTCCGCCGACGCGCTGCAGGAAGTGCTGGATCTGGTGGCGGATGTGGACTTCTCCGTCAACGTCATCTCCAAGTCCGGCACCACCACCGAGCCCGCCGTGGCCTTCCGCTTCTTCCGGGAAGCCCTGGAGAAGAAGTACGGCCATGAGGAGGCCGGCAAGCGGATCTACGCCACCACCGACAAGGCCCGGGGTGCCCTCAAGAGCCTGGCCGACGCCCAGGGCTGGGAGACCTTCGTGGTGCCCGACGAGGTGGGCGGCCGGTACTCCGTCCTCACCGCCGTGGGCCTGCTGCCCATCGCCGTGGCCGGTGTGGACATCGAGGCTCTGATGCGCGGCGCCGCCGAGATGATGGACGTGTGCGCCAACCCCTCCTACGACTGCCCCGCCTGGCGCTATGCCGCCATCCGCTACGAGCTCTACCGCGCCGGCCGCTCCATCGAGCTGCTGGCCTGCTACGATCCCGCCTTCCGGTTCATGCTGGAGTGGTGGAAGCAGCTCTACGGCGAGAGCGAGGGCAAGGAGGGCAAGGGTCTCTTCCCCGCCAGCGTGGAGTTTACCGCCGACCTGCACTCCATGGGCCAGTACATTCAGGAGGGCAAGCGGCTGATGTTTGAGACCGTGGTGCGTCTGGGCGCCTCCGAGCACCAGGTCTACGTCCCCCGGGACGAGACCGACGGCGACGGCCTGAACTTCCTGGCCGGCGAGTCCATGGACTTCATCCGCGACCGCGCCATGGAGGGCACCCTCCTGGCCCACACCGAGGGCGGCGTGCCCAACGTCATCGTGGAGGCCGACGGCAAGACTCCCGAGGCCCTGGGCCAGCTCATCTACTTCTTCGAGTATGCCTGCGGCCTTTCCGGCTATCTGCTGGATGTCAATCCCTTTGACCAGCCCGGCGTGGAGGCGTACAAGAAGAATATGTTCGCCCTGCTGGGCAAGCCCGGCTACGAAGACCGCAAGGCCGACCTGGAAGCCAAGCTGCACAAATAAGCGTTCCGCCGGCGGCGCTGTGCGCCGCCGGCCTTTGCGCTTTGGTTGTCAAGGCACATTATGAACAAAGATTGAATTTGCTTTTTTGCATTGTTTTTTCCCAGGTCTTATGATATCCTTAACATAACAGCAACACCCCTCCCCAAGGCGATTCTAAATGACAGGAGTGATTTACTATGGTCAGACTGATTATGGGCGTGAAGGGCTCCGGCAAGACCAAGCAGCTCATCGAACTGATCAACAATGCGGCGAAGGACGAGCCCGGCAACGTGGTTTGCATCGAGGCTAACCGCAACATGACTTACGATATTCATTATCACATCCGCCTGATCGACGCGCAGGAATACAAGCTCAACAGCTACGACCTGTTCCGCGGCTTCATCAGCGGTCTGTATGCCGGCAACTATGACATCTCCCACGTGTTTATCGACAATCTGTGCAAAACGGTGGGCCAGGAAGTCGGTGGTGATACCGAGGCGTTCCTCAACTGGCTGGATGCCTTCGGCGAGAAGAACAACATCAAGTTCACCGTCACCATCAGCGCCGATACCTCCCTTGCCACCGAGGGAATGCGGAAGTTCCTGTAATTCCCCTCTGACTTTGGAAATCCAAGGCCCCCGCCGAGTTGGCGGGGGCCTTTTTATACGTCCCCGATCCAAAAGCCAAACGGCGCCGGACCAGATGGTCCGGCGCCGTGCGCATTTCCGGTCAAGCCGCTTGAATACAAGCGGAATGCCGCATTATTCCAGGGCCTCCAGCAGTCCGGGCCACAGCTCCTCCAGGCTGGTCAGGCAGACCTGGTTGATTCCGAAGCAGGCGGCCAGAACCGTCCGCTCCTTGACCGCATCGCCGTTGAGATACCAGACCACCCGCTCCTGCTTGTCCATGGTGCCGCTGAGATAGGCGCAGGCGTATTCACTGGAGTAATATTCCCGCAGAGCGCCGGACTCCGCCCACTGGGCCGCCTGGGCGCCGGTAACGGACGCGTCCCGCTTTCCGTCGGTCCACACCGAGGCGGTGGTGGTCAGCTGCAGCACCAGCTTCTCCGGCGCCACCGTGTCGGAAAGGCGGCTCATGGCGTAGTACACCGCCTCCAGCGGCTCCATGGGCGCGATGGGGACCGATCCGGTGCCCTCATAGGCATCCACCCGTACGATCAGGCCGTCGGCCAGGGCGGCCAGGGCCGTGTAGTCATACCCCTCCTCCGCCATGGGATCGTCCTGGGAAGGGGCCTGCACCGTCACATACAGCGTCTTTTCTCCCAAGGCCGTGTCCAGGGCGGTCACCAGGGCCGTGAGATTCTTCCGGTACTGGTAGCTGACCGTCTGCAGGTCCAGCAGTACGCCGTCATACTCCGCCGCGGCCGCAGCCACGATGGCGGCCGTCTCCCCGGGATCTCCCCGGAGAATGCCCTCCGAGCCGGTGGCCCGGTAGAGCAGCGCCGCGCCGGCGCTCTCCGCCGCGGTCCGTACCGCCGCGGCATCCGCCGCCGCGCTGGTAGCGGTGAGGTGCGTTCCGCCGCTCTGATAGACCAGCTGACCCGCCGTCAGAGCCACGGCGTCAAAGCCCGTGAGGTCCACCGCCTCCTCCGCCGAGGCCACAATGCCGATTTTTCCCGGGGCCGCGGCGTGGAGTTTGTCGTAAAGCCGCATCAAAATCACTGCCGTCTGCTCCCGGGTGGCGGTGCGCTCCGGGGAGAATGTGGTGGCCGTGGTGCCGCTGACCAGCCCCAGCTCGTAGGCCATGGCGATGTAGCCGGTGTTGGTGGTCACATCCCGGAAGGGTTGGGCCAGGTCCTGGGCCAGCCCCGCCAGGGTTCCGTACCCCATGGCCCGCACCAGCATCACCGCCAGTTCCTCCCGGGTGATGGGCTCGTCCGGCCGGAAGGACGCGCTTTGCCGGGTCAGGGCACCGTGGGTATAGGCCGCCGCCACCGCCCCGGCGTACCAGGTATTGGCGGGCACATCCTCATAAATCTCCGTGATGTTCACGTCCAGCCCCGTGGTCTCCCAGCCGAACAGCCGGGCCAGCACCACGGTGAATCCGGCCCGGTTCATCTCATGGCCCACACCGAAGGTTGTGGCACTCTCCCCTTGAAACAGTCCCAGCTCCACACAGCGCTGGATGGAAGAGGCCGCCCAGTGGTTTGCCGGTACGTCCCGGAATCCGCAGACTCCGGCGGCTTCGGCGTTCCACGTCAAAACCGTGCACACTAGACAGCAGGCCAGCAGCCCGCTCAACAGGCGTTGTACGCGTGTTTTCATGGTCAAAATCGCTCCTTTTTGACAGGATGGTTCCGGTTATTGTACCAAATTCTCCCGCCGCCGTCAAACCAAGCCTGTCGAACGCCCCCGCACGGCGGGAAAATCCACGGTTTTACGGCAGATTGGTGCTTTACCTGCTCTGTGTTTTCTGCTATAATAGGGTGGTTATTATGGCATTGTATACACATTTGTGTCCAGAAAGGAGGACGGGTCCATGAAATTTCAAAAGTGGAACATCGGCGCTCCGGATGAGCAGGACATCGCCCTCCTGCGGGGGGCGGGATACCCGTACCTGCTGTCCGTGGTGCTGGCTGCCCGGGGCGTGCACTCTCCGGAGGCCGCGGCGGAGGCTCTGGACCGGGAACGGTCATTGACCCTCTCCCCCATGGGAATGAAGGACATGGACAAGGCTGTGGCCCGGATTCAGCGGGCCATCGCCGATGGGGAGACCATCGCCGTGTTCGGCGATTACGATGTGGACGGAATCACCTCCACGGTGCTGCTGATGGACTATCTCAAAAGCTGCGGCGTCAAGTGCCTGCGCTATATTCCCCGGCGGGTGGAGGACGGCTACGGCCTGAGCTGCGAGGCCATCCGGGGCCTGCGGGATCAGGGTGCCACTCTGATGGTCACCGTGGACTGCGGCATCACCGGCAATGAGGAGGTGGCCTACGCCGCCTCTCTGGGCATGGACGTGGTGGTGACGGACCATCATGAGTGCAAGGAGCAGCTCCCCGCCGCCGTGGCGGTGGTGGACCCCCACCGGCCGGACTGTCCGTATCCCTTCAAGCATCTGGCAGGCGTGGGCGTGGCCCTCAAGCTGGTGCTGGCCCTGGGCGGCCAGAACCGGGAGGACGCCCTCTTCGCCCGGTACTGCACTCTGGCCGCCATCGGCACCGTGGCCGACGTCATGCGCATGGAGGGAGAGAACCGGACCATCGTCTCCTGCGGACTGGAGGCCCTGCCCCACACGGACTTTGTGGGCATTCACGCCCTTTTGAAGGAGGCGGGCCTGCTGGGCAAGCCCATCACCTCCATCCAGATCGGCTTCGTCCTCTCCCCCCGGATCAACGCCGCGGGCCGGATGGGCGCGGCGGATCTGGCGGCGGACCTGCTGGAAACCGACGATCCGGCCCGGGCCGAGGAACTGGCCCGGCAGCTGTGCGATCTCAACCGGGAACGGCAGGCGGTGGAGCAGGCCATCTGTGCCGACGCCGCCGACAAGATCACCCACTTGCGCAGTGAGGACCGCAACGCCCTGGTTCTGGCCAGCGAGCATTGGCATCAGGGCGTGGTGGGCATTGTGGCCTCCCGCCTGAGCGAAAAATACTCCTGCCCCAGCTTTATGATCCACCTCAAAGACGGCGTGGGCAAGGGCTCGTGCCGGTCCTACGGCGGCTTCAACCTGTTCGCCGCCCTGGAGTCCTGCAAGGGTCTGCTCTCCGGCTTCGGCGGCCATGAGCTGGCCGCGGGCTTCACCATCCCCGAGGAGAACATCGACGCCTTCCGCACCCGGATGAACCGCTATGTGCGGGAAACCTGCGGCGGCAAGCTCCCTGTCTCCTCTCTGGAGGTGGACGCCGCCATCACCTGCCCCGGCGCCGTGACGCTTTCCGAGGTGGAGGAGCTGGGACGGCTGGAGCCCTACGGCGCGGGCAACGCCCGGCCGGTCTTCGCCCTGCTGGGGGCCATGGTGGACTCCATCCAGCCCGTGGGCCAGGGCCGCCACCTCAAGCTCCATCTGAGCAAGGGCCCCTGCCGGTTTGACGCCATCTTCTTCTCCGTGACGGAGGACGAGTGCGGCATCACGGCGGGCAGCCGGGTGGACGTGGCCTTCTATTTCCAGATCAACACGTTCCGGGGCAACACCACACTGCAATTGCAGCTGGTGGATATCCGTCCCTCTCTGACGCCCAGCCGCCACCAGGCCGAGGACCTGGCTCTGGTAGCCCGGCTGGTGGCCGGCGACCCCCTGACTGCCCAGGAGGCCGCCCGCCTCCAGACCACCCGGGACCAGCTGGTGCCCTACTGGCGGGTGCTGGAGCGGCACCTGCGCACCGGCAAAACGGAGACGGACCGTCTGCCCTTTTTGCGTACCCTGGCCCGGGAAGCCGCCTGCGAGTGCGGCGGCAGCGAGAATTTCCTCCGGGCCGCCCTGGCGCTTGAAATCTTCCGGGAGCGCGGCCTTGTCAGCCTGCGGGAGGAGGGAGCGCGGCTGGTGCTGCATCTCAACTCCATTCAGGGCAAGGTGGACCTGACCGCCTGCCCGTATCTGGTCCGGCTTCAGGAGCGGGCCGTCAATCGGAACCGAGGTGATGTGTCATGACCATTCAGGAGCAGTTTGAACAGCTGGAAAAAACCGTCCGGGGCTACAATCCCGCCGCGGACTTTGCCCAGATCCGGGCCGCCTTTGAATTTGCCGAACGCTCCCACGCGGGGCAAAAGCGCAAAAGCGGCGAGCCCTATATCATCCACCCCCTGGCGGTGGCGCAGATCGTGGCTGAGGAGCTCAAGCTGGACAGCGAGTCCATTGAGGCCGCCTTGCTCCACGATGTCATCGAAGATACCCCCGCCACCCACGAGGAGGTCTCCCGCCTGTTCTCTCCCACCATCGCCGACCTGGTGGAGGGCGTCAGCAAGCTGACCCGCATCCAGTACGCCACCAAGGAAGATGAGCAGATGGAGAATCTGCGCAAAATGCTCATCGCCATGAGCAAGGACATCCGGGTCATCCTCATCAAAATCGCCGACCGGCTCCACAACATGCGCACCATGGAGTATCAGTCTCCGGCCAAGCAGAAGCAAAAATCCCTGGAGACCATGGAGATTTACGCCCCCATCTCCCACCGCCTGGGCATGCAGCGCATCAAGTGGGAGCTGGAGGACCTGTCCTTAAAATACCTGGACCCTGTGGGTTACGAGGAGATCGTCTCCAACCTGGACGCCCGGAAACAGGAGTACGACGCCTTCATGGCCCGGACCCAGGCCCAGATCGACGAGCGGCTGGACCAGCTGGGCATCTCCCACATCGTCTACGGCCGCATCAAGCACCCCTACTCCATTTACCGCAAGATGTTCAGCCAGAACAAGTCCCTCAATGAGATCTTCGACCTGTTCGCCTTCCGGGTCATTGTGGACACCGTGGGAGACTGCTACAACGTCTTGGGTGTGGTGCACGATCTCTACAAGCCCATTCTGGGCCGGTTCAAGGACTATATCGGCACCCCCAAGCCCAACGGCTACCAGTCCCTGCACACCACCGTCATGGGCAACGACGGCATCCCCTTCGAGGTGCAGATCCGCACCCGGGAGATGCACGAGATCGCCGAGTACGGCGTGGCCGCCCACTGGAAGTACAAGCAAAACGGCCAGGGCGCCGGTACGGAAGGCCGCTACGAGTGGGTCCGGCGTCTGCTGGAAAACCAGGAGGGCGCCGACGCCGAGGACTATATCCACTCTCTGAAGGTGGATATGTTCTCCGACGAGGTCTTCGTCTTTACCCCCAACGGCGACGTGCAGAACCTCCCCGCCGGCGCCACCCCCATTGACTTTGCCTACGCCATTCACTCCGCCGTGGGCAACCGGATGGTGGGCGCCAAGGTCAACGGCCGCATCGTCACCTTTGACCATGTTTTGAAAAACGGCGACATTGTGGAGATTCTCACCTCCAAAAACGCCAAGGGCCCCGGACGGGACTGGATGAAGATTGCCAAGTCCAGCGAGGCCCGCAGCAAGATCCGCCAGTGGTTCAAAAAGGAGAAGAAAGAGGAGAACATCGCCAACGGCCGGGCCGCCTTTGAAGCCGAGCTCAAGCACTGCGGCATCCCCATGCGGGATATCACCGCCGCCGACACGCTGCCGGTTCTTTTGAAGAAGGTCTCCTACGGCTCTCTCGATGAAATGTACGCCGCCATCGGCTACGGCGGCTTCACCGCGCAAAAGGCCGTGAGCCGGATGCAGGGCGAGCTGCAGCGCATTGCCAAGCATCATCAGGCCGAAAAGCTGGCCGCCGAGGCCGCTGAGGCCCAGAAGGAGGAGGCCGCCAAGTCCGCTTCCTCCAAGGCAGCAGCCGCCGCCAAGCCCGCCGGGCCCAAGCACGTCAAAAGCGAGCAGGGCATCATTGTCGAGGGCCTGGACAACTGTCTGGTGAAGTTCTCCAAGTGCTGCACTCCGGTGCCCGGCGACGAGATCGTGGGCTTTATCACCCGGGGCTACGGCGTGTCCGTCCACCGGGCCGACTGTCCCAACGCCTCCCCGGAAAAGCGGGCCGCGCCGGAGACCGCCGGCCGCTGGATCAAGGTCAGCTGGGGCACCGACACCAACGAGAGCTATCCCACCACGCTGGAAGTGGTGTGCAAGGACCGCCAGGGACTGCTGCTGGATATCTCCGCGGCTCTGTCCACCACCAACACCTTCGTGCTGGGCATCAACTCCCGCAGCACCGAGGACCAGTTCGCCATCTTCCGTCTGGAGGTCCGCATGCGGGACAGCCAGCAGCTCTCCTCTCTCATGAACCGCCTCCACCAGATCTCCGGCGTGCTCAAAGTCACCCGTCCGGCAGGCTGAGGGAGCGCCTTCCCCGTCCCGCCCGGCCGGGACGTCCCCCAAACCATGCGGGCTCCGGCCCGCGGAAAGGAGCGCATCCATGCGCGCAGTGGTCACCCGGGTCACCCGGGCCTCCGTCTCCATCGAGGGGGAGGTCTGCGGGGCCATCGGCACCGGCTTTCTGGTGCTGCTGGGCGTGGGTCTCCAGGATATGGAGGAGACCGCCCATCACCTGGCGGAGAAGATCTGCAACCTGCGGGTGTTCTCCGACGAAAACGGCAAAATGAACCGCAGTCTGGAGCAGGTGGGCGGGAACCTTCTGGTGGTCTCCCAGTTCACCCTCTACGCCGACACCTCCTCCCGCCGCCCGGGCTTTACCGGCGCGGCCCGGCCGGAGACGGCCATTCCCCTGTACGAGACCTTCCTGGCCCACTGCCGGGAGCGGGGCTTCGACGTCCAGCACGGCCAGTTCGGCGCGGATATGCAGGTGGACTCCTTGAACGACGGACCGGTGACGATCCTCTTCGACACGGACCGGCCCTGACGGACACATCCAACTCCGGCGGAGAGCATGCGGCTCTTCCGCCGCGGACCGGCACTGGGGCGCACCCAAAGGGGGGCGCCCCAGGATGATCTTTTCTTTCGGAGGAAATCCCATGGAAATCAAAACCCTGCAGGTGGGCCCCATCGGCACCAACTGCTATCTGCTCTGCGACACCGGCGCCGGCGTCTGCGCCGTTATCGATCCCGGCGCGGAGGCGTCCCGGGTGGCCGCGGCGGTGCAGGAAAGCGGCTGCACCCCCTGCGCCATCCTCCTCACCCACGGCCACTATGACCACACCGGCGCCGTGGCCCAGCTGCGGCAGATGTGGCCCCAGGTGCCGGTGTACCTGAGCCGCAAGGATCAGTACGACGCCGGGACCTACGCCGCGGAGCTCTTTCCCGCCATTCCCGGCGCCGTGGACTACGGCGAGGGAGACAAGATCGCCGTGGGCAATCTCACCGTGGAGGTGCTCTCCACCCCCGGCCACTCCGAGGGCGGCAGAACCCTGCGCTGCGGCGACGTGCTCTTTTGCGGCGACACCCTCTTTGCCGGCTCCTGCGGCCGGACGGACTTTGTGGGCGGCAGCATGACCACGCTCATGGACTCTCTGGCCCGGCTGGGGCGTCTTACGGGCAATTACCGGGTGCTGCCCGGCCATATGGAGCCCTCGGACCTGGATACGGAGCGGCGGACGAATCCCTATCTGATCCAGGCCATGAGAAAGTGAGGCGTCTATGAAGCTGGAACTGCGGGGCCACGACGAACGCTACGTGGTGGAGCAGAGCCTGATGAACCTCTTCCCCGGCGAAAAGCCCGTCTATGAGCCCATTGGCCCCGGCGAGGACAACTGGGCCGTCATCACGGTGGACGATGCGCCGGGACTGTGCCGCGTAACCGTGGAACTGAGCCATCAGGGCAAAACAGCGTCCCAACACCTGGATGCCCCCCTCTCCGGCACAGCCTTCCAGCAGGAGGGCCAGCGCCGCCACGCCATCGGCCGGTGCTTCTTCCTGGCCGCCCGGGCCGTCACCGGCGATACGCCCCCCTGGGGCATGCTCACCGGCGTCCGGCCCGACAAGCCCGCCACCTGGGCCCTGGCCGAAGGCCGCGCCCCGGAGGACGTCCGGGCCATGCTGGAGCAGGCGTACTTCGTCACGCCGGACCGGGCCGCCTTGGCCGTGGAGACCGGCGCGGCCGCCCTGGCGGTCTCCCGGGACTTGGCCCCCCGGGACATTGCCGTTTACGTGGGCATTCCCTTCTGCCCCACCCGCTGTGCCTACTGCTCCTTTGTCAGCCAGTCGGTGGAAAAGAGCTTTGCCCTGGTGGAGCCCTACGTGGACGCCCTGGTGGCGGAAATCCGCGCCGGCGGCGAGATGGTCCGCCGGGCCGGGCTGCGGGTGCGCTCGTTCTACATGGGCGGCGGCACTCCCACCACCCTGACCGCCGGGCAGATGGACCGGGTTCTCTCCGCCTGGGAGGCGTCCTTTGACCGGGACGGCTGCCGGGAAGTCACCGTGGAGGCCGGACGGCCGGACACCATCACCGCCGACAAGCTGGCGGTGCTCCAATCCCACGGCGTCACCCGGATCTCCGTCAATCCCCAGACCATGGAGGACCACGTCCTGCGGGCCATCGGCCGGCGCCACACCGCCGCCGCCATCGACGAGGCCATGGAGCTGGTGGGCCGGTACCACTTCCCCCATGTGAACATGGACCTCATTGCAGGACTCCCCGCCGACTCGCCGGAGGGCTTTTGCCGCTCTCTGGACCGGTGCCTGGATTACGGGACGGACAATGTCACCGTCCACACCCTGGCGCTGAAAAAGGGCAGCCGCATCCTGCTGGAGGGTCTGCCCGTCCCCGGTCCGGAGGATGTGGCAGCGATGCTGGACTATGCCGCCCCCACCCTGCGGGGCCGGGGCTACGCCCCCTACTACCTCTACCGGCAAAAGTACATGTCCGGCAGCTTCGAAAATATCGGCTGGAGTCATCCCGGGGCACAGTGCCTGTATAATATAGAGATCATGTCGGAGCTTTGCTCCATCCTCTCCTTCGGTGCGGGCGGCTCCACCAAGATGGTGGTGCCGGGCACCAACCGCATCCAGCGGGCCTTCAACCCCAAGTATCCCAAGGAGTATATTGAGCGTCCGGAAAAGTGTCTTGCCAACCAGGCGGAATTTGCCGCCTTCTATGCGTCATTGCAGCTTTGAAAGGAGCCATTGCCATGCCTTATTCCCTCTCGCAGATCAATGCAGCCATCCGCAGTGATCCCGCGGCCTTTGCCGCCGAGTGTGACGCCGCCTTCGCCCGGAAGGTCCAGTGTGCTGCCGAGAAGATCGCGGGCCACCGGAACGAATCCCGGATCATCCTGCTCTCCGGTCCCTCCGGCTCCGGCAAGACCACCACGGCGCTGAAGATTGAAGAGGCCCTGGACCACATGGGCATTGAGACCCACACCGTGTCCATGGACAACTACTTCAACACCCTTGATCCCGAGACCGCTCCCCGCAACCGGGAGGGCGCCATCGACTATGAGTCTCCCTTCTGCCTGGACGTGGACCTTTTGAACCGGCACTTCTCCATGCTGGACCGGGGTGAGACCATCCACGTACCCAAGTATGAGTTTGCGCGGCAGATGCGCTCCGACATCCTCTCCCAGCCCATGCATCTGGGCCCTGACGAGCTGGCGATTTTTGAAGGCATCCACGCCCTCAACGACATCATTGTGGGCAAGAACCCCCACGCCTTCAAGCTCTATATCGCCGCCCGGAGCAATCTGGTGGACGACGACGGCAACATCGTCTTTGAGCATGCGTGGCTGCGGCTGTGCCGCCGGATCGTCCGGGACTACAAGTTCCGGGGCAGCGATGCCGCCTTCACGCTCAAGATGTGGCCCAACGTGTGCCGGGGGGAAAAGCTCTACATCTCTCCCTATAAGGAAAACGCCGACTTGATGTTCGACTCCTCCCTGGCCTTTGAGTTCTCCGTGCTCAAGCCCTTTGTGGTGCCGCTGCTTCAGGCCGTCCCCGCCGGGAAGTACGAGGTGGTGGACCAGATCCTCCGGAGCTTTGAGCGCATCGAAGCCATGGACGAATCCTGTGTGGCGCCCGACTCCCTGGCCCGGGAGTTCATCGGCGGCAGTACCTACGATAACCACTGATCCGCCTGCCGGCGGGGCCCTCTCCGCCGGCAGATCTTGCTGCAGGAGGTCTTCATCATGAACGAGAAGCTCGCACAATTGCTGGACAAGGTCCAAAACACCGCCATTGAGGTCAGAGACACCGCCGCTGACGCCGCCTACGGCGTGGGCAAAAAGGCCGGGGAGCTGCTGTGCGTGGCCAAGCTGAAAATCCGCATTGCGGAAACGCAGGCGCAGGTCAACGCGGCCCTGCAGGAGCTGGGCGAACTCCTTTACGCCACCCACACCGGCAACCCCACCGACTCCGAAATTCTGCTGCAAAAGCTGCAGGAGGTGGACGCCCTCAAAGCGCAGATCGCCGGGCTGGAGGCCCAGATCTGCCGGGAAGAAGCCGCCCGCACCTGCCCCGTCTGCGCAGCCCCCGTCCAGAAGGGCGACGCCTATTGCCGGGAGTGCGGCTCCAAGCTCTGAGCCCCGGCTTCCCCCGGCGCCGTTCACTCCCGGCGCTCCGGGAGCCCGCTCCCCGGGGTGTTTGGCGCACCGCCGCCGGGGTATAATGTCCGTACCCACGCATATTCTGGGGACAGGACCGCGATTCTAGTTTGAAATTTGAGGTATTCCTTTCATGTCGAAACAAAGCAAAAAGCCCTCTTTTCTGGGCGGCGCCGCCGTGCTGGCGGCGGCAGTGGCCATCGTGAAAGTCATCGGCGCCGTCTATAAGATCCCCTTCGGGAATATCGTCGGCAGCCAGGGTCAAACCTACTTCAACGTGGCCTACAACATTTACAACGTGCTGCTGACCATCTCCACCGCCGGCTTGCCCCTGGCCATCTCCAAGCTCACCAGCCAGGCCCACGCCCAGGGACGGGAGAACCAGAAGCGCAAGATCTTCCGCACCGCCATTTGGCTGTTCTTCGTGCTGGGTCTGGCCGGGTCTGCCCTGATGTACTTCGGCGCGGCGCAGCTGGCCGAGCTGATCCATGAGCCTCTGGGCTTCTGGCCCATCCGTGCCCTGGCACCGGCGGTGTTCTGTGTGTGCCTGCTGGCCTGTATGCGGGGCTACACCCAGGGCCAGGGCAATATGACGCCCACCGCCATCTCCCAGGTGCTGGAGGCATTGTGTAAGGTGTGCATCGGACTGCCCCTGGCCTGGTACCTGCTCAAGATGGGCATGGGCCTGGACATCGGCGCCGCCGGCGCCATCTTCGGTGTCACGGTGGGCACCATGCTCTCCATGCTCTTCCTGATCGCGTACCTGGCTACCCACCGGGACCGCACACCGTCCCTGGATACTCCTGAGAGCAGCGGCGCCATCATGCGCCAGGTCCTGGCCATCGGCGTTCCCATTACGCTGAGCAACTCCGCCATGAGCATCATCACCCTGGTGGATACCTCCAACGTCCTGGGCCGTCTCCAGACCATTCCGGAGCTGGCGGACTCCGCCGCCACGCTCTTCGGCCAGTACCAGTTCGGCATGAACCTCATCAATCTGCCGCCCTCCTTCGTCTTCCCGGTGACCATGAGCCTGATTCCCTTCGCCGCCGCGGCCATCACCCGCAAGGACGCCGTGGAGGCCGACCGCATCGTCTCCTCCGCCTTCCGGATTGTGGCCGTGCTGACCATCCCCGCCGGCGTGGGCCTGAGCGTTCTGGGCGGCAGCGCGCTGCTGATGCTCTATCCCGCCCAGTATACCGACGCCCTGGCCGCCGGTCCCCACATGCGCTGGCTGGGCATCGCCTGCATCTTCATCTGCCTGATGAACCTGACCAACGCCATTTTGCAGACCTACGGCAAGGAGCACCTGCCCATCATCACGGTGATCATCGGCGGCATTACCAAGATCATTTTGAACTATGTCCTGGTGGGCAATCCCGCCATCAACATCCACGGCGCACCCATCTCCACCCTGTGCTGCTACGCCGTGATCGTGATGCTGAACCTGGCCTTCGTGTGGAAGTACTCCCTCAAAAAGCCGCACTATCTCCAGCTCTTTGCCAAACCCGTGCTGGCCTCCGTCCTCATGGGCGGCGCCGCCTGGGCCGTCCACGGCCTGACGCTCCGGGTTCTCACCGGCGGCGAGTACGCCTACGGTGCCAACGCTTTGGCCACCATCATCGGCATCGGCGCCGGCGTGGTGGTGTACGCGATTTTGGTCATTGCGCTGCAAATTCTGCGGGCCGAGGACCTGCGGTCCATTCCTCATGGCGAAAAATTGGCCGCATTGCTCCATCTGAAATAAAAAAAGTCCCATTTTCGGGATAAAACAATACAAATTTTCTTGCAAAGGCAGAGTATATATGGTAGATTTTCAATGTAAGCCGCGCTATGACTGGGCGGACTTCCTGCGTGTCATGGCTTTGCTGCGGGGACCGGGCGGCTGCCCGTGGGATGCCGAGCAGACCCACGATTCCATCCGCCGCAATTTCCTGGAGGAGACCTACGAAACCCTGGACGCCCTGGACCGCGACGATGCGGCGGGCATGTGCGAGGAGCTGGGCGACGTGCTGATGCAGGTGGCCTTCCACGCGCAGATCGAAGCCGAGCGGGGCCGCTTCACCATGGATGACGTGGTGGACGGTGTCACCAAGAAGCTGGTCTACCGCCATCCGCACGTCTTCGGCACCGTGGAGGCCGACACCAGCGAGCAGGTCCTGGCCAACTGGGAAGTGCTCAAGCGCCGGGAAAAGGGGCAGCGCTCCACTGCCGACGCCATCGAGTCCGTGCCCCACACTCTGCCCGCTCTCTGGCGGGCGGAGAAGATCCAGAGCAAAACCGCCAAAGCCGGTTTTGACTGGGACAGCGCTCTGAGCGCCCTGGGCAAGCTGGAAGAGGAGGTGCGGGAGCTGCGTGCGGCTCTCGAATCCGGCAAGGCCGCCGACGCGCCCCACGGTGTGCGGGAGGAAGTGGGCGACGCCCTGTTCATCGCCGCCAAGGTGGCGCAGATGTCCGGGGTGGACCCGGAGGATGCCCTGCACCGCGCCTGCGACAAATTCGACCAGCGCTTCCGGTATGTGGAAGCCCAGGCGGACAAGCCTCTTTCCGCATACTCCGAGGCGGAACTGGTGAAGCTGTGGCAGGAGGCCAAGGCGCACCAACACGCTTAAGTCTTAACACGCAGTTCGCGTTAAGAAATATGATTTTAGATCACAAATGACAATGGGAGGATACGATCCATGAACAAAGCAGAACTCATCAACGCTGTGGCAGCCGCCGCCGAGGTTTCCAAGAAGGACGCTGAGGCTGTTCTCACCGCGACTCTGGACGCCATCACCGACGCCCTGAAGGAAGGCGACAAGGTCCAGCTGGTGGGCTTTGGCTCCTTTGAGGTGAAGAAGCGCGCCGCCCGCATCGGCCGCAACCCCAAGACCAAGGAGTCCATCGAAATCCCCGCCTCCGTGGTGCCCGTGTTCAAGGCCGGCAAGGCCCTCAAGGACAGCGTTTCCAAGTAATGCCCAGGCGGCTCATCCGGCCGAAGCCGGGTGGGCCGTCTCTTGATTTTCACGCTCCCGGTTCCGGCGCGGCTCCGCCGCCCGGAACGGGAGTTTTGCTTTTGGAGGAATCAGCAATGCGTCTGGATAAATACCTGAAGGTCGCCCGGCTCATCAAGCGCCGCACCGTGGCCAACGAGGCCTGCGACAACGGTCTGGTGACCGTCAACGATAAACCCGCCCGGGCCTCCTATGACGTGAAAGTGGGCGACCGGATCTCACTGCGCTTCGGGCAGAGAACCCTCACCGTGGAGGTGCTGGCCGTGGAAGAAACCGTGCGTCAATCCGACGCCGGAACCCTGTATCGGGAAATCTGAGGTCCCATCCCCTTCTATCCCGCCCGGTGCCTGCATAGTCTGTGGGCAGGGGAGGGACGAGGAATGAATGAGTTTAATGTAATGCCGCAGGAGGCCCACCGCCTGGAGCTGGTGGGCCGGGAACGCCTGACAGTCTCCGGGGTAGAGGATGTGGAACGCTTTGATGAAACAGGAATCGTCATGTCCACCTCCGCCGGAACCCTGGTCATCACCGGAGAGGAACTGCACATCGGCAAGCTGTCCTTGGATGGCGGGGAGCTCCATGTGGAGGGGCGGATCGACTCCGTTGCCTACGAGGACCAGCCCTCCGGCCGGGGCGGCTTCTGGGGCCGGCTGTTCGGCTAGGCTATGGAAAACCATATCTCTCAACAGCTGCTGGTGTTCGTCCAGTCCATTTTGTTGGGTCTGGCCATCGGGTCCCTCTATGATCTGCTGCGGCCCTTCCGCCTCCGGCTGCCCCGGGTGGCCCCGCTGCTGGACGGCGTATATGCCCTGGCCGTGGGGGCGGGGTGCTTTCGCTTCATCCTGGCCCGGGCGGAGGGGGAACTGCGGGGATTTGTGGTGCTGGGAGTCGTGGGCGGCGCCGTGCTGTTTTTTTCCGCCTTCTCCTCCCTGCTGCGGCCGGTGTGGGAATTTTGGGCGGATACCCTGGGCTGTCTGGTCCGCTGCCTGACCTTTCCCCTTCGTCAGGCGAAAAAATTTTTAAAAAAATGCGGGCGGTGTGGAAAAAATCTCTTTTATTTTGCAAGCAAATGCTATACAATAGGAAAAAGTGGATATACCCGCCCGTTTTACGAAGGAGGCAGCAGGCATGGCCAAAACCGCAACCCCCACAAAAAAGCGCCAGCGCGCCAAGTCCGGCCTGCTGACCCGCGTCCTGATTCTGATTCTGCTGGTGGGCATCTGCGCCCAGCTCTACACCCTGCGGGGTCAGGTGGAGCGCGCCCAGACGGATCAGGAACTGCTGGCCGCCCAGGTGGACGCCCAGCGTCAGGCCAACGAGTCTCTGGCCGCCGACATCGCCGAGGGAACCACTCCCGAGAAGATGGAGGAATTGGCCCGGGAGGAACTGGGCCTGGTGACCCCGGGTGAGTATGTGTTTTATGACGTCAGCAACTGATCGGTGTCTGGCGACGAGGGGGGCACTGCGCTCCCCCCGCTTGAGCCAGCGCCGGTCTTTTCTTTTAGAAAGGGTGCTTTGGGAAGGCACGCTGAAAATCTTTGGAAGGAGAAACAAATAACCATATGGAGCCGCAGGTTGGGAGTATTTTGGAAGGCAAGGTGACTTCGATCACCAAATTCGGCGCGTTCGTCGCCCTGGAGGGCGGCCGATCCGGTCTGGTACACATTTCGGAGATCGCCAACACCTTTGTCAACGACGTACATGATTTTTTGCAGGAGGGACAGACCGTCAAGGTCCTGGTCCTGTCCACGGAAAACGGAAAGATCAATCTTTCCATTAAGAAGACCCTGCCGCAGCAGGAGCGGCCCGGATTCCGCCCGCAGCGGCCCGCATCCGCCCGCCCCGCAGGCCCCCGTCCCGCCGCGCATCCGGCAGCTTCCGGCTCCGCGCATCCGCCCCGGTCCTCCTTTGGACGGGGTGGGCAGACCCTGCCCCCCTCCGCGGATCAGTCCTTCGAGGACAAGCTCAAGCAGTTTCTCTCCTCCTCCGAAGGAAAGATGGCCGATTTGAACCGCAGCATTGACGGCAAGCGGGGCGGCGGCCGCAGACGGCGCTGAGCCGCGTCCCTGGAATCCGTACCCAAACAACCGGCTGCCCAACAGGGCGGCCGGCTGTTTTGTTCTATGGACGGCGCTCCGGCTGTGTCCTCCCACGGTCCGCCCCGATCTTTCTCCAAAGGCCGGACATACCGGCCTCCGGGCCGCAGCGGCATAAACAAGAACGGCATAAAAAGGAGCCGTCCGGCGCTGCGCGCCGCACGGCCCAAGCGGGTGGGTATTGGAAAGCTTCCCATAGCCATGATACCACCGCTCCCGCAGCCGTGTAAATGGGAGCTTTTGTCGCCCCGGCACTTCTTTCGTCGAAATTTGTCCGGTTCTTTTCCGGGATTTGAAGTTTTTGTAAAAGAGACCAAATTCCTCTTTGCAAGTACCGACAGATATGTTATACTGTACCAAAGAGAGGACACGCCTCTCTTCCACACGAAAGGAGCGATCTCGATGAAGTACACCTACGCATGTAAGAAAGTCTCCCTGAATGATTCCATTAAGGAGTACGCCGAGAAGAAGATCTCCAAGCTGGAACGTTATTTTCGCGAGGAGGACACGACCGCCTTTGTAACCTTCTCTGTGGAAAAAGATCACCTCTGCAAGGTGGAGATCACCATCCGGGGCGGCGCGACGCTGCTGCGGGCACAGACGGAGGCTCCGGACGGAGACATGCGCGGTGCGGTGGACGCCGCGGTAGGATATATCGAGCGTCAGATTCTCAAGAACAAGACCCGTCTGGCCAAGCGCCTGCGCAGCGAGGGCTTCCCGCCTCCCGCTCCCGCCGACGACTTCGAGGTCACGGAGGAGAAGGAATTCAACATCGTCCGTACCAAGCGGTTTGCCGTCAAGCCCATGAGCCCGGAAGAGGCCATTTTGCAGATGAATCTGCTCGATCACAACTTCTTCGTCTTCCGCAACAGTGACGATGACAGCCTGTCCATTGTCTACCAGCGCAAAGCCGGCGGCTATGGCCTGATCGTCACCGACGAAGAGGAATAATCTTCACCATCCCGCAGGGGGACCGCACAGCGGTCCCCCTGCTTTTTTCCCCGACAGGTTCTCCCTTGTCTTTTTTGCCGAGACCTGATACAATGATTCCGGTTATGCCTATCTGCCAAATCTCAGGAAAGAAAGAACGTAGTCATGAAGATGATTTTTTTAGTTGACGGCGACAATAATATCGGCACCGGCCTCAAGGGCATCGATATGCTCTCCGAGCAGGACTCCGTGCTGGTGTTCTATCAAAAGACAGGACTGGCCCTGTCCAAGATTCAAAAGCTGTGCGCAGGCACCCGGGCCAGCGTGCAGTATGTGGAGAGCATCCGGGGCGGCAAGAACTCCATTGATTTCCAGATCATCACGGAGCTGGGCGTCCTGGTGGGCAAGCACGAGGCGGATTACGCCTACGTCATCAGCCAGGACAAGGGCTATGCCGCCTCCATTGACGCTCTGCGGGCCCGGTATGCCGACGCCTTCCAGGAGGTGGCCCTGCAGCCGTCCATTGAGTCGTGCTTCCGGCTGCCCTTTGTGCTGCGCTGCCACGACCGCCAGGAACTGTGCAACGCTCTGGTAAAGGAGTACGGCTCTACCCACGGCACGGTGCTCTACCGCCATCTCAAGACCATCTTCCAGGGCCCCGACGCTCCGGCGGAGGTGCCCGCAGAAGAACCGGCGGAACCGGAAAAGAAGAAAGCACCGGTGAAAAAGCCCCGCAAGCGCTGGGGCAAAAAGACCGCCAAAAAAGCGGACGCATGAACACAAGGCCGGGACACCGCGGTGTCCCGGCCTTGCTTCTTTTTTCGCGTTTACCGCTGTGCGTTTTCCGGTTCCGGTGCGCACACCGCCTTGCGGCGTCCGCCGCGGGTGAGCAGCAATCCGCTGGTGATGGCGGTCAGCGGCGCCACCGTCACCAGGCCGAAGGAGCCCACCACGGTGTGGACGATCTCCGCCGCCACATACTTATAGTTCAGGATAAATTCCACCGGCGTGCCCTGGGCCATAAAGACCATCAGCAGGGCGATGTAGCTGCCCGAATAGGCCAGCAGCAGCGTGGTGGTCGTGGAGCCGCAGGCCGCCCGGCCCACGGCAAAGCCGGAGGCAATGGCCTCCCGGGGACCGATGTCCGGACGCTTTTGCACCACCTCATGCACTGCCGAGCAGATATCCACCGACAGGTCCATCACCGCGCCGGAGGAGCCCAGGAAAATGGAGGCCATGAAGATCTTGGTCAGGTCCAAATTTTGATATCCCGCGTAGAGCAAACTCTCACTGGACTCCATCACCGCGCCGTGGATCTGGAACAGGTCCGTGAACACCACGCCCAGCACCGCTGTCACGGCAATGCCCAGCGCCGCGCCGGCGCTGGCCGCCAGACACCGGCGGTCAAAACCGTAGATCAGGCTCAGGATCAGCACCGTCAGCACCAGCACCAGGGCCAGCGCCACCCACACCGGGTTCCATCCCCGCAGCAGGCAGGGCACCAGCACTTTCCACATCATGAGGATCGTCACCACAAAGGACAGCACCGCCCGGACGCCGGTGGCTCCGGCAAAGGCCACCAGCAGCAGCAAAAACGCCCCCGCCAGCACAGCCTCCTTGTCCAGCCGGTAGTGATCCGTCATGGTCACGGTGGAGATCTGATCCCCGCTGTGGCTGACCACCACGAAGGCAATGTCTCCCGGAGCGAAAATCTTGTCCTGGGCCAGGGAGCCGTCCAGCCGGTTGATGGCCGTCACGGTCTGCCCTTCAAACAGTCCCCCCAGCAGCCGGACCGTGCAGCGCTGCTCGCCGCTGCGGACCAGGCCCGTGTCGATGATGCTGCTCTCGTCCGTCTCCAGCACCTCGGCCCGGACCCGGTCCGCGTTCTGATAGGTCAGCGCCCCCTCGTAGCCCGTGGGCAGGATCAGCAGTCCCGCCAGCAGCACCAGCGCCGCAATCACCGGCCCCCAGGTCCGGCGCAGCTGTTCCATTTGCATGTACTCGGTTCCTCCCAAACAATGCGGCAGGGAGCGGCACACGGCCGCTCCCCGTCAGCGCGGTTTCTCTAATCGTCTCTTATTTCACCTTCAGCATGGAAGCCAGCTTGGTGTAGATCTCGGTGTTGTCGTAGTAGCCGCCGAAGTTCTCAGCACCCGCGCCCTGGGCAAACACTGCCACGGGCAGGCCCGTGTGGGAGTAGCTGGAAAAGTCCACGCCGGACTTGTTGTTCAGGATGTGGGTCACGGTGACGGAGAAGGGATTGTACGTGCCGTAGAGGACGTACTGCTCCTGGGTGTACTGGTCGGAGTCATAATCCGTCATAGCCAGGTTGTAGGCGGTCTTGAGGCGCTGGATCTCATAGTCGGTCAGCACCAGCTTGTCATCGGCGCTGCCGGACATCTTCAGGCCGAAGAGCTTCTCCACGTCCTTCATGGCCGTCTCGAAGGGGATCTTGTTGGCCTTGTACTTGGCCACATACTCCTCGTCGAACTGGGCGTAGGAGATGGTCTGGCTGGTGAGGTTGGTCAGGTAGGTGTCGTAGTCCGTACCGGCATAGCCGATGGTCAGACCGCCGGTCTCATGGTCACCGGTCACCAGGATCAGGGTGTCGGAGGGATGCTGCTTGGCAAAGTCGATGGCCACCTGCACGGCATCGGCCAGGGCCACGGTGTCCGCCACGGTGGAGCCGGCGTCGTTGGCGTGGCAGGCCCAGTCGATCTTGCCGCCCTCGCACATCATGAAGAAGCCCTTGTTGTTGTCCAGGACCTCAATGCCCTTTTCCACATAGTCGGCCAGGGCCCACTGACCGTCCTCACGGTCCAGCTCATAGGCCATGGCGTCGGAGTCGGCCAGATGCTCGTCAATGAGCAGCACCTTGCCGTCGGCAGAGGTGACCTTCTCGGCCTCGGCCTGGGTCTTGACCACCTTGTAGCCGGCCTCCTGGGCCAGGTCGTACACGCTGGTCTGGTCGCCGTTGGCTCCGGTGGGCTTGAGCAGGGCGCCGCCGGCAAAGTACTCAAAGCCGGAGTTCACCATCTCCACGCCGATCTCATAGTAGTTGTTGCGGCTGGCCTGATGGGCATAGAAGGCGGCGGGAGTGGCGTGGTTGATGTTGACGGAGGAAACCACGCCCACCTTCCAGTCCTTCTGGTCATGGAGCTTCTCGGCGATGGTCTCATAGGACTTGGTGCCCGTCTCGTCCACGTTGATCATGCCGGAATAGGTCTTGTGGCCGGTGGCAATGGAGGTGGCGGTGGAGGCGGAGTCGGGTGCGAAGCTGCAGGAGTCGTAGGTGACGGCGGAGCCGGCCACATCGAAGTTCATGAAGTTCAGGGCCTTGGGACCGTTGAGCACGGCGCCCTTGCGGTCAGCCTGGGAGATGCTGGGCTCGGCCTGCATATAGTCGGGGTCGGCCATGGCGCCCAGATAGTCGGCGGCAGCCTGGAACTGGGGATAGCTCATACCGTCACCGATGAACAAGAACACATACTTGGGGTTCTTTGCAGCACCGTAGACGGCAGTATCCTGCATCGCGGCGGTCTCCACGGGCTCGGCGGCAGGAGCGGAATCGGGCGCGGAAGCACAGGCGCTCAGGCCCACTGCCGTCACACCGGCCAAAAGCGCAGCTAGGAGTCGTTTCATCATGGTTCTTTCCTCTTTTCTCACATCATAAGTTTCCTCTCAGGGAGCTGTCTCCAGTATAAGCCGGCCCCCCGCGCCAAAACACCATGATCTGGAAAAGCCTTCATGAAATCTGCGCAAACAAAAGCGGCGGACTGTAAAATCAGTCCGCCGCTTTGTTAAATGTTGGGAAACTGCCGCCTCACGCGTCCCGGTGGTCCACCTCATACATGTGGGCAATGAGATCCAGGAGCTTGTTGGTATAGCCCCACTCGTTGTCGTACCAGGCGATGAGCTTGACAAAGTCGTCATCCAGCATGATGCCCGCCGTCTCGTCGAAGATGCACGTCTCGGTAAAGCCGGTCAGATCCGAGGACACCACCTGGTCGCTGGTGCAGGTGATGATGCCCTTCATGCTGTTCTTGGCGGCGTTCTGCATGGCCACGCACACGTCGTGATAGCTGGCCGGATGAATCAGCCGGGCGGTGAGGTCCACCACGGAGACATCGTTGGTGGGAACCCGGAAGCTCATGCCGGTCATGCGGCCCTTGAGCTCAGGAATCACCTGGCCCACGGCCTTGGCCGCGCCGGTGGAAGAGGGAATGATGTTGCCCAGTACGCTGCGGCCGGTCCGCCAGTCCCGGCCCGCCCGGGCATCCACCGCCTTCTGCTTGGCGGTGGCGGCGTGGATGGTGGACATCAGGGCCTGACGGATTCCGAAGGTGTCGTTGATGACTTTGGTCATGGGAGCCAGGCAGTTGGTGGTGCAGGAGGCATTGGAAACCACATTCATGTCCGGCGTGTAGGACTTGTGGTTGACGCCCATGACGAATGTGGGGGTGCATTCGTCTTTGGCCGGGGCGGAGAGCACCACCTTCTTGGCGCCGTTGAGCAGGTGGACGGATGCCTTCTCCGTGGAATTGTAGGCACCGGTGGACTCAATGATGTACTCGGCTTCGCAGTCGTCCCAGGGGATCAGGGCCGCGTCGCTCTCACTGTATACCCGGATCTTCTTGCCGTTGATGATCAGGTGCCGGTCATCATGTTCCACCATGCCCCGGAATGTGCGGAACACGGAGTCGTACTTGACCTGATAGACCATATAGTCCAAATCCGCGTTGCGCAGGTTGATGCCGCAGATCTGGTAGCTGCTGCTGCCCCGCTCCACCATGCTGCGCAGAGCCACTCTTCCGATTCGGCCGAAGCCGTTGATTCCCACCTTAATTGCCATGCTTCCGTTCCCTTCCATTTCCAAAATAAATTTTACCGCCCACGTTTGGCAGATTTTTCTTCATTATACTCTCGCTTTTCGGAAAAGTAAATGTTCATTACGCAAGATTGCGCACCTATTTTTTCGTTTCCTTTTGTCTTACCTGAATAATTTCGACAAAATTCGACAAATCCCGACAAATTCCTTGTTTTCCCAACTGGATTTTGCTATGCTGTTGGAGAGAAAGGCAGGCTTTTCCGGGATTGGAGCCCGGTAATGCCGCACATGCTATGCAGGACGCCTTCCGCGCCCGAAAGGAGAGTTTCATGGAGCCCGAGCAAACAAACCTGGCCGCCCTCTTCCCGGCCATTGCTGCTCAGATGCGGTGTGCGCTGAGCAATCTCCATCTGGCGGCAGCGCAGCTGGCTCCGGAAAGCGCCCGGGAGCAAGACCCCCGGCTCGATGCCCGGGCCGCCGTACTGGATCAGAGCTATTACCAGCTGCTGCGGCTGGTCAACACCCTCTCCGCCGCCGCCCGACTGAGCAGTGATCTTCCTCTGTCGCTGGAGGACCGGGACATTGTGGAGCTGGTCAGTGAAATCTGCCAGCGGGCCGGGGCCCTGGCCCCCCTGCTGGATCTGGAAGTGCGGTTTTCCTGTCCCATGGAGCATCATCTCTGTGCCTTCGCCCCGGACGCGCTGGAGCAGCTGCTCTATCACCTACTCTCCAACGCCTTCAAATTCACTCCGGCCGGCGGCACCGTCACGGTGGAACTGCGGCGCAGCCAGGGACGGATTCTGCTGCGGGTCAGCGACACCGGCTGCGGCATTTCTGAAGAACGTCTTGCCACGCTCTTCGCACCGCCTCAGCAGCCGGACCGGCCCGCACCGCCGCCCCACGGCGTGGGGCTGGGACTGAGCCTGTGCCGCCGGATCGCCGAAGCCCATGGCGGTACCCTGATGGCCGAATCCCGTCCGGGCAAGGGCAGCCGCTTCACCCTCTCCCTGCCGGACCGGCAAAGCGGCCAGCAGGTGCAGGATATCCGCTTTGATTACTCCGGCGGATTCAACCGGACCCTTTTGGCCCTGGCGGACGCCCTGCCGGCCCGGGCATTTTCCATCCGCTCTCAGAACTGACGCCCAGCCCGTGCTTCGGGCAGGGCGTCTTTCCGCTGTCTTTGCAAAAAACGTCCCCCGGTGCTTGTGCACCGGGGGACGCTGCATGGAGGTCACCGTTCTGGCAGACCCGCTTTATTTTTTCTGCACATACTGGGCCAGGCGTCTGTCTTCCGTGCGGATGTGGGAGATCAGCACCGCCACCACGCGGTTGAGGTCGCCCAGGGCCTTGACCGTGGGACCGGCCTGCACCAGCTCCTGCATCACATCCGCCAGCTGACGGCGGTATCCGTCATGGAACTGCTTATGGGCGCTGTATCCGGGATAGCTGCTTTGCACCTGAAGCCGCTCCTCATCACCGAAGTGCTTGACCACATAGTCGCTCAAAAATTGCACCGTCTGCTGGATCTGTCCCCGGCCCTTGCCCTCGGCGCAGGCATCCATCAGGCTGTTGACAGCCGCAAAGAGCTGGCGGTGCTCGGAATCAATCAGCGCATTTCCAGTCACCAGGTCCTGTGTCAATTCATATTTCATCTTTCATCATGCTCCTTTCTGACTCCCACAGCGCCGCCGCAGGGTCAACCATTCTATACTTATATCGGCTGCCGGACGGAAAAGATAACCTTCCGCCAAGGGGCATTTGATAAAATGGCGGATTTTCTCCCGCAAACCCTTATGTTTTCCGGTGATTTGGACGATATAGTCAGTAAGGGGCCCGGGAATCCTTCCCGGTACGCACCAGAACACACGAACACATTTCATCACACGTGGGAGGGCATGCAATGGTCAATCCGATCGGTTCCGGCGGGACGCACCCCGTCGCCGCAGCACTGTACGGCAAAAAAGGCGAACCGGAGTCTGTGCGGACTTCCGGACAGCATTACGATCAGGTGCAGTTTTCCTCCCACCTGAGCGAAACGGAAAAGCGGATCAAGGAGACCTCCGGACAGCTGGTCCAGCAGATCCGCACCCGTCCCTCCCGGCAGGAGCTGGATGCCCTGCGTCAGCAGATCGCCGACGGGACCTATCAGGCGGACGCCCGGGAGATCGCCGCCCGCATGTTGCTGATGGAGGAGTATTGACACGCAATGGAATTTCATGATTACCTGGCTTTTTTAGAGCAGCTTCGCCAGGAGCTGGACACCCTCTCCGCCGTGGAGCAGCAGAAGATTGCCGCTGTCCGGTCCGGCGACCTGGCAGCCCTGGACGCATGCATGAAGCAGGAGCAGGCAGCCGCTTTGTCCCTGCGGGGCCGGGAGCAGCACCGCAAGGCCATGCTCCGGGACCTGGGTCTGGAACACGTCTCCCTGGCAGAACTGTCCCGGCATTGCCCGCCGCAGGACCGGGAGCGGACCGCCGCCCTCAGCCAGCAGGTGCTGCGCAGTTATCAGGTGCTCTCCAGCGCCCAGCAGACCGCCCGCACCCTGATGGAGTCCCACCTGCACCGCATTGAGCAGGAGCTGGAACAGTGGGAAGCGGAGCATCCGTCCGCTCCCCGGACCACCGCCGCAGACTTCCGTGCCTGAGAGGAGAACACCATGAGCACATTCGGTTCTTTTACCACCGTCCGTCTGGGGATTTACTCCGCCCAGAAGGGGCTGGACGTGACGGGCAATAATATCACCAATATCAACACCAACGGCTACACCCGCCAGAGGCTCAATCAGGTCAGCCTGATTCCCTCCGTCACGGACCGGTACGCCTCCAGCTACAACACCCGTATCGGCCAGGGCGCCGTCATTGCCGGGGTCACGCAGCTGCGGGACCCCGGTCTGGATATTTCCTACCGCAAGGCCCAGTCCGATGTGGGGGCCGCCAACACCAAGCTGGAGGGACTCAACGATCTGGCCTCCATCCTGGATGAGGTGGGCAAGGGCAGCCTGGAGCAGGACGACGGTGTGATCCTCAGTCAGCTCAATGATCTGCGGGATCTCATCAGTCAGGCCATCACCAACGGTGTGGGCACCTACGACAGCCTCATCCGCACCTCCGCCAGCGCCCTGGCCACTTACTTCAACTCCTATGCCGACGCCCTGTCCGGCAAAATGGAGGACTATACCCAGGAGCTGGATCAGCAGGTCACCCGGGTCAACGATATCCTCACCCAGATCCGGGATCTCAACGAGTCCATCCGCAACGCGGATCTGCGGGGTGATCCGGGCCTGGAACTGCGGGACAACCGCAACCTGCTGCTCGATGAGCTCAGCGGGTACATGAAGATCGACGTGAAGTATTCCATGGAGGACGTGGGCGCCGGTACCATGGTGGAAAAGCTCACCATTACCCTGGCCAACGACCCTCCCCACAACCACACCCTGGTGGACGGCACTTACGCCACAAAGCTCCAGGCCGACCACGATGATAATTTTAGCATCAGCTTGGATGCTCTGAAAAATGCCGACGGAGAAAAGCAGGACCCTGCCGATCCGGATTCCGTCAAGCTGCTGGACAACGATCTGTATGGCTCTCTGCAGTCTCTGCGGGAGCTTCTGACCGAGGAGGGCGAGTTTTCCACAGACGCGGATGTGGCCGCCGATCCCAACGCCGCTGTCAAGCGGGGCATTCCCTATTATCAAAAGGCCCTGGACTCCCTGATCAACGGCACGGTGTAAAGCCATCGCTGTAACTTTCGAGGTGAATAAATCATGCTTCGCGTAACCACCAATTCCACCATTTATACCTATCAGAAAAATCTGCTCAAATCCACCAACCAGCTTTACTCGGCCATGAGCGCCATGATGAGCGGACGGAATTTCGACTCCTACTCCGCCGATCCCGCCGCGGCCACCCGGGCGTTCAAGATCCACAGCTCACTCAATGCCACCAACGCCCAGTACTCCAACAACACCACGGTGCTCAACAAGTTCTCCACCGCCTGGGATGTGGCCGATGATATGATCGACAAGCTGGTATCGGATCTGGCCCAGGCTCCCGCCCTGAAGGGACTGAGCGATACAAACCTGAGCACGCTCAACACCCAGGGCGATGTGATCTACTCCGGCGCCGAGGCCATCATCCAGAGCCTCAACGGCAAGTATGACGACAACTACCTCTTCAACGGCGCCGACACGCAGAATCCTCCCTTCGCCCTGGAGCAGGACGGAGACCGGACCTACGTCACCTACCGGGGCGTCCGGATTGACGATCCCGCCACGCTGGACCAGCCCTACACCGACGAAAACGGCAACAATGTGCTCAAGGATGACGGCGTCACGCCCATGACCAACCGGGAGATGCTGGAACAGTGGTCCGACGAGCATCTGTATGTGGACATCGGCATCGGATTCGAAGTGGACGGCCAGGGCAACGTGATCCCCTCCACCGCCTTTGACTCCGCCATCTCCGGCACCGACTTCATCGGCGGCTGCGGCGTGGATGCCGACGGCGATCCCACCAATATCGTCTCCATCATGGTGCGCCTGTCCGAGGTCTTCCGGGGCTATAACCAGGAAACCGGCGAGTGGAGCTCCGCCGGCAACAAGGAAGACGCGGAGCGTCTTATGGGAAAACTCACCAAAGCCCAGGAGGCCCTGAGCAGCCAGCACACCCAGCTGGACACCCAGTCCCAGTTCCTCAAAACCAACCAGTCCCAGCTGGAGAGCACATTCACCTCTTTGAATACGGAGCTCAACAGCATTGAAAACATCGACCAGGTGGAGGCGATTCTCACCCTGGTCTCTGCGCAAACCAGCTACAACGCCGCCCTGCAGGTCGGCGCCAACGTAGTTCCCCAGTCCCTGATGGACTATCTGAATTGACAGCCGGTCCCATCTAAACCGCCGCCTGCCCATGGAAGGAGTTTTCAGCGTCATGGATCCGCTTATTGAAATCAAAACCGTTCCCATCGAGATCCAGATGAAGGTAACACGGGCCCATCTGGAGTATGCGCGGGGCACCGCCCAGGTAGAGATCTCCCGGGACAAGGGCGGTCTGAACATCCGCAGCCAGCCCATCCAGGTCAACCTGGACACCTTTGAGGCCCGCAACTCCGTCATGCCCACTACCGCCACCCTCATCCGTCAGCAGGCCCAGGCCGGTGTACAGGGTGCCTACCGAAGCACTGATGCGGGCGTATCTGGTGGATTTTGAAACTGCCGAGCGGATCAAAACGGGACTGGCCGAAGGCGGCAGTCTGGAATTTACCGACGTATTGGGCCTTCCCCAGACTCAGACTGTCCAAGAGATTGCCGCCGTCCTCTCCCCGGCCATGGACACCCTGGCTGCGGAGATTGCCCGGCAGGTGCTGGACGTCAACGGCAATGCCCCTTCTGCGCTCTTTCTGGCAGGCGGCGGCAGCAAACTGCCCGGATTGCAGGAGCGGGTGGCCCAGGCGCTGGAGATGGATCCCAAACGGGTGGCCGTGGCGGGAAACCACTTTGCCAACACCGTTTATTCCGACACCCTGGACCTAAACGATCCGGCCTACACCACTCCCCTGGGGATTGCGGCCTCAGCGGGACTGGGCCTGATCAGTGACAGCTGTCAGGTCCTGCTCAACGGGACACCCGCCAAGCTCTTCCGCAGCGGCAGTCTGACCGCTATGGAGCTCTTGATGATGAACGGCTATACCTATTCCGACCTGCTGGGGCGCAGCGGAAAACCGCTGTCGGTCAAGGTGGACGGCAAGCCCCGGGTCTTTCACGGGGAACCCGCCCAGCCCGCCCGGCTGCGGATCAACGGCACCGACGCCGCCCCGACTACAGTGGTGCACGCCGGAGATCATGTGGATTTCACGCCGGCTGTCCCCGGGGCCGACTGCCGCCTGTGCGCCGGAGAGCTGGCACAGCTGCTCCACACCCCGTCCCTTACCATCAATGGCGCCGCTGCCCATCCGGAGGACCCCGTTCCGGCCGGGGCCGTGATTGTAAAAACCGGGCAACTGCCTGCCGCTCCGGCGGCTGTCCCGGTCTCTGCTCCCACCGCCGCCTGGACGGGGACCCTCAACGGCACCCCGCTGTCCCTGCCTCCCAAGCCGGACGGTGCCCCCTATTATCTCATGGACCTTCTGGAACGCTCCGGCATTGATTTTGACCATGTGGAGCGCCCGGTGGTTCTGCGATGCAACGGACACGCCTGCACATTCCAGCAGACGCTGCAAAACGGTGATTGTGTGGAAATCACCTGCGAAGAAACAACGGAGAATCCATTACCATGAACAAGCGTTATCTCATTGCCCTATTTTTGTGCGCGGCATGTGCGCTCTCCGGCTGCGGCGGGGAACAGCCCCCGGACGCATACAGTGCCGCAGAAGACTCTCTTCCCTCCCTGACCGCCCTGGTCTCCCCGGCGGGAGACCCGCAATGCACGGAGCAAACCGAGGACGGCGCCGTCTCGTACTGTTATACCGGCCTGGACAACACCGTCCAGGCTGTGACGGACTACCGGCAGGCGCTGGAGACGGATTATGCATGTGTCCCGCTGTCCGCCCAAGGGCAGCGGCTGCCGGAGGACGAAGATCTTTCCGACGAAGGCGAACTGATTCTGGCCCGGGAGAGCGACTCCGGCAGCGGTCTTTTCCAGTTGGATGTCACCTGGGACCAGGACTCCTGCACCATTTCCCCCTCCTATGACGAAAGCGGGACTCTGCCGGAAGAAGACTCCTCCATGACCACCGCAGAAGCTGTGGATTATTTTTCCACTCTGCCTCCGGCATCTCTGGGTCTGTCAGGCAGCACCATGGCCGAGTACAGTGTTTTTTGCGAAGATGGCCAGGTCTTGCTGGATGGGGTCCCCTGTCTTTGTCTCAATGTCTATCAATCCGGCCGCTACCAGGCCTCCTACCTGTTCTCCCCCGGAAGCCGGCAGATCTACCGGCTGGACCGGACTACCGAACAGGTCACACCGCTGACGCCCTGACCGGGTGCGGCGGCCCCCGGTTTTCAAGTCCCTTTTCCGGCGCTGCTGCGCGAAAAGGGACTTTTCTTTTTGATCATAACCGGGTACAATAGCAAAAGAATGCATTTGAGGAGGCGGAACATGGCCATCAGAAAAGTGTGTGTCGCCATGAGCGGCGGCGTGGACAGCGCCGGAGCAGCGCTGCTGCTGCGCCAGCAGGGATATGAGGTATTCGGCGTCACTCTGCGCCTGCGCAGCGCCGGTGCGTCGGATCCCCAGGAGCAGGACATCGCCGACGCCCGCAGCGTGGCTGATACTCTGGGCATCCCCCACACGGTTTTGGATCTGCGGGAGCTGTTTCAGCGGGAGGTCATGGACCGTTTCGTCAGTGAATATGCAGCGGGACGCACCCCCAATCCCTGCGTGGACTGCAACCGGTGCATCAAGTTCGGCGCCCTGCTGGACTGGGCCCTGGACCACGGCGCTGACGCCCTGGCCACCGGACATTATGCCCGGGTCGGGCAGGACGAGGCGTCCGGCCGGCATCTGCTGCTGCGGGGAACCGACCGGCGGAAGGACCAGAGCTACGTGCTCTATCAGCTGACACAGCATCAGCTATCCCACCTGCTGCTTCCGGTGGGGAGCTGTGAAAAGCCCAAGCTGCGGGCCATGGCGGAACAGGCGGGCCTGCGCAATGCCCACCGGGCAGACAGCCAGGACATCTGCTTCATTCCCGACGGGGACTATGTGGCGTTTCTGCGCAGCTACGGCGGCGTAGCCTCCGTCCCCGGAGACTTTGTGGATCTGGAGGGCCGGGTGCTGGGCCGTCATCAGGGGCTGGAGTGCTACACCACCGGCCAGCGCAAGGGACTGGGCGTCAGTGCCGGTGTGCCGGTGTACGTGGTGCGCAAGGATCTGGACGCCGGTACGGTGGTTCTGGGCCCCAACAGCGCCCTTTACACCCGGGAACTGACCGCCGACCGGGTAAACCTCATCTCCGTGGGCCATCTGGAAGGTCCGCTGCAGGTTACCGCCAAAACCCGCTACACCCAGCAGGAGGCGGAAGCCACGGTGGAGCCGCTGCCTGACGGCCGGATCCGCGTCACCTTCCAGGAACCCCAGCGGGCCGTCACGGCCGGGCAGGCCGTGGTGCTTTATCAGGGAGAGGCCGTGCTGGGCGGCGGCACCATCTGTTCGTGAGCAGACGCAAAAAAACGGCAGGGCGCAACGCCTTGCCGCTTTCTGCTGGGGTCTGAACTGGTATGAGGCCGCCGGCCTCTTATGATTCATCGGTCGCTGATCAGCCAACCGTCCTCAAAAATCAGATCATCCACATCTCCAAACATGCCATGGGGTCTCACAGTATATCCTCCTTTGCGTTTCGGTTCCCTTCCAGTATATGCGTCCAGACGGGGAAAATTGCACGAAAGCATGCACCGCGGAAAAATTTTTGCTTTTTTGAAAGTTTTTTATTTTTAGCCCTTGACATCCGCTACTATGGTGTGGTATTCTAATCATTGCCGAACAGCTGCCGGTGTGGTGGAATTGGTAGACACAGGGGACTTAAAATCCCCCGGTAGCGATACTGTACCGGTTCGAGTCCGGTCACCGGCACCAAGTTCATATCGCGGAGTAGAGCAGTTGGTAGCTCGTCGGGCTCATAACCCGGAGGTCGCAGGTTCGAGTCCTGTCTCCGCAACCACATTGTGCGACCAAAAAAGATATCGCACCGGAAAACCCCGAAGCCGCAACGGTTTCGGGGTTTTTTCGCGTCCATTTTTGACTGCACGAAAAAAAGATATCTTCCCACCTCTTCCACGTGCGGTGAGGACTTGAACTAAAACTGAGGGCTTTTGCGCCCAATTTTGAGTGAGCAACACGGAAAAATTTCTGTTTCTTCGAAAATTATTTTGTTAAATTTTTGTGAACAAAGTGGTTTGTGCTAAAATGTAGTACAAACCACTTTTCTATTCCACACATCTTGGCCGTCACTTTTTTAAGGTGACGGCCTTTTTTCTTTTCAGATAAAATCAAAATGAGAGCCCAAAGGGCATTACGCACAGGAGGAAATTAACTTGGATCGAAAACAGTATTTTGAAGAACTACATATTGCGCTCACGCGGGGGGGGGTTCACCTCCCAGCCTGAGCAGGACGAATTGCTTCCTGTGGAGTGGGATGGTCTCCCCCTCTGCCGGATTACAGCGGACGGAGGCGTTCGCTACTGGCAGGAGGATGTAGCGATGCCGGAACGGGAACGGGCCTGTGAGCGAGCCACCGATCTGGCCTGCACCGTGCGGGAGTACATGACGCTGCTGGAAC
>CALXDJ010000016.1 GCA_944387035.1 uncultured Oscillospiraceae bacterium | reverse complement strand
GCGGCACCTGGATTTGAACCGGGGACACTGCGGGTATGAACCGCATGCTCTAGCCAACTGAGCTATGCCGCCATATCAACCACCCGGAACGGGCACAAATTACTATACCAGACTTCCCCCGGATTTGTCAACCCCTGTTATTTGATTTTTCTCAACTTTTTTTATTTTTTAGAGCGGCATCGGCTATCCGCTTCGGTCCGGGCTCTTTTTTCAGGTTTTTGCCCCGGAAAGCAGGGCCTGCTGGCCTTATTTCCCCCTGAAACACAGTTTCTTTTTCTGTATTCTGTATGCTATACTGAAAAAACAGAAGGGAAGTGACGCCTGTGCTGGATTGGTCTCATCTCGGAAAGTACCGGGAGAATAACCGCCTGGAGGCAAAGCGCGCCCAGGGCGGCCTTCCCCACAGTATTTGGGAAACCTATTCCGCCTTCGCCAATACCTTTGGCGGAATTTTATTGCTGGGTGTCACGGAAGGACCGGACAAAACCTTTTCAACCGTCCCCCTGCCGGACCCGGACCAGCTGGCAGCGGATTTTTGGAATACCCTCTCCGCCCCCGGTACCGTCAATGTCAACATTCTCAGTCATCATGACGTACAGGTTGTGGAAAGCGGCGGGAACCGCATCGTAGTCATTCAGATTCCCCGTGCAGACCGCCACGACCGTCCTGTTTATATGGGACGAGACCCCTTCACCGGAACCTATCGCCGCAGCGGGGAAGGGGATTACCGATGCACCCCCGAAGAAGTGCGGGGCATGATCCGGGACCAGACGGACATTTCCCTGGATACGCGTGTCCTCTCCAGTGCCGACCTGGATGTGTTTTGCCCTGAAAGCGTGGAACGATACCGCCGGGAAGTGGAATCCCTGCGGCCCGGCGGCGGTTTATCGGAACTGGAGACGGAAGCGTTTCTTCACCGGGTCGGAGCAATGGCGCGGAACCGCCGGGGAACCCTGCACCCCACGGCAGGCGGCCTTTTGATGCTGGGATGGGAAACAGAAATTCGCCGGGAGTTTCCTGGCTACTCGCTGGACTATCAGGAACCGGGCGAACCGGGAACCCGGATTCTCTCTTCCAGCGGCAGCTGGAGCGGCAATCTCTTTGATTTTTATCTCCAGGTCTATGAACGGGTCTCCCGGGACTTTTCTGCGGGCAGTCCAGTGCGTCAGGCCCTGCGGGAGGCCCTGGTCAACGCCCTGACCCATGCGGATTATTATGACCGCCGGGGATTGGTCATCCAGCGCCTGCCCAATCAGATCCGTATTGCCAATCCCGGTGCGTTCCGGGTGGATGTCCGGGAAGTTTTGGCCGGCGGTGTCTCCGATCCCCGCAACGCCGTATTGATCCGCCTGTTCCGCCTGATCGGCGCCGGCGGGGGACAGGGCGGCTTGTCCGGAATCCGGGCAGTCTGGCAGTCTCAGGGCTGGCAGGCTCCCCAAATTGTGGAGAGCTTTGGCCCGGACCGTACGGTTTTAACCCTGCCGCTGCGTCCAATGCCCTCCACCGCCGGGCTGCGCCAGGATATTGTGGTTTTCCTCACAGACGCAGCCGAAGCCTCAGCTGCGGAAATTGCCCGGGGGCTGGCCGTAGACACGCAGACTCTGCTGCCTCTTCTGAACGTCATGGAACAGGATGGGATCCTCTCCGGGGAGGGCGAGGGTCCCGGCCGGCACTACCGCCTGAGCTGGTAACCGGCCTTTCAGGAGGGGAGATTTTCGTTGCGCCGGAATGGCGGATATGCTATCATGAAGCCAGAAATTCACCGCGCTTTTGCGCGAAGCGGAGGAGAGGACTTATGAATAAAATCATTACCATCAGCCGGGAATATGGCGCCGGTGGGCACTCCATTGGCAAGCGGGTGGCCGAGGAGCTGGGCATTCCGTTTTATGACCGGGACATTCTGAAGGAGACCGTGAAAGCCAGCGGCTTTGACTCCGATCTGGTGGAAACGGAGCAGGAAGATGTCTCCCGCACGGAGTCCTTTTTCAAAAGCCTGTGCAACGTCTCCAGTCTGTACTACAACGATACCCAGACCGCCATTCACGATGTGCAGCAGGCCGTCATTCTCCATTTTGCGCAGGAAGGCCCCTGCGTCATTCTGGGCCGCTGCGCCGACGAGATTCTGCGCAAAGCCGGTATCGAGAGCCTGAATGTCTTCATTCATGCCGACGAGATTCACCGGGCAGTCCGGGCCAGCGAGATTACCGGCTGCACCAACGCCACGGAACTGCAGCGGATGCTGGCCCGCCGGGACAGCCGCCGCCACAATTACTATACCCACTACACCGGAAAGAAGTGGGGTGACAGCCACAATTATCACCTCTCTCTGGACAGCGGAGCCCTGGGCTATGACCTGTGCGTCAAGCTGATTGTGGAAGCCGCCAAAACCATGGAGTAAATCCATTTCCATCCCTTCCCGATTATACTTTGCAAATTCCCTCCTTGTGCGGCAATCTCCGAATAAGGAGGGAATTGCTGTATCCGTCCATAAACGATCCGGTCTTCCGTGTTCACAAACGCCTGGGGCAGCCCTCGCATTTTGCACAAATTGCTCGTCAATCTTTTGTCTACTGCGTTTTGTATGAAAAAAAAGAACCGGCAAACTATCGCAATTGTCAATTGTTGTTTTTTTTACACCGGTGCTATAATCAAGTCATACCTTTCCATGCGGTTTCTATCCCAGCTCATTCATAAGCCCAGCGGCGCAGCGTTGTGTTCTTGGGATGTTAGACACACGTGTATACCGGATTTCCCATGCACGCCCGCTGTTCTTCCCGACAGGCCGCTGGGACGAACCCGAGGCCCTGATGGGTCCGGCCATCTTTTAGGTCGCTGACACCTTCAGCTTCGTCAGCGGCCATGCACTCTGTGCCGACGGCGGTTTGCTGCCCGATCTCGCCAAGCGGCCCTGAGCCGGCGCTGCTGCCGGCGGCGCTGTCCGCATCCGTTTGCTTGTTTTGGCAACATGTTTCATAAACTGTACTTGAATTGAAGGAGGAACCTCTCATGCCTGCAGGAAAAGCCAAAGAATGCCGTTGCTTCCAATCTCCCTCCCGCTATATGCAGGGACCGGGACTGATCAACCGTCTGCCCAAGTTTGCCGCCACCTTCGGCAACACCGCCCTGCTCATCATCGATCCGTTCTTCTATGATGATTTTTCCGTCCGCGTCCCCAAGATGTTTGAGGATGCCGGCATGGAAGCCTATTGCGTCAAGTTCCCCGGCTACGCCGGACACAAGGAGCTGGACGAGCTGGTGGAATTCGTCAAAACGCTGCCCGAAATCCCGGAAACCTTCATCGGCATGGGCGGCGGGCAGACCATGGACATCAACAAAGCTGTAGCCGCAGCCTACCGTAAAAACTGGATCAGCTTTGCCACGGCACTGACCACGGATGCTCCCACGTTCTCCCATACCGTCATCAACAATCCCGGCGCGCAAAATGAATTGATGTTCCACTACAAGAACCCCGACTACGTGGTAGTGGACACCGAGATCACCATTCAAAGCCCCGCCTGGATGCTGGCCTCCGGCATCGGCGATGCCCTGGCCACCTACATCGAGGCGCAGGCCTCCTTTGCCAACAACAACGTGTGCAACTCCGGTCTGGACGACTATCATCCCTCCATGTTGGGCATGGCGGCCGCCAAGCTGTGTTATGACATCCTGCTCAAGGACGGCGTGGCAGCCATGCGGGCGGCCCGGCAGCACCTGCGTACGCCCGCATACGAAAATGTGGTGGAAGCCGCTACGCTGCTCTCCGGTGTCGGCTGCGAAAATACGGGTGCTTCTCTGGCACACGGTCTGCAGGCGGGCTTCGGCGTACTGCCCAAGCACTTCCCCCACGGCACCGGCGTAGGCTACTGCACCCTGGTACAGCTGATCGTGCAGAATGATGAGCGCTTCCCCGAGGTATTCGACTTCAACAAGGCCGTCGGTCTGCCGGTGTGCACCGCCGATCTGGCCATCCCCGCCGAGCAGAGAGATGAGCTGCTGGAAAAGCTGGTGGACAATGTGTACGGAAAGCGCTGGAATGTGACCAATGTGCCCTTCTATTTCGAAAAGAGCACCCTGCTGGACGCCATCAAGTATCTGGACGCCTACGCGGCCGAGCACGCCTGATTTCCCGATTTTCCCGGGAAAGGTCCCGCAACTTTATAAAACAGCCGGGGAAGGCAGCTGCCTTCCCCGGCGTTTTTTTGGCCGGAGATCCGCTATGGCGGACCTCCGGCCAAACATGATTTTGTTGGATGCGCAGCCCCTGGACCTTACGTCTCCAGTCCCTCCAGGTAGTGGACAAACTGCTGGGCCGTGCGGCCGGAAAAGCCGCTGTGGCGGACTTCCCAGGTGTTGGCCATGGCCATGAGCTGCTTGTCGTCCATGGTGATGCCCTGCCGGGCCGCCAGGGTCCGGACGATCTCCTGATACTCCTTCTGGGTGGGGGCGTTGTAGTTGATGGCCACACCGAACCGACTGGCCAGGGAGAGCTTTTCCTCCACCGTGTCGGAGCGGTGAATGTCGCCGTGGTGCTCCATATCGGTGCGGTCGTTCCAGGTCTCCCGGATCAGATGGCGGCGGTTGGACGTGGCGTAGATCAGCACATTGTCCGGCCGGGTCTCCACGCCGCCCTCGATCACCGCCTTAAGGAACTTGTACTCCACCTCGTTTTCCTCAAAGGACAGATCGTCAATGAAGATGATAAAGCGATAGTTGCGGTTTTTGATCTGGGCCAGAATGGCGGACAGATCCTGGAACTGGTGCTTGTAGATCTCAATCATCCGCAATCCCCGGTCAAAGTACTCGTTGATGAGCGCTTTGACACTGGTGGACTTGCCGGTACCGGCGTCGCCGTAGAGCAGGACGTTGTTGGCCCGCTTGCCGGCCAGGAACGTCTCCGTATTCCGGCGCAGCTCCTGCTTTTGCTTCTCATATCCCAGCAGATCGTCCAGCATTACGCCGTCGATGTTGCTGATGGGCAGGAAGGTGACGGACCCGTTGTCCTCATGGCGGATGCGGAAGGCCCGGCTCATGGCAAAGACGCCGTAGCCGTAGCGGCGGTAATAGTCCGTCACCAGATCGAACATGGCGTTCTCGTCGGCCGCTTCCGCCAGGGCCGCCCGCAGGGCGCGGACCTGCTGGCTGATATCCCGGTTGTACATCCGCTCCCGCTTGGGAATGGCCTGATAATGGCACACAGTGGAGAAACAGTCGATGTTTAGATCCTGCTCAATGGGAGCGAAATCAAAGTGCATCAGACGGCGGAACACCGCGAAATCCGCCCGGGCAAAGGTATTGACGCTGCCCTGGCTGGCACCGACCCGCTCGCAGGTCTGGGTGAAGGAGTTTTCATTGGTCATCAGCAGCCAGGTGAGATAGCACTGCCAGAGGTTCTCGTCAAAGCCGCACACGGTGGACAGGTCCAGCAGGCGCTTGATCTGTGCGTAGATCCGGGCGACCAGTTCATCCCGGTCCGCATTGCCCCGCTTCCAGTCCCGGAAGATCTCGGCCAGCCGGACCAGGATCTCATCGTCTCCCAGGTCGCTGAAGAGCAAAAGGTGCGATAATTCCCGATACATGCCTTGCTCCTTTCCGCCCGCTTACTCCAAAATGGCGCCGCGGTCGGCGGAGGAGACCAGCTTGGCATACCGGGCCAGGTAGCCCGTTTGAATCCGGGGCTGGGGGCAGACCCACTTGGCCTTCCGGGCGGCGAGCTCCTCGTCGGAAACCTGCAGCTCAATGGTGTGGGCGGGAATGTTGATGGAAATGATATCGCCCTCCTGCACCAGGCCGATGGGGCCGCCGGAGGCCGCCTCGGGGGAGACGTGGCCGATGGAAGCGCCCCGGGTAGCACCGGAGAAGCGGCCGTCGGTGATGAGGGCCACGTCCTTGTCCAGGCCCATGCCCGCGATGGCGCTGGTGGGGTTGAGCATCTCCCGCATGCCGGGGCCGCCCTTGGGGCCCTCGTAGCGGATAACCACCACGTCGCCCGCCACGATCTTGCCGTCGTAAATGGCGCGGATGGCATCGTCCTCGCAGTCAAACACCCGGGCGGGGCCGGTATGGACCAGCATCTCCTGCGCCACGGCGGACTGCTTGACCACGCAGCCGTCCGGCGCCAGGTTGCCCTTGAGCACCGCGATGCCGCCGGTGGAGGAGTAGGGATTCTCCAGGGGGCGGATGACCTCGGGGTTCCGGTTCTCCACACCGGCCAGGTTCTCCGCCACGCTCTTGCCCGTGCAGGTCAGGCACGTGGTGTCCAGCAGTCCGGCCTTGCTCAGCTCCGCCATGACGGCGTACACGCCGCCGGCCCGCTCCAAGTCCTCCATGTAGGTATCACCGGCCGGAGCCAGGTGGCAGAGGTTGGGCGTCTTGGCGGAGATCTCGTTGGCCATGTCGAAGCTCAGCTCAATGCCGCACTCATGGGCAATGGCAGGGAGGTGGAGCATGGTGTTGGTGGAGCAGCCCAGGGCCATATCCACCGTCTCAGCATTGTGGAAGGCGGCAGGGGTCATGATGTCCCGGGGACGGATGTTCTGCTTTACCAGCTCCATGATCTGCATGCCTGCATGCTTGGCCAGCCGCAGACGGGCGGACCACACGGCGGGAATGGTGCCGTTGCCCCGCAGGGCCATGCCGATGGCCTCCGTGAGGCAGTTCATGGAGTTGGCGGTATACATGCCGGAGCAGGAGCCGCAGGTGGGGCAGGCGTTCTGCTCGTACTCCTCCACGCCGGCCTCGTCCAGCTTGCCGGCATAGTAGGCACCCACCGCCTCAAACATGTGGGAAAGGCAGGTGCGCCGGCCGTCATTGAGGGTACCGGCCAGCATGGGGCCGCCGGAGCAGAAAATGGTGGGGATATTCACCCGGGCCGCCGCCATCAGGAGGCCCGGCACGTTCTTGTCGCAGTTGGGAATCATCACCAGGCCGTCAAACTGGTGGGCCAGGGCCATGGCCTCGGTGGAGTCGGCAATGAGGTCCCGGGTCACCAGGGAGTACTTCATGCCCACATGGCCCATGGCGATGCCGTCGCACACGGCGATGGCGGGGAACTCCACCGGCGTGCCGCCGGCGGCCCGGACGCCGGCCTTGACTGCCTCGGCAATCTTGTCCAGATTCATGTGGCCGGGTACGATTTCGTTATAGGAGCACACCACACCGATCAGCGGCCGCTCCAGCTCCTCCTTGGTATAGCCCAGGGCGTAGAGCAGGGAGCGGTTGGGGGCGGCGGGGATTCCCTTTTTGATGACGTCAGAATGCATGGAAGATCGACCTCCTGATAGAATGGGGCTGCCGGAGCAGCATGGGACGGAGAACCGCCGCAGCCGGAGGGGCGTCCCAATGGCACACGGACCCCGGCTGTGCCGGGGTCCGCATCCCTTTTATATGCGGGGAATCAGTTGGACGCGGTATCGGGATCGGTATCGTCGCCCCAGAGCATGTTGCGGCGCAGCTCGGCACCCACGGTCTCCATCTGGTGCTTGGCCAGGATAGACCGGGAGGCATTGAAGAAGCAGCGGCCGTTCTTGTTCTCGGCAATCCACTTGCCGGCGAAGGTGCCGTTCTGGATGTCGGTGAGGACGGCCTTCATGTTCTTCTTGGTCTCCTCATAGGGCAGGATCCGGGGACCGGAGACATACTCGCCGTACTCGGCGGTATCGGAGATGGAGTAGTTCATCATGGCGACGCCGCCCTTGTTGATCAGGTCGATGATGAGCTTCATCTCGTGGATGCACTCGAAGTAGGCGTTCTCGGGGGCATAGCCGGCTTCCACCAGGGTCTCGAAGCCCAGCTTCATCAGCTCCACCACGCCGCCGCACAGGACAGCCTGCTCGCCGAAGAGGTCGGTCTCGGTCTCGTCCTGGAAGGTGGTCTCCATGACGCCGCCGCGGGCGCCGCCGATACCGGCAGCGTAGGCCAGGCCGATGTCATGGGCCTTGCCGGTGGCATCCTGATACACGGCCAGCAGGCAGGGCACGCCCTTGCCGTTGACATAAGTGGAGCGGACGGTGTGGCCGGGGCCCTTGGGGGCGATCATCAGCACGTCCACGTCGGCGGGAGGCACGATCTGCTTGAAGTGGATGTTGAAGCCATGGGCAAACATCAGGGCGTTGCCGGCTTCCAGGTTGGGAGCAATGTCCTTCTTATAGACGTCGGCCTGGACCTCGTCGTTGATCAGAATCATCACGATGTCGCCCCACTTGGCGGCCTCGGGCACGGTCATGACCTTGAGACCGGCGGCCTCAGCAGCGGCCCAGTTCTTGCTGCCGGCCCGCAGGCCCACGCACACGTCGCAGCCGGATTCCTTCAGGTTCAGGGCATGGGCGTGGCCCTGAGAGCCATAGCCCACGATGGCAATCTTCTTGCCGTCCAGTTTGCCCAGGTCACAGTCCTTCTCATAATACATGTTTGCCATAGTCGTATTCCTCCTTGAGTTTATTGTCGTCGTATATCGTGCTACGCCCTCTTTCGATTGCGATAGTACCGGTTTTTGCGATTTCCAGAATGCCGTAATCCGTCAGCATTCCGATCAGCGCCGTGATTTTGCTGTTGCTGCCGAAGATCCCCAACGTCAGGGATTCCCGGCTGACGTCGATGACCTTGGCCCGGAAGATATTGGCCAGCTGAATGACCTCGTCCCGGGCGTTGCGGTCCGCCGCGCCTACCTTTACCAGGGCGATCTCCCGCCGGATGGAGGTGTCCTCATCCAGAATCTTCACTGCCGTCACCGGCAGGAGCTTGCTGCACTGGGCGGCGATCTGCTCGATCATGCCCTGGTCGGCCAGAATGCCGATGGTGATGCGGGTAATGCCGGGGCGGTCCGTCTCGCCGGAGACGATGGATTCGATGTTGTAGCCCTTACGGGAAAAGAGCCGGGCCACCTGGCTCAAAACACCGGGAATATCCCGGACCAGAATGCACAGGGTATAGAGCCTGCGCCGGGTATCCAACTGCTTTTTCATGCCCGTCCCTCCTTAATCCAGCAAAAAGTCCGTGATGGGAGAGCCTGCGGCGACCATGGGCCGGACCATCTCGTCGATATCCAGCATGCAGTCGATCACCGCGCCGGTACCGCTGGCGAGGGCCTCGTCCAGGGTCCGCTCCATCTCCTCCCGGGTCCGTACCCGGAAGCCCCGCAGGCCGTAGGCCTCCGCCAGCTTCACAAAATCCGGGCCACGGTCCAGGGTCGTCTCGGAGTAATGGTGGTTGTAAATCAGGCTCTGCCACTGGCGCACCATGCCCAGTGTGCCGTTGTTGAACACAATGGAGATGATGGGCAGATGATAGTGCTCCACGGTGCACAGCTCATGGCAGTTCATCCGGAAGCAGCCGTCGCCGGTGATATGCAGCACCCGCTTGTCGGGATTGCCCATCTGGGCACCGATGGCCGCGCCCAGGCCGAAGCCCATGGTGCCGAAGCCGCCGGAGGTCAGCAGCTGGCCGGGATAGTCAAAGTGCAGGTACTTGATGGCCCACATCTGATGCTGGCCCACGTCCGTGGCCACGATGGCATCCTTGGGCGCTCTGCGCCGGATGACCTCCAGCACCTGCTGCGGGGTGAGATGGTCGGATTCCTCCGCCGCGGAGGGCTGGCGCAGGGGCAGAATCCGCTCCTTCCACGCCTCGTGGTGGTACTGGGGCATACCCTGATTGAGCAGGGTCAACACCCGCCGGGCCGAACCGATGATATGGTGGTCCGTGGGGACGTTCTTGTCGATCTCCGCACGGTCAATGTCAATCTGAACGATCTTGCTCTGGGAGGCAAAGGTAGCCGGGTCCAGGGCCACCCGGTCGGAAAACCGGCAGCCCACGGCAATGAGCAGATCACACTCATCACAGGCCACATTGGATGCCCGGGACCCGTGCATGCCGATCATGCCGGTGGTCAGGGGATGTCCGCCGGGGAAACCGCCGCCGCCCATGAGGGTGATGGCCACCGGCGCATCCAGCTTTTCCGCAAACTCCCGGAACTCCCGGTGGGCCCGTCCCCGGACCACGCCGCCGCCGCAGATCAGCAGCGGCCGTTCCGCCTGGGCGATCATCTCCAGCAGCTTTTCCACATCCTCCTGGTCCGGCTCCGGCTTTTTGGGCAGGTGGCTGTCTCCCAGAGGCTGCAGACTGCCGCACTTGCGGTTTTCCCGCCAGGGGATGAAGGTGTAGTCAATCATCTGGTCCAGGGCGGTGACGTTTTTCAAAAAGTCAATGAGCACGGGACCGGGACGGCCGGTAGCTGCCACGGCAAAGGCCTGACGCATCACATCCGGAATCTGCTGGGCATCCCGCACCAGGAAGGCCGCCTTGGTGATGGGCATGGCAATGCCGGTGGAGTCTACCTCCTGGAACGCGTCCTTGCCCAGCAGGCTCTCGCCCACATTGCAGGTGATAAACACCACGGGGGAGGAGTCCAGATGGGCCGTGGCAATGCCGGTGGTGAGGTTCGTGGCACCGGGGCCGGAGGTGGCAAAACACACACCCACTTTTCCGGTGGCACGGGCATAGCCGTCCGCCGCGTGAGCGGCACCCTGCTCATGGGCCGTCAGGACATGACGGATCTTGTCCTGGTATCGGTAGAGCTCGTCATATACATTTAAAATGGTGCCGCCGGGATAGCCGAAAACCGTGTCGACCTCCTGCTCCAGCAGGCATTCCATAATGGCTTGCGTTGCGCGGATCTTCAATTTCGTTTCCTCCTCCTGCTTGCGCTCAGATCTTTCCGCCGCCCTTTTGCAGCGCGATGACGCCGGTGCGGACCACCTCCAGAATATTGAACGTCCGCATCATCTCCTGAAAGCTGTCCAGTCGGTCCGGCGTGTCGGAGAGCTCCATGGTCATAGACGTGGGGGAGATGTCCGACACCTTGGCCCCGCAGATCTGGCACAGCGTCATGATGTTGGGCCGGGTCCGGCTGTTGGCGCTGACCTTGAGAATCATCAGCTCCCGGCCGATGTAGCTGTTCTCTTCCAGCGTGCGGACCTTGATGACCTCCACCAGCTTGTTGAGCTGTTTTTCCACCTGCTCCATGACGCTGTTGCCGCTTTCAACGATGATGGTAATGCGGGAAACGGAGGGATCGTCGGTGACGCCCACCGCCAGGGAGTGGATGTTGAACGCCCGGCGGGAGAACAGGCTGGTAATCCGGTTGAGGACGCCGGCCTGATTTTCCACCAGGACGGAAATCGTCTGTTTCATCTCGCGTCTCCTCCTTTCAGTCGGTGGTCCCCACATCGGGGTCCACTTCGCAGATCAGGATGCAGCTGCCCTGGGTGGCCAGGAACCGCTCCAGCGTCTCATCCAGCGCGTCCTCATCGCGGACCACCATGCTGGGGATGCCGTAGGCGGCGGCGATGGTCTCAAAATCGGGGGAACCATCCAGCGCCACGCCGAAGGGGCCATGATAGGGTGCGGTTTTCTGAATCTGATGTACCAGTCCCAGTACCTGATTGCGGAAGAGCACGATCTTGATGTCCATATTGGCACAGCGGACGGCCGCCAGCTCGTTCATTGCCATTTGGAACGACCCGTCGCCGCAGATCACCACGGTCTGTCTCTCCGGCTGGGCCACCTTGACGCCCACGGCAGCCGGAAGGGCATAGCCCATAGTGCCAAGACCGCCGCTGGTCAGCAGCCGTCCGTGCTTTTGGGGCAGGTACTTGCAGGCGAAGATCTGATTCTGGCCCACATCCACGCACACCGCCGCGTCGTCGTCCAGCAGCCGTCCCAGCTTGCGCAGCACGGTGCCGGGGAACACGTAGCCCTCCCGACGGGGAAACTCCCGCTCCAGCTCGGCCCGGCGGTATTCCTTGAGCTGCTCGCGCCACTGGGCATCGTCCGGCGCGGGAACCTGCAGCTCCAGCAGCTGCCGCAAAATGACCTTGACATCGCCCACCAGCGGAATGGCCGCCTGCATGTTCTTGCCAATCTCCGCCGGGTCCACATCAATGTGGATGGTGGCCATGCGGCGCTGAATCTCCTCCGGGGAGATAATGGCCCGGTCCGCCACCCGGCTGCCCACCATAATGAGCAGGTCGGACTTGGCCAGGGCCTTGTTGGCACAGCGGTTGCCGTGGGCGCCGATCATGCCCAGGTTCAAAGGATGGTCCGTGGGAAGCACGGACAATCCCATCATGGTTTTGACCACCGGGATGGAATACCGCTCCGCCAGCTCCACCAGCTCATCCCGGGCGCCGGCCAGCCACACGCCGCCGCCGGCGCAGATCACCGGCTGGCGGGACTTGGAGATGGCCTCGGCCACCCGCTTGATCTGCAGATCATTGCCCCGCACGGAGGGTTTATAGCCCCGGATGCTGACCGACTCCGGGAACGTCACATCCGCAACCTCCTGCTCCTGAATGTCCACCGGGATATCGATGAGCACCGGGCCGGGACGGCCCGTGGAGGCGATGTAAAAGGCTTCCTTGACAATCTGGGGCAGCCGGGCCGCATCCTTGACCAGGTAGCTGTGCTTGGAGAAGGCCGCCACGGTGCCGGTGATATCCACCTCCTGGAAGATATCCCGCCCCAACAGGTTGGAGGGGACCTGCCCGGTAATGGCCACCATGGGGATGGAGTCCAGATACGCCGTGGCAATGCCGGTTACCAGATTGGTGGCACCGGGGCCGGACGTCACCAGGCATACCCCCGTCTTACCCGTCACCCGGGCATAGCCGGAAGCCATATGGCCCGCGTTCTGCTCGGTCCGTACCAAGGTGTATCCCAGGGACGGCGTCTCACGCAGCACATCCGCAATCGGGCAGATGGTGGCGCCGGCATATCCGAAGATATGCTCCACTCCTTCCCGCTTCAGGGCTTCCACCAGGATCTGTGCTCCTGTCATCATCATGTTTGATCCCCTCCTTGGTGGTCTGCCGGCTCCCATACCGGCGGAATAAAAAAATCCCGTGGTTCGTTGGTCGAACCACGGGATTTTGGGTAATCCGTGCTGTTTCGGTGAATCTTTAGGAAGCTGATTCCTGTTTCACCGAGATGCATGTTCCCCGTCTCTCAGGCATGACCAATCGCACTATCCTGTTTCCGTACCAAAATCCCCAGTACCAGAGCCAGAATAATGTTCAGAGTCAAAATCGCAATGAGAGCAGAGATCATGAACATTTGAAACATCTCCAATGTTTGGTTGGTCTTATTATACAAAGCCATGCATCAAAATACAACACAAACCTGCCGCGCCGGAAAACATTTGTATCCTATCACGAATATGAACGGTTCTCCGCTTCTGTATTTGTAGAAAAATTCCAATTCGATGTATTTTTACCCGGCAATATGCGCCGCAGGCTGTATGCCCACAGCAGGAGACATCCTACCTTTCCATTTCTGGATATGCACGCTGTTTCCGCACACCGGATTTCCCCAATATCGCTCCGCCGTGCCGGGAGCCCCCATTCCAGCGCTTTTGGATGTGCTGCATCCCCTTGCTTTTTTGTATGCGGGCAATTATCATAAATGGTAAGATTGCAGCCATTTCCACTACCATCAGGAGGGATTGCCCATGACCCGAGAGGAACTCAAGGCCACCGCCATGGCCATGCGGAAGCGGGCCTATTGCCCATACTCCCACTTTGCCGTAGGGGCCGCGCTGGAATGCCGGGACGGCACGGTATTCACCGGATGCAACATTGAAAACGCGGGCTATTCGCCCACCATCTGCGCCGAGCGCACCGCCGTGGCCAAGGCCGTCAGCGAGGGCCACACCGATTTTGTCCGCATCGCCGTAGCCGGCGGCGGAGACAACTTCTGCGTTCCCTGCGGGGTATGCCGCCAGGTGCTCCAGGAGTTTGCCCCGGATCTGGAGGTCATCTGCCTCAACGAACAGGGCCAGGAGCTGACGCTTTCCCTGCGGGAGCTGCTGCCCCACGGCTTCGACCGCTCCTTTCTGCCCCAGGAATCCTGACAGAATCCGCAGCGCAAAACAAGCCCGGACGCCGATTTGGCGTCCGGGCTTGCTGGTTTTTTGATACTTTTCTTTAAACCGTGAGCAGGGCAGGGGAGCACTGTCCGCACCGCCTCTCTCTGCCGGTTACTCCGCCTGCACTTCCCGCAGCACCAGGTCCCGGCTGGCCTCCATATGACGGCGCACGGCGGCATAGGCCTCCAGGTCGTCCCGGCCGCTGCTGCGGCGAATGGCGTCCACAATGGCCTGATGCTCCTCCCGGGCCACCGCCCGGCGGTTGGGACTGTGAAAGCTCTCCTTGGCGATCACCGACATCCGGTAGTGATAGCTCTCAAAGAGCTGCAAAAATTCCTGATTGCCGGAAAACTCCACCAGCAGGCGATGAAAGGCGAAATCCTCCGCCCAGTACTCTTCCAGATCCGTCTGCTCACCCTGGGCCTCCATCCGCGCCACGCTTGCTTCCAGTGCCTCCAGCAAGGCCGCGCCCTGGTCCGTCTCCTTGCGGTGCGCCAGATGCAGCGCGCAAAAGCCCTCCACCGCCGTACGCAGCTGATACGTCTCCCAGACATCCGCCTGGGACATGTGATGGAGCCGGAATCCCCGGCTGGGCAGAATGTCAATCAGCCGCTCCTGACTCAGCCGCACCAGTGCGTCCTTGACCGGGGTGCGGGAAATGCCGATGGCAGCCGCCAGCTTGGTCTCGGAGTAGATCTGATCCTCCGCCAAGGAACCTGTGACGATCTGCTCCTTGATATGGGCATATGCCTCCTCCTGTAAAAACCGGTAGCCCGCCATAGTGGTCCTCCTCCTGCGTTTTGCGCAATCCAATTCGTCTGCCGGTATCTTATCAGAATCCCGGTATACCGATCAAGGGATTTTTTCACAAAATCCCCCCGGTTCTTTTTGTATAAGCTGCTGTTTTTTCTATTTTTGCCGGAAAAACAGAATTTTCTCTTGACCGGTATACCGGTATACTATATACTGACATCAACGAACGTAACGACGGGTAAGCGTTGCGCAATTCCCGGCGCTCCGACGGAAAACGCCGCCGCCGCAATTCATATGGAATTTACAGGAGGATGGTCTTATGAGCAAGGTCGGTTTCATTGGTCTGGGCATTATGGGTCGCCCCATGGCGACGAATCTGGTAAAGGCAGGACAGGATCTGATGGTCAGCGATCTCAACGAGACGCTGGTCAAGGAGCTGTGCGATATGGGCGCCTCTTCCGGCAGCTATGCGGACATTGCCCGGGAGTGCGATCTCATTATTACGATCCTGCCCACCGGCGCCATCGTCCGGGAGGTGCTGTTCGGCGAGAACGGCGTGGCCTCCGCGCTGACCGCCGGCAAGGTGGTGTGCGACATGTCCAGCGTCACCCCCGGTGAGTCTCAGGAGTGCTACCGCCGTCTCAAGGAAATCGGCGTGGGCTTTGTGGATGCTCCTGTCTCCGGCGGCGAGCCCGGCGCCATCGCCGGCACTCTGGCCATTATGTGCGGCGGCGACCAGGCGGACTTCGACCGGCTCAAGCCCGTGTTTGAGATCATGGGCAGCAGCGCCCTGCTGATCGGCAGCTCCGGCGCCGGCAGCGTCACCAAGCTGGCCAACCAGATCATGGTCAACCTGAACATTGCCGCCGTGTCCGAGGCCCTGGTGCTGGCCACCAAGGCCGGTGTGGATCCCATGAAGGTCTATCACGCCGTACGGGGCGGCCTGGCCGGCAGCACCGTGCTGGACGCCAAGGCTCCCATGATGTGCAAGCGCAACTTCAAGCCCGGCGGCACCATCCGCGTCAACCACAAGGACATCAAGAACGTCCTGGCCACCGCCCACGAGATTGACGTCCCCCTGCCCCTGACCGCCCAGCTCTTTGAGATTCAGCAGGCCCTGAAGGTCTCCGGCCACATGGATGACGACCACTCCGGCTACGTGCAGTACTTCGAGCAGCTGGCGGGTGTCACCGTTCACTCCGACGAGGACTGAGCAGGGGAGGGCAATACCATGGAACAGACCATCCGCGCCGACATTCTCAACTCTTTCCCCCCTGTGGATCAGGCCGCGGTAGAGGCCCTGCTGCAGCAGGAGATTGACTCCAGCGATGTGAAATTCATCGTTCTGGACGATGATCCCACCGGCGTCCAGACCGTTCACGACATTTCCGTCTACACGGATTGGTCCGTGGAGAGCATCCAGAGCGGCCTGATGGAGCCCGGCAAGGTCTTCTACATCCTGACCAACAGCCGCGGCCTCACGGCGGAACAGACCACTGCCGTCCACCGGGAGATCTCCGCCAACATCAACGCCGCGGCCAAGGCCACCGGCAAGCGCTACCTCATCATGAGCCGCAGCGACTCCACCCTCCGGGGCCATTTCCCCCTGGAGACGGAGCTGCTGCGTGAGGGGATGGAGGAGGCAGGCCGCCATGTGGACGGCGAGATCCTGTGCCCCTTCTTCCTGGAGGGCGGCCGCTTCACCATCGGCAACACCCACTATGTCCAGTACGGTGACGAGCTGGTGCCTGCCGCCCAGACGGAGTTTGCCAAGGATAAGACCTTCGGCTACACCCATTCCGACATTCCCTCCTACATTGAGGAAAAGACCGGTGGGAAGTATCCTGCCGCTTCCGTCACCTGCATCTCCCTGGAGGAGCTGCGGGCTCAGGATTACGACGGCATCGTTGCCAAGCTGGACGCCGTGACGGACTTCAACAAGGTGTGCGTCAACGCCGTGAGCTACTGCGACATCAAGATCTTCGCCGTAGCCCTCTACCGGAGCCTGGCCCACGGCAAGACCTTCCTGTTCCGCACGGCGGCAGGTCTGGTCAAGGTGGTGGGCGGCATTACCGACATTCCCCTGCTGCGCCGGAAAGATATGGTAACCATGGACACCGGCACCGGCGGCGTCGTGGTGGTGGGCAGCCACACCAAAAAGACCACCGCCCAGCTGGAAGCTCTGCTGAAGCTGCCCTGCGTGGTGCCCATTGAGTTCCACAGCGATCTGGTACTGGAGGGTGACGAGGCCTTCTACGCCGAGGTGGACCGGTGCGTGGCTCAGGAGGAGGACGTCATCCGCTCCGGCAAGGTGGCCGTGTGCTACACCAACCGCAAGCTGCTGACGGTGGAAAACGACACCCCGGAAAGCGCCCTGATGCGCAGCGTCAAGATCAGCGACGGCGTGCAGAGCCTGGTGGGCCGTCTGAAGGTCACGCCTGCCTTTATCATTGCCAAGGGCGGCATTACGTCCAGCACCGTGGGCACCGAGGCCCTGGGCGTCAAGAAGGCCAATGTGCTGGGCCAGATCTGCCCGGGCATTCCCGTCTGGCAGACCGATGCAGGCAGCCGCTTCCCCGGCATTCCCTATGTGATTTTCCCGGGAAACGTGGGGGGAGAGGAAACCCTGCGTCAGGCCGTGGAAATTCTGGTGGAGGAATAATCCATCATAAAGAACCCGCAGGGAGCAGCTGCTCCCTGCGGGTTTTTTCATGTCTCCTGCCGCAGCTCCGTGGGGCAGGATTCCCCCCGGGCCATCTGACAAATTCCCCGGATACCGCACTCCACCATGCTGGCCACGGCGGCGTCGGTATAGAAGGCCATATGCTGGGTCATCACCACATTGCGGAACTGATGGAGATAGAACCAGTTCCGGTTGGGGAGGATGTCCACCCGGTGGTCCTCGTGGACAATGCCCTCCTCACCCTCGGAGGTATCCATGCCCAAAGCACCGATCTTCTGGCTCTCAATGCCCTCGATCAGGGCCTCAATATCCGCCAGCTCCCCCCGGGAACAGTTGATCAGCACCACGCCGTCCTTCATCTTGGCAATGGACTCCCGGTTGATGATGTGGTAATTGGAGTCAAAGAGCGGCATATGCAGAGTGATGATATCGCTTTGCGCCAGGAGCGTATCCCAGTCTACATAGGTCACCAGATCGGAAATCGCCGGATTTTCCCGCAAATCATAGGCCAGCATCCGGCAGCCGAAGCCGGAGAGATTGCGCACCACCTGCGCACCGATCTTTCCTGTGCCCACAATCCCCACGGTCAGATCTTTCAGCTCCCGGCCCTGCAGACCCTCCAGGGAAAAATCATTGACCTGCCCCCGCCACATAGCCTGCTTATACTGGCGCAGGCACATGAGCAGCAGCATCACCGTGAAATCCGCCACGCCGTTGGGATCATAGCTGGCATTGCACACCCGCATCCCCAGCTCACGGGCATGGCGAAGGTCAATATGGTTGTATCCCACCGTGCGGGTGGAGAGGTACCGCACGCCCTGGGCATAGAATTGATCCAGCAGCGCCGCATCGATGGTGCCCTGTCCCAAAATGGATACGCCCTCACAGCCTGCCGACAGGGCTGCGGTATCCGGCCCGGGCACTGCGGCGCTGGTCTCCAGCTCCACGCCCAGTGTTTGCGCCAAGGCTTCCATCTGTGTCTGCTCATCGGGCCGCGTCTCATACGCAAAAATCTTCATATACTGCTCCTCCTTCAAACGCCGGGTAAGTGGCTATCGGGCGGCCTCCGGCAACTCTATCATAACGATTTGTCATTATACACCCGAATATTCAGGGTTGTAAACGGATAATTTTCGTATTAAAATAAGAAAAAGTGATAATAACGGGGTGGCGTATGAATCTCAATCAGTTGAAATATTTTGTGGCGGTGGCGGAACACCAGAGCTTTACCAAAGCCGCAAATCAATACTATCTTTCCCAAACCGCCATCAGCCAGCAGGTTCGGGCATTGGAGGAGGCGGTGGGCGTGCGGCTGCTGGACCGGGATAACCGCCCGGTAACCCTGACTCCGGCAGGAAGCGTATTGTTTCAGGAGGCCAAGGGGATTCTTGCCCGGATGGATACTGCCCTCAGCCGCACCCGGGACGCCTCCACCGGACTGGTGGGTACGCTGCGGGTCGGGTACACCAAGGGCTATGAACGCAGTGATCTGTCCAACAAGCTGCGGGCGTTTCATTTGGAATATCCCAACGTGCTGATTACCTGTCATCGCTGTGATACGGACGTCCTGGCGGCCGGACTTCTCAACGGGGAGTATGACATTATTTTCACCTGGGACAGCACCAATATCCGGGCAGAGGAGGTAGAGGCCCGGATCGTGGAGCAGGTTCCCCTGGTGGTTGCATTATACGCGGGGCACCCTCTGGCCCGGCGGACCACCCTGCGGCGGACGGAACTGAAAAACGAGGCCATTCTCTATATGTCCCCTTCTGCAACCGGGGATTCCTACGGCGATTCCTATTTCATGGCCCTCTACCGGCAGGCGGGGTATCAGCCCAATATTCTGCTGCGGTCCAACGATGTGGAGAGCATTTTGATGATGGTGGCAGCAGAGGAGGGGATCTCTATTCTGCCTGCCTACTGCACGGACAAGCTGACCGACGCGGACAATCTGGCCTTCGTCCCCTTGGTGGGAGCGGAAGAATCCGAAGAAATCCTGGCCGTCTGGCGCAAGGCGGATGAGAGCCGTCCGCTTCGTCATTTCATCCGGCGGCTATGACGGGAAACGTTCAAATATCCGCCCCACAAATTTTGCATGCATACAATTGCCCGCCTTCGTCACAAAACGAGGGCGGGCAGCGCTTTATAAAAGGGGGCTGCAATTTGCCAGCCGTTCCACAAAAGGAGGTGCTCTATGACCATTTCTGTTTTAGTATGCAAAGCCGACGGCACGCAGGTTTTGGAAGAACGGGAAGTGTCCGAAACTTACTTTCAAATGACAGAGGAAGACCCCAGTGCGGAAACTTCTAACCATTCCGAAGAATAAAAACAAACCCCCGCACCGAAAGGTGCGGGGGTTTTGTTTATCGACCGGAAATTGAATCCGATGGATTCAATTACAGCAAGTAGATGTACAGGTAGCTGTACTCGCCGTCAGCGTTGAGCACGCCGGTGACGCGAGCGTTCAGGCCGCCGTCCTCATACTCGTTGGCCAGCTTCTTGGCGGTGTAGGTGGAGACATCGTCATCATCGATCACGAAGATCTTAGCGCCGGAAGCCATGTAGAAGCCCTCACCAGCGATGGTGACGGTGCTGCTCTTCTGAGACACCTTAGCGTTGGTGACCTCGTCATAGTAGTAGTCATCATACGCATTGGGAGTATCATCATCAATGGCGTCGCAGCTGGTGACATAGCCGTTATCGTCGTACTCAACCTCGTTGTACAGATAGCCAACGTTCAGGCTGTCCTCGAACTTCACCTGCTTGACTTCGCCATTGAGGATGGCATCGTAACGATAGTACTCGTTGTCGTCAGCGTCGGTGCCCTTCTTGTCCAGATCAACCACGAAGACCAGGTCGGAGCTGTTGGAGCCGCCGGACATCTTGCCGCCCTTCAGGTCGACGAAGACATACTTGGCATAGGTGGTGCTGCCATCGGTGAAGATGGTAACCTCGGTATTGCCAGTGGTGCTGGTGATGTCAGCCACGTTCTTGATGCCGGTGTAAACCTTGACATCGCCGTCCTTCTCGCGGATCACGAACACGGTGGAAGCGTTGCCCTTCAGGGAATCGCCAGTACCATTGCCGTAGACGATGTTCACGCTCTTATCATAGTTGGTGATCTCGGTGCCGGAAGCCACAGAGCCGCCGCCCACGTTGGCAACAGGGGTCAGGTCATACTTGCCGTCGTCCTTGGCACGATACTTGTACCAGCCCTGGACATTGTACAGGGAGCCGCCCGCTTCGGTATCAGCGCCGGTAACCTTGTCGCCGTCAACCTTGTTGATGGTGATCTCGTCATCGGTGCCGTCCAGGAAGTAAGCATAAGCCAGAACCTTGGAGGTGGTGGACAGGCCGCTGCTGGTGCCGAACTCGTAGACATAGACGTAGTTGGTCTCGTCCTCCACGCCGTCAGCGTAGATGACATAGCCGTAAGCGTCCAGATACAGATCGTAGTCGGTCTTCAGCTCATAGGTGCCGTCGGTGTTGTCGTTGCCATAGGCATACTTGTACTCGGTGCCGCCAGCGGTAACGGTATCGTCCTCGACATACTCGGTGACGGTAGCGGTAACCTGCTCAGCCTTGGCGATGGACTTGATCACGCCGTTAGCCACGGTGACCAGGACATACTCCTCGTCCTCGTAAGCATCCAGGTTGTCGAAGTCGTCGCTGGAGAGAACGTCGTCGGAAACGTCGGGCTCCTTGGCATCGTCAACGGTAGCCAGGGTCAGCTCTTCCTCGTCCTTGTCATAGTCGCCGTTGACCTGCATGATGTAGGTGTTGACAACGGTGATGACCTGCTCGTCCTTGTAGACCTCGATCAGAGAGCCGTTGCCCAGAACGTCGCCGATCACATCAGCAATCTTGTCGTCGGGATCCGCACCATCGTAGCCGTCCTGGTTGTCGCGCTTGGCCACAACGAAGTCGTTAGCGGACTCCTGGCCGTCGACCACAACATCATAGTTGTAAGCGTCGCTCAGATCCAGGTCAGCATAGATGTCCTTGGACTTGACATCAGCGGTGTAGACAACGTCAGCTTCCTTAGCATAGGTGCCGATCTTGTCGTTGTCGTTGTACCAAGTGTTGGAGGGACGGCCGAAGTCGTCGGTAGCAGCGTCGCTGCGCAGCTCCAGATCGGTGAAGTACTTCTCGCAGAACTGCATGACCTCATCGCGGTCATCGCTGCTGGTGCGATAGTCCTTGCTCTTGGAGTTGGACACAACGCTGGCCTTGGAACCGCCCATAACCACGGTAGCGCCGTTGACGTTCACGGTGGTGGTGGAGCCGTACTCGACCATGTCAGCAGTCAGGGTGTTGAAGGCATACAGGCAAGCCTCCTCACGGGTGACAGCCTTCACGCCGACGAACTCGTCGTTGCCGTCATCCAGGCCAATGCCCACGGCCTGCTTGGCCACGGCCACGGACCAGTTGGCGCCCACATAGCCTTCGATGTCGGAATCATAGCCCAGAGCGCCCAGCAGCATCTTCATGAAGGCATAGCCGGTCAGGGTGCCGGCGGGACGGAAGGTGCCGTCAGCATAACCGGAGATGATGCCCTGCTGAGAGCAGTAAGCGATGTAGCCGGCGAACTCGTTGGTGACAGGCACATCCTTGAAGGGAGCGGTGTCAGCAGACAGAGCGTCAGCGGTGGTGGGTCCCAGGATCAGGTTGCAGATGATCTTGGCAGCCGCGCCACGGGTCAGGGTGTTGGTGGGGTTGAAGGAACCGTCGGTGTAACCATCGACGATGTCCAGAGAGGACACCACGTCAACAGCTTCTTTATAGGTGATCTTGCTGTCGTCCGTGAAGTCCTTGGCGCCAGCGCTGATGGTGACCAGAGACATGGCCATCGTCAGAGCCAGAACCAGAGAAAGGAACTTCTTCATGGGGATGTTTCCTCCTTATAGAATATTGCAATTGCGCCGTCCTTCCACGCCGTCCCGAATGACGGTATCGGGGGCTAGCCAACCCCGTTGTCCGGGCCGACAGGGAAGCGCCCGGCGCTTTTGCAAGGTTAATCTACGATAAATCCTAAGGAATTGCAATGGTTTGGGCGGCCTTTTAACATAACTGAAAATCGGCGTCAATTTTAGCATCTTTATTTGTACGCAAAAGGTAACATTGGGATTTTGAAGCAAAAAGCACCGCCAAATTCCGGCGGTGCTTTTATGTAGGTTATTCCACCTTTTGCTCCTGAGGCAGATACTTTTGTCCTTGCTTTGCGATCTGTCCGGAGGTCACCATCCGTTTGAGAATTAAGGTGCATTGCTTGGGCTGCACATGCAGCAGCCGGGCAATTTCCTGCCGGTACGCAAAGCCCGCCTGCTCCAGATAGTTCTGTACGGCTGTGGGCTGTTCTTCCGGCGGCACCACGGTACCGGGCAGATAATATTTCCCGCCGATCCGGATCAGCCGGTGCTCTTCGGTCAGGCGGCGCAGCCGGGCATACGCCGCGGTCCGGGACAAGCCCAGCAGTTCCATGGCCTCGCCGCGGGAAACTGCTCCGTGAGCGGCCCGCTCCAGCAATGCTGTGTCTCCGCTTTGGCGGCGCTCATCCCGCCGCAGGTCCATCAAGTGCACATGCTCCAGACCGCCCCGAATCAGAGCCGCCCGGGTCAGCCGGGACAGCCGGGGCAGATCCAGCGGCTTGTGAGATTGCTCCGTCAGCAGAACGTGCGGGTCCGCCTGGGGCGGGCGGCTGTCCCGTTCCTCCCACAAAAGCCGGCGCACCGCGTTGGTCAGCGGCTCTTCCCGCTGCTCCAGCCGGATGACGCCTGCCTCAAAATCCACCTGTTCCCAGGTCAGCGCCGCAATCTCCCGGGCCTGCAGGCCCATCTGCCACGCCAGCCACAGGGCCAGCCCTGCCGGTGAGCGCTTCTCCGCCTGGAGCACCTTCCACAATTTAAATTCATCCACCCGGCCTTCATCCGCAGGCTTGCTCTGCGGCTTTTCCCGGGTCACAAATCTGGAAAACCGCGCCTGCAGTGCCGGAACCTCCACGCCGCTCAGCCGCGCCACCGTGGGCCAGTCCTCCGTCTCCAGCTGGTGAATGATCCAGTCATGACGCAGGTCCATCAGCCGCACGTCTTTTTGACCGCTCCGGTCCAGCGCCTGCCGGGCCAGCCGGGAAATGGACTCGGGCTGCATCCGATCTCCATACCGTTCAGAAACCACCACATAGGGGCTCTCACTTTTCCGGTTCTGATAAAGACGCCACAAGTATCCGCGCAGTTGTTCTGTCATGGGAATGGTCCGATCCGGCAGTTCCAGCCGCTCATCCATAAAGGAGACCTGTTCCCAACACAGCGCGGCAATCTCATCCCGGGATAGCCCCGCCAACCAAGCAAGCCGCACAATCACCCCCTCCGGATCGGATTCCCGCTCCAAAAGGGTCCGCATCGCCCCTGCATCCGGCCGGTTTACCACATACTCCCGCACCGTCTTACTCCTTTCCATCCTGTTTGCCATTCATCCAAACCATTCTTCCAAACGTTATACCTTGCTCGCAAACAACGAAACTTCTCTACACAATTTCCTGCATGCTCACAGTTCCGACTCCGCCGGATGCCCGGATTCCCCGGACAGCACACCGGTCACTTCCCAGCAGCCATGCCGGGTGATGAGTCCGCCATACAGCCGTCCTTCCTCCACGGTCAATATGGCGTCATAGGGCTCCTGAATCGCCCGGGTGCGCAGAGATCCCGATATGAGATATTTTCCTGTTTCCAGCACACTGCCCGAAAAGCCATTGCGTACCCCCAGCAGTGCAAAATGACCAGACACCACTCCACGCTCCTCCTGCAGGAAAATCTCTCCTGACCGGGGGCCCAACTGGCTCTGCAAAATCACCGCGTAATGCACCTTTTTCACAACATCACTCCTATTTGTAATGTTAACATGCGCATGGTACCCTCAAAACAGTCATTTTTCATAAAAACGTCTATTTTTGGACACTTCTTTTTAAAATGTAAAAAGAAGGCAGGAAACCAATGGGCCCGTCCATTCGTCTCCCGCCAAAAATATCCAGTTTATCCGTTTTGTTCCATCCGCTCCCAGGCCGCTCCCAAGGCCGCCTGCTGCGCCCACTCCTCCAGGGTGGCACTGATGGTCTCCGGGGACTGATCCAAATCCTCACAAATCCACGCTTCCAGCAGAGCCAGCAGGATGGAGGCTCCGCACTGCAGGCGGATCTGGGTCTCCCGTTCCTCCAGCTTTGCTCCGCCCCGCACACAGTAGTACGCCATAGTTTTGGCGGAGAGGCCCTCCACCGCATCTCCCAGGATATGCCGCAGGCCCTGATGGCCCTGATGCTTCCAAAAAGCAACATAGTACGGGCGATTTTCTGCTGTGTAGTCCAGCAAGTCCCACACCGCTCCCTGAAAGGTCAAAAACTCATCCTGACGCCGCAAAAGCAGTTCCCGCTCCTGACGCACCGACCAATCAAACAGGTCATAGACATCTTTAAAATGATAATAGAAGGACTGCCGCCGTAAGCCGCACAGCTCCGTCAGCTCCCGCACCCGGATTTGATCCAGTGGTTTTTTCCGCAGGAGTTCCTTCAAAGCACGGCTGAGTCGTTGTTTCGTACGGTTCTCCGCAGCGTCTGCGGGCATGGCAGTCTCTCCTTCCTTATGGGACGGCCTTTCGGGCCGCTCGTTTTTACCGCAAATCCCCCGCCGGAAAAATGCCCGGCGGAAAAATTCTATACTCTATTAAAATACCGCACAAAATCTAGTTTCGTCAAGAACCGTTTTATTAAAAAATGTGCGGCCTGTGTGCCAGATTTTGCACACAGGCCGCAAAAACAAGTCAAATCAGCTCCGGATGAAACCGGCCCGGCGCATGGCAAGCACCACCGGCGGAATCAATACCAACTGCACAATGATTCCGGGAACAGCAGTGAAAAATGCACCGGAGAGAAATGCTGCCCAGGTAAAGGCGGAGCCGCTCAGTCCCATCAAAATGGTCTGCGCCGCTCCCCAAACCACACGGCCCAGCAGCATGGCTCCCACCAGGGAACCGTAGGTACCGGCCGCTGTCCGGGGCAGGGTCCGGCTGAGCAGGCCGCTGGCAAGGCCATAGGCAGCCAGCTCAAAGCACATGGCAAGGCCGGTGGGGAACAGCGGCGGCATCCCAAACAGAGCGAAGCGCAGCAGGGGAGCCGCTGCTCCCACCGCCGCAGCCCACCAGGGACCGCACAAAAAGCCCGCCAGCAAAACGGGAATATGCATGGGGCAAAGCGCGCTGCCGATTTGGGGAATCTGTCCTGTCAGGAAGGGCAAAACCAGGCACAACGCCAGGGCCGCTCCGGCATACACCAGATTTCGGGCCCATCCCGTGCCGCTTTTGGCAGGTGCAGAAATTACAGCTTCTCGATTCATGGTCAATTCTCCCTTTCAACTAGTGATCCGTCTTGAACGGGAGCCGCGCCTTCGCCGGCGCGATTATGGGTATTATGGGTACAGTCTGCAAAAAAACTTCTCCAGCTTGGCCGGAGACCATTACGGACACAGAGACCGCAGCAGCTCCACCGCCTCATCCATCAGACGGGACAGAGACAGCGCCTGGGTACCTGCCACCAGATTGTTGCAATGATTCACCGGCAGCAGCAGCTTCTTGGCGTCGCTGCGGCCGATGGCCACCGCCATGGTGGGCGTGATCTCCCCCATGAGGGAATCGGCGGCCAGGATGCCGATGGGGCCGACAATGACATCCGCTGTCCGGCAGGCCACCAGCACCGGGTTTTCTCCGGTGGCTCCGGCCTCCGCGCCAGCCTTGAGCATGGCGGACGTCGCAATGGCATTGGTTCCCACCGCTGTGATCTGGCAGGGCAAATTGGCAGCCGTGGCCCGTTCAATAAACATCTGCCCCATCCGGCCGCTCTGCCCATCGATCACCACTACATTCATGCTTCCACCTCCAATACCAGGTCACACTGGCCCTTGGGGTCCAGAGATTGAAAATACGCCTGCTCCAGCGGAATCCAGGTGTCAAAAAACCGATCCCTCTGGGGCGGAGCGTTCCGACGGAAAATCCGTGCCGTTTGCAGGGCCGGATCGATGCTCAAAAAGACCCGCAGATCATATGCCGGCGCCAGATCGGGATGCAGACTGTATGCTCCCTCCACCACCGCCATGGAGCCAGCCGGTATTTCCACCGGTTCCAAAAGCCGCCCCGTCCGGCAATCATAGCGCCGGTAGGCAATGGACTGCGCGCCTTGACGCAGCGGCTCCAGCACCTCCTGCCAAAACCGCTCCCGGTCCACATTGCCGCCGGGCTGGGCATACCGCTCCGGCGTGCGCTGCTCCGGCCGGAGGAAAAAGTCATCCATATGAAAGACGCTGCACCCGTACAGGTCTTGCAGGAGCGCCGCCAGCGTGGTCTTTCCGCTGGCGCTGCCGCCCTCCAGGGCCACCAGGCACCGTTTGGTCCCATCCCGCTTTTGGTCTATGGCCGCCAAAAGCGGCACCAGCCATGCATATTCCCGCCGAATCACCCGATACGCCGGTTCATAGGCCTGATGAAATGCCGGGGTATGGCGGCAAAGCGGACAGCCCGCCTGCCGGTAGGCCTGCACCGCCTGCTCCACGGCCGCCTCCGTCCAGGGAAGCCGGCCCGCCCGGGCCAGAGCCTCCATATCGGACAGCGCCGCTTCCAGCTCCTCCGCCGTTCCCGATGGCGTACGGGCGGAATACGCAAACAAGGCGAACACCGTCTCCGCCTTCATGCCCAGCTTCCGGGCCCAGGCAAGCGGCAGCCGGCAATACGCGCCGGCAAGCGGCTCTATCCCGTCCGCATCCTCCCGGGCACGGTCCATTTCCTCCTGAATGCGGCCAATGCCCTCTTCCGCAGCGCCCACCAGATGTCCGCACCCATACACGCTCTGGTGCAGGGCTTTGATGAGATCTTCGGGCTCCAGCGCGGGATAGCGGCGGCACTGGTCCAGCAGGCATTCGGTGGTGGTCAAGGGCTGGGACATGGGAACGACTCCTTTTCTCTTTCTCTGCGGTACTTTCCGGCAAAATTCCGTCGTATTGTTTATGATATCACAAAGAAACACGTTTCCGCAAGGGCCGCCGGGAAAAGACCAAAATCCCATCCATTCCCCTCTGCGCGCCACCCTTCGGATTTTTTTGGGAATTTTCCGGACTCTTCGACAAAATGGGACAGGAAGCGCTCATGGTTTTGTGTATGATGATCTCAGTTCCTTCAATATCTTGTGTCAACGAAGAAAGGACGGCCATTATGGAACAAATCCCCAAGGAATACCTGTGCTTGTTTAACGCGATCTCCGACGCGGAAGTAACATTGCGTACGCTGCTCGCTGAGTTGATGAGTGCCCAACAAAGGGCGGAAGAACTGTTTTTGGAGCAGGAGGAGCCAAGATCTGATCCTCCCGCCCAGGTGTAACGGTTGCATTTACAAAAGACGGCGGCGCTCAAATGTGATATGATATCTTCATATTTCTTACAGGAGGCCGCTCATGCTGTACATCGGATGTCATCTATCCTCCTCCCGGGGCCTGGCCGCCATGGGGCGCCAGGCTCTGGACCTGGGGGCAAATACCTTTCAGTTCTTTACCCGCAACCCCCGGGGCAGCCGTGCCAAACCTCTGGACGAAGCGGACGCCGCCGCCCTGACGGCACTGCTGCAAAGTCACGCCTTTGCCCCCATCATCGCCCACGCGCCGTACACGTTGAATCTGTGTGCCGCCGTGGAGGATCGCCGCACCTTTGCCTGGGAAACGCTGGCCGATGATTTGAGCCGCATGGAGCATCTGCCCGGCCAGCTCTATAACCTCCATCCCGGCAGCCATGTGGGGCAGGGGCCGGAAGCCGGTGCGGCGTGGATCGCCCAGGCCCTCAACGCCGTTTTGCGGCCGGAACAGACCACCACCGTTTTGCTGGAGACCATGGCAGGGAAGGGCAGTGAGGTCGGCGGCCGCTTTGAAGAACTGAAGGCCATTTTGGATCAGGTGGAGCTGCGCGAAAAGGTAGGGGTCTGTCTGGATACCTGCCACGTCTGGGACGCCGGCTATGATCTGGCCGGCAACCTGGACGGCGTGCTGGAGGAATTTGACCGGGTGATCGGCCTGGACCGCCTGCGGGCGATCCATCTCAACGACAGCTGCAATCCCCTGGGCAGCCGGAAGGACCGGCATGCCCGGATCGGGGAAGGGGCCATCGGTACGCAGGCCCTGGCCCGGGTGGTACGCCATCCGGCGCTGCGGCATCTGCCCTTTTGTCTGGAGACGCCCAATGAACTGCCCGGCTATGCCCAGGAGATCGCTCTGCTGCGCCGTCTGGCAGAAGAGACCGTATAAACAGAAAAGCATCCCCCCGCACCGCTTACCGCGGTGCGGGGGGATTTTAATAGGACCAGGCGGACCGGATCTCCCGGCAGGGACTGCCGGGAGAAGGGGGAATCCGGTCTTGCCGTCAGTCGTAACGCAATGCGTCGATGGGGTTGAGATTGGCCGCCTTTTTGGCAGGCAGATACCCGAACACCACACCGATGCCGGTGGACACGCCGAAGGCCACGACCACCGCCAACAAACTGGGGCTGACGGTAATGGGCGTATCGGGCATGACATTGGCGATGACCGAAGTCGCCAGGGCCGAAAGTCCATAGCCCAGCAGGATTCCCAGCACACCGCCCAGAGAGGAGGTGGTGGCCGCCTCGATGACGAACTGGCGCATGATGGCGCTTTCCTTGGCGCCCAGAGCCTTGCGGATACCGATTTCCCGGGTCCGCTCCGTCACGGACACCAGCATGATATTCATAATGCCGATGCCGCCCACCACCAGGGAGATGGCGGCAATGCCGGCCAGGATGTAGATGATCATGTTGACCATGCTGTTCATCTCCTCCACCAGCTCCGCCATACTGGTCACCGTATAGGCGTCATCATCGGAGAAGACCTGATAGAGCTTCTGCTCCACCACGGCCTTGGCCTCGGAGATCTGATCGGTATTCTGCACCGTGATGGTGTAGCTGGAGATGGTGCCGGTATAGCTCAGGCGGGCCGCGGTGGAGTAGGGGACAAAGACGCAGTCATCCGTCCCGCCCTCTTCCAGTTCCGAGCCTTCCTGTGCCATGACGCCCACAATGGTAAAGGTATTGCCGTTGATCTTCAGGGTCTGCCCCACGGCGTTGCCGCCGAAATAGGCCATGTTCAGGTACTGGCCCACCACGCAGACCTTCTTTCGGTCCGTCATGTCCATGTACTGCAGGCCCCGGCCCTGAACCACCTCATAGCCCTTCATGGAGAAGTAGTCCTCGCTGATTCCGGTGATGGAGGTGGCGGTCAGCGTATCTCTGCCGATTTTCACACTGCCCATCATGGTGACCGTAGGGGAGATCTGCTTGAGATACTCGCTGTTTTCCTCCGCCAGCTCATACATATCCTCTTCACTGACGCTGCGGGAGGAGCCCCGGCCCATAATCATGACCGTCAGGGAATCGGTGCCCATATCGGCAAAGCTGTCTTCGATATAGCCCTGCATGCCGTTGCCCAGGCCCACAATCACAATCACGGCGCACACGCCGATGATGATGCCCAGCATGGTGAGGAAGGTCCGCATTTTGCTGCTGAGGATGTTTTTGATTGCCAGTTGGAAGGTTTCCAGAACGCTCACAGTCCCATTCCTCCCTTCCCGGCGGCATCGGGCCGAACCACGGCCTCCGGCGCGCTGGCGTCGCCGTCGTAGATCACCTGCCCATCCTCCAGGCGGATAATCCGCTGCGCCTGCACGGCGATGGAGTTATCGTGGGTGATGAGCACCACGGTATTGCCCGCGGCGTGGAGCTGCTGGAGCATGGTGAGCACTTCCCGGCCGGTGTGAGAATCCAGTGCGCCGGTGGGCTCGTCAGCCAGAATCACCGCCGGATCGCCCGCCAGGGCCCGGGCAATGGATACCCGCTGCTGCTGGCCGCCGGAGAGCTGGGCCGGCTTGTGGCGGAGCTTATTGCCAAGGCCCACCATTTCCAGTGCAATCTTGGCCCGTTCATGGCGTTCGGAGCGGGGCATTCCCGCATACATCAGAGGCACTTCCACATTTTCCAGCAGCGTGAGCTTGGGCAGGAGGTTATACTGCTGAAAGATGAAGCCCAGCATTTTGTTGCGGATCTCCGCCAGCTGGTTCTTGTTCATTTGTCCCACATCCTGTCCGTCCAGCAAATAGGCGCCGGAAGTGGGGACATCCAGGCATCCGATGATATTCATACAGGTGGACTTGCCGGAACCGGACTGGCCCACAATGGCCACAAACTCGCCCTTTTGAATCTGAAACGAGATGTGATTGGCCGCCTTGACGGTGGTATCCCCCATCTGATAGAACTTGCATACGTCGCGGAATTCAATGAGGGCTCCCATTACATGCCTCCCCGGCCGCCGGGACCACCGCTCATGCCGCCGCTGGGCATACCGCCGCTGGCCATGCCGCCGCTCATGCCGCCGGGCATCATGGTCATGGCCATGCCCATTTCACCGCCGGAGGAGGTGGGCAGATAGGCTACCTTATCACCTTCCTGCAGTCCGGAGAGAATCTGGGTATAGCTCTCGTCGCTGATGCCCACTTCCACCTCTACATATACATAGCCCTCCGGGGCTTCCTGGTCCAGAGCATTGACCGCGCTGGGGGAGTCAGCGGTAATGAGCACGGTGTTGCCGCGGTTGACCGCAGCACTGGGCACCGCCAGCACGCCGCTCTCCTGTTCGAGCACAATCTCGGCATCCACGTTCATGCCGGGCAGCAGGCCGTCGGTCTCGTCAATGCGGACCGTAACGGGATAGGTGGTAATGCCGCCGGTGGTGGTGCCCGCCACGGAGACCTTGGTCACCACGCCGGTATAGGTCTGGCCCTCCACGGCATCGGCCGTGATCTCCACCGTCTGGCCCACTTCCACCTTGCCGATATCCAGCTCGTCGATGTTCATGGTCATTTCCAGATAGCTCAGGTCGTAGATCGTGCACAGCGTGCCGGTGGAACCGCCTTCAATCTTGTCGCCGGCCTTGGCGGTCTTGGTCACCACCGTGCCGGAGATGGGCGCCGTGATCTGATAGTCTTCCAGCTTTTCCTGGGCGTTTTCCAGAGAGGTCTGGGCATTGTCCAGGCTCAGCTGGGCATTGTCAATCTGATTATCCACACTGTCACCGGTAATGGTGCAGATCTGGTCTCCGCTGGAGATAGCGTCGCCGGCCAGCCAGTTCATGCCGGTCACCTTGCCGGAAGTCTCAGCGGTAATGGTGCTGGATTCTCCCATCTCAATGGAGACATTGCCGTAGCTGGAATAGCTGCCGATGACGGCGCTGGCCGTATAAGCAGACGTCACCAGTCCCGGATTTTGCGCCTTGACCCGAACGGTGGTAATCATCTTGCCGGTATCGGAAGCGGTAGAACCGCTGGACACCGCCGTTACCGTACCCGTGATGGTGCCGGCCATCCCGTTGATGAAGATGGTGGCCGTCTGACCCACGTAAAAATCAGAGGTATCGGCGTAAGTAAAGAGGAAGTTGATATAGAGGTTATTGTCCCCCACAATGGTCAGCAGCTCCGTACCGGCGTTGACCGTGTCTCCGTTTTTCACATACACTTCGCTGACCGTGCCGGTGAGATCCGCAGTGGGGTACTTGGCTTTCACCGCCTGCGAATAGCTCTTTTGCGCCTGTGCATAGCTGTTTCGCGCCTGGCTCTGGCTGGTGGAGGCATCGGAAGAATCCAGCGTATAGAGCAGCTGGCCCTCTTCCACCAGGTCTCCTTCCTCAAAGGTATCGCTGAGGATTTCTCCGGACACCAGAGTGGAAACCGTGTAGGAGTCTGCCGGCTGCAGCGTACCGCTGGAGCTGAGGGAGTTGACGATATCCCGCTGGGATATCTCTTCCTCCTGATAGCTGGTGACTGCCGAAGCCGTCTGCGGCTTGGACAGCAGCCGCACCGTCACCGCGCCGCCGGCCAGTGCAATCACCACCAGCAGCAATAACCAGCGTTTTTTCTTTCCACGCAGTCCCTTCAGGGGATTGCGCAATTTCAACCGGCGTTTTTCCGCCGTTTCTTCCATCCGATTATCGGACTGTGGTTCCAGCAATTGTTCGTTCATCGCTCGCAATTCCTTTCTGTGGGGGTATTCCCAGAATCCACATTGAGCATAACCGAGGAAGCTAAAATGGACCTGAAAGAACGGGGCGGTTTCGCCCCGTTTCCGTAAAAATTTTCCTCATTTTCCTGCCCAAAGTTAGGAAAATTCACAAAAGAGCTAAGACAAAACCGGAGCGGCACACATGTGCCGCTCCGGTTTTGTTATGAATGAGCCGGCCGGAATTGCCGGGACAGGCGGTCTGCCGCCACGCACAGTGCCGCCGTAATGAGCATGTCCACCAGGGTATAGCCCACGGGAATGTCCACATACATCAACAGCCGGTAGAGAATGAAGCCGATGAGCCAGATCACCAGATTCCGTCCATCCAGAGCAATGGAAAAGCGGTCCCGGTGCAGCAGGAAATGATCCGCGATCTGCACGGCAATCATGGGGGCAAACACGGAACCGATCAGATACAAAAAGCCTGTGATATCATCCATGGGGAAGAGGATGGCCGCCGCCGTGCCCACAATGCTCACCACCACTGCCGTCCACTTGCCGCTGCATTTGGCGCTGAGGGACTCCGCGGAAATACCGGCAGACCAGGCGTCCAGGAAGGTGGTCGTCACCGTGGAGAGCACCAGAATGACCAGAGCCGCCAGGCCCAGGCCCGCCTTGACCATGATCACGGCAATGTCGCTCTCCCCGGTATAGAGGGCCGCGCCCATACCGATGATGTACATCCAGCACGACACCACACCGTAGGTCACGGTGCTGGCCAGGGTGGCCTGGAAGGGCTTTTCCGCCTCCCGGGTATAATCGGAAATCAGAGGCAGCCAGCTCAGCGGCATCGCCACGGCCAGTTCCACCGCGGCGCCGAAGCTCATGGCCTCCCCCTGGGCGGCGCCTGCCGACGCGCCGGAGAAGAAGATCACCTTGCACAGCACCAGCGTGAGCACAAAGAGCGCCGCCATGGCCACCTTGTTGATGACGCCCAGATTCGTGATGCCCACCAGGATCCACACCACAATGAGTCCGCCGATGACCAGGCACCAGATCCAGTGTCCGCCGTCAAAAATCCTGCCGATGGCCAGGGCGCCGTCATAGATCATGATGGCCGTCCAGCCCACCAGCTGCAAAACATTCAAAAACGCAAAGAGCAGTCCGCCCTTCTGGCCGAAGGACATCTTTACCGCCTCCATGGCGCTGCGGCCGGTGCGGCCGCCGATGAGGCCCGCCAGGAAGAACAGCGTGCAGCCGATCACATGGCCCAGAAGGATCGCCGCCAGGCCGCGGGCCATGCCCAGGGCGGCAAAGGAGGTGCCCGTCAGGATCTCCGCCAGGGAGACGCCCGCACCGAACCAGATCAGGCTCATCTGAAACGTGGAGGTCTTTTTCATGCCTGTGCCTCCTGACGGTACTGGGGCTTGATGTCAAAGGCGTGGTCCATGGGGCCGGAGCCGTGTCCCAGATCCAGCCCTGCCGCCAGGGCGCCGGAGAGATACGTCTTGGCCATCTCCACCGACGTCTCCAGGTCGAAGCCCTTGGCCAGATTCGCCGCAATGGCGCTGGAGAGGGTGCAGCCCGTGCCGTGGGTGTTGGGATTGTCGATCCGCCGGCCGTTGAACCAGCGCAGCGTCCCGTTTTTCCACAGAAGGTCGTTGGCGTCGTTGAGCTGATGGCCGCCCTTGCACAGCACGGCGCAGCCATACCGCGTGCCGATATCCGCCGCCGCGGCCTCCATATCCGCCGGGGTGGCAATGGGCCGGCCGGAGAGCAGCTCCGCCTCGGGGATATTGGGCGTCACCACCTCCGCCAGGGGCAGCAGTTCCTCCATCAGCACAGTCCGGGCCTCGTCCCGCAAAAGCTTTGCTCCGGAGGTGGCCACCATCACCGGGTCCACTACAATGTGGCGGGCGCCGTACTGGCGCAGCTTCCGGGCAATGACGGTAATCAGCTCCCCGGAGGAAACCATGCCGATCTTCACCGCATCGGGGAAGATGTCGGTGAATACCGCGTCCAGCTCCGCCTCCAAAAAGGCCGGGGTGGCTTCCAGAATGTCTGTGACGCCGGTGGTGTTCTGGGCAGTCAGGGCCGTGACGGCGCTCATGGCAAATACGCCGTTGAGGGTCATGGTCTTGAGATCTGCCTGGATGCCGGCGCCTCCGCTGGAATCGCTTCCAGCAATGGTCAATGCTGTTTTCATGTGGTTCTCCTTTCTCGTTTGACAGCACAGTTTTATTAGGCGATACAAGGTGGTGCCCCCAATGTACCGCCGGAAAAGCGGCCGCAGCCGCTGTTCCGCAGAAAATCAGCGGGCGATCTGCTCCGCCAGCGCCCGCATCTGCCGGGCGGCTTGCGCAGTGTCCTCCCGGGCGAAGAGGGCGGAAACCACCGCCACACCGTCCAGGCCGCAGCCCGCCAGGTCCAGGATATTCTCCGGCCCGATGCCGCCGATGGCCACCACAGGGATGTCCACCGCCTGCGTAATGGCCCGGATCGTCTCCCGGCTGATGGGGGCGGCATCGGACTTGGTGCCCGTCACAAAGGCCGCGCCCACGCCCAGATAATCCGCTCCCGCCGCCTGGGCGGCCAGAGCCTCCTCCACATTGTGGGCCGAGACGCCGATGAGCTTGTCCGGCCCCAGCAGCGCCCGGGCGCGGCCCGCCTCCAGATCCTCCTGGCCCACGTGGACACCGTCGGCGCCGCTGGCCACCGCCGCTTCCACATCATCGTTGATGATGCTCACCGCGCCGCATTTGCGGCACAGCGCCACAAACCGCTCCGCCGCCCGGAGCATTGCTTCATGGGAAAGATGCTTTTCCCGCAGCTGCACAACCTGCGCGCCGCCCTCCATGGCCTCGGATACCCGCCGCCAGAAATCCGCCTCGTCGGCGGACCAGCTCCGGTCCGTCACCGCGTAAAGCCGCAGCATGCTGGGTGTGAGTTTCATATGGGTTCCTCCCGCTTTGCAAAAATAAAAAGCCGCAGACAAACATGAAATGGGTGTCTGTCTGCGGCGTATCTCCCTACGTTGGCATGACCCAAATCAGGTTCCGGGTCGAGGTCTTGCGGCCTCCTCTCAGCCCGCGCCAGCGGACTCCCCTCTTGTTGGGCTTATGATACGCCCCTTTTGTCTGTTTTGCAACCCTCCTCTTGACATTTTTTTCGTTTGATGCCATAATACAGCGAAAAACAGGGGAGCCGTCCGCGGCTGAGAGGAAGCTGTTGCTTCGACCCTTTTACCTGATGTGGGTCATGCCACCGTAGGAAGTCATCTGGTTGTTCCAATTCGGCGGTACCCCCATGGGGTCCGCTGTTTTTTTGTACACTTTGGAAAGAGAGGGGGAGCGCACACGACCATGGCGCCCCGGCCATAGCCGGGAGCGGACCGAGGGGGAGCGCCCTGGGTTCGGGCCAATGATGCAGCGATGGGAAGCCGTGTTCCGGCGTGAGAGGAGGCCAGGAAGCCTCGACCGATTTTTCCGGGCGGACCAGTGGGTCCGCCGCCTTGCCATGCAAGGGGAAGACGCTGTAATCCGTCGTTTTCTCCCTGCCAATCCGATCTTTTCAAAGGAGTCCTTGATCATGAAAGAACATTTTGCAAGAAAAGTCACTCTGGCCGGTCTGCTGGTGGCTGTGGCCGTGGTGGGCAGTACCTTTTCCTTCCCCGTGTTTTCCAGTAAATGCGCACCGGTGCAGCACATGGTGAACATTTTGTGCGCCGTGCTGCTGGGGCCGGGCTACGGCGTGGCCGCTGCCTTTGCTGCCAGCCTTCTGCGCAACCTGCTGGGCCTGGGAAGCCTGCTGGCTTTCCCCGGCAGCATGTGCGGCGCGCTGCTGTGCGGCCTGATGTACAAAAAGACCCGCAATCTCCCCGCGACGCTGTGCGCCGAGGTCTTCGGCACCGGCATCATCGGGGGACTGCTGTCCTATCCCATTGCCGTGGCCTTTATGGGCGTGGAGGCCGGCAGCATCGCGTTCTATGCCTATGTGGTGCCGTTCCTGGTGTCTACGGTAGGCGGGTCTGTGCTGGCGGGTATCCTGGTATTCTCCCTGGAGCGCAGCGGCGCCATGAAATCCATGCGGACGGCCATCTGACCTCCGCTGTTCGGAGGAATCCCCATGATGCCTGACGTTACCCGGCTGGACACCCTGCGTGCCCGCCGTCCCCTGATTCACTGCATTTCCAATCTGGTCACCGCCAACGACTGCGCCAATCTGCTGCTGGCCGCCGGGGCCAGTCCCATCATGGCCCAGGCCCTGCCGGAGGCGGAGGAAATCACCGCCGCGTCTGCGGCTTCCGTCCTCAACACCGGCACGCCGGATGACGAGAAATTCCGGCTGTGCCTGGCCTGCGGACGCGCCGCCTCCGCCCTGGGGCATCCCACGGTGCTGGACCCCGTGGGAATCGGGGCCAGCCGCTGGCGCTTGCAGAGCATCCAGGGGATGCTCCATCTCTTCACCCCGTCCATTCTGCGGGTGAATCTGGGAGAGGCCCGGGCGCTGCTGCAGCTGGAGGGCGGGGAACAGGGGGTGGACACGCCCGCCGGCGCCCCGGAGGAGGCGCGGCTGCAGGCAGCCGCCGCTCTGGCCCGGCAGAGGCGGACCCTAGTGCTGCTGTCCGGTCCGGAGGACGTCATTGCCTCCGGCGACCATCTTTGGCGGGTCCGGGGCGGCAGCGACCTCATGCCCTTTGTCACCGGCACCGGCTGCATGCTCTCCGTCCTCTGCGGTGCCTTTGCCGCTGTGGCAGAACCGGAAGAGGCGGCCGTTCTGGCCTCTGCCTTTTGGAAGTGCTGCTCCGCCCGGGCTCAGGCGCAAGCCGGCGGACGGGGACCGGGCTCCTTCCGGGCGGCCTTGATGGACGCCGCCTATACACTCACGGCCCGGGATCTGCTTCAGGCAGACATCACGGCATTGTCATAACAGAATCATCTTTTTCCCACTGTTTCCGGCAGGCGGCTCCCCCATACGGAGCCGCCTGCCGTTTCCTGTACAAAAAAGCCCGTCCTTCCAGCATTTTTTCAAAAAAGGATGGTATTCGCCGGATTTCCATGGTATGCTCATCCTACGATTGAGTGTAGAAAGCAGAGGAGCGCATATGAAGCGACAACGATGCCTGGGATGCCTGTTGGCCTCCTGTGTGCTGATTCTGACCGCATGCGGCGCTGTGCAGCCGGTCTCCGGCCAGGTGGTGGAGCGTACCACGGAAGAAAACGGCACCCTGAGCGCCTTTGTGGTTGAGACCAGCACCGGAGAACGGATCGGTCTGACCGTCACAGAGAAAACCCGGGTTTTTTCCTGGGTGGACGGCGTCAGCGGCCAGGATTTTGCCGCCGGGTCTTTGGACGGAATGGCCGTATCGGTGGTGACGGGAGACCCCGCGGATCTGACCGCCAACGACGGCACGGATCTTCCCGCCTATGAGGCCTCGGAGGTGCAGATTACCCAAGTACGGCTGGCAGAAACCATCACACTATCCGACGGAACAGAGGTGGAGATCTGGCAGGGCAGCCGGGACAACCGCTACAAGCTGTCCAATGGGACGGAACTTCTCTGGGAGCAGCACCCCGTGGGCCCCGACCGGGTCCATGCAGCAGGGCAGGAGAGTCTGGACGATCTCAGCCCCGCCGCCCAGGAGGCCGTGCGGGCCTACTACGATGCCCAGGGGCTTTTGTACCGTACATATGACGAGCTGGAAAACGCCTACGCGGCCTATCTGGAAAGCGGGCGGGACCCCGGCTTTGACTCCTACCTGGTAGGGCAGGAGACCACCCCCTGTGCCAGCTCCGACCGGGTGATCTATTTCCTCACCAGCGTGACGCTGCCCATCAACGGGTCGGTGGCCACTGAGGTGCGGCTGGGCGCGGCCTTCGACCGGGAAACGGGCGAACATCTTTCCCCGTGGGACCTGTTTACCTGTTCCGAGGAGGAGGCCCGGCAGACCCTGCTGGATCTGGCGCAGCCGTCCGACGGAACCGACAGCCTGCGCGCCGAGATGGAGGCCGCGCTGACGCCGGAATCCCTGATCTTTTTCCCGGATCATCTGGAACTGGCTTTCCCGGAAGGCACACTTCCCAGCCAGTCCCGCGCCTTCCTTGCAGCGCTGGACTATGAAAGCGATCTGGGCGCCATTCTCCAGGACTGGGCCATTCCCCGGGAGATGGAATGACCCGGCAAATCCCGCTCCAACCGCAGGTGCCATCAGGCGCCTGCGGTTTCTGCATGCCCGGCGGCTGCCCGCCTCTGCGCCGCCGCTCCAGGGGGCGGGTTACCGGCATATCTCCTCCATCCGGCGCATAAGGTTGTCCCGGAGGTGATGGCATCATGAAGCGACCTCTTGGCCGTATTCTGCAGCGGCTGGAAGCTGCCGCTCTGGCTGCTGGTACGCTGTGGCTTGTCGGCGTCACCGCCGGCAGCGATACCGCTGCCGAAGCGGCGGACGCCCTGGTATCCTCAGCCCCCCTGCGGGCACTGCGCTGGGAACTGGGAGACCTGTGGACCCGGGACACGCTTTCCGCCGCGGCAGCTCTGACCATCGGAGAAGCGCCGCTGCTGCTGGCAGCCCGCCCCGCTGTGGCGGAGCTGTGGTCCCGGGAGGAAGAAGCGCCCCCCGCCGATGAAACCGGCGATATCGTCGAACCCGTGGAGGAAACGCCCCTGGAAGCTCCCGAGGCCCCGGACAACGGCGTTCCCGCCCGGACCCTGGTCCCCACCGGCACCGCCGGCTATACCGTCTGCGGCCGCACGTATATTTCCAATTCCACAGACTATACCCTGGCAGTGCAGGATCTGCAGCAGCCCTTCTCCGCCGTACTGACCGGGGAAGGTCCCCAGGTTCTGATTCTCCACACCCACGGCAGCGAAGGGTATACCCCTGCGCCGGGAGAAGAGGTGGTCTGGTCCGGAAACTACCGCACCACCGATACCCGCTACAATGTGGTGCGGGTGGGGGACGAAATCGCCCGGGTGCTGGGGGAGGCCGGGATCTCCGTTCTCCACGACCGGACGCTCTACGACTACCCCTCTTATAATGAGGCCTACGACCGCTCCCTGGCCGCGGTACAGACCTATCTTGCCCAGTATCCCTCCATCCAGTTCGTTCTGGACGTCCACCGGGACGCCATTGAGGACGCGGAGGGGAACCAGTACAAGGTGGTCTCCGCCGTGGAGGAGGGGACGGCCGCCCAGATGACCCTGGTGGTCGGCAGCGACGGCAGCGGATTGAGCCATCCCAACTGGATGGATAATCTCCGCCTGGCGGTGGCGCTCCAGGAGGAAACTCTGCGGGAGTACCCCACCTTGATGCGGCCCATGCTGCTGCGCAACTCCCGCTACAACCAGCATGTGGCGCCGGGCGCCCTTTTGCTGGAAGTCGGCGCGGCAGGCAACGCCCCGGAAGAAGCGGTCCTGGCCGGGCAGCTCTTTGCCCAGTGCATGGCGGAGGTACTCCAGGCCCGGAGCAAGTAACGCCGGGTGCGGCCTTTTCCCGTTTTCACCGGGAAAGGCCGCTTTCCCGGCAGGCGCGCCGTACGGCAGGGGAGCGGGCCCGGACAAGGACCCCTGCAAAAAGCAAAAAACCGGCCTGTCCCAGTTGGGACAGGCCGGTTTCATTCGTCGCAGGACCCTTAGTCGGTGACGTAGGGCAGCAGGGCGATCTGACGGGCACGCTTGATGGCCTCGGTCAGCTGACGCTGATGCATGGCGCAGGTGCCGGTGGTTCTGCGGGGCAGAATCTTGGACCGCTCGGAAACGAAACGACGCAGCTTGGCAGCGTCCTTATAATCGATGCTCTCGCACTTCTCAGCGCAGAACTGGCACACCTTACGGCGCTTGCCGCGCATGGGACGGGCGGGACGAGCTTCACGATCAAAAGCCATGGAATGGTTCCTCCTTACTTCAAAATCAGAACGGCAGTTCGCCGTCTTCCTCGCCGATCTCGGCGAAGTCACCCGCAGGAGCCGCAGAACGGCTGGGAGCGGGCATGCCATACGCGGGGGGCGCGCCGTAATCACCGGCGCCGTCGCGCTTGGAATCCCCGAAATAGACGTTGTCAGCCACGACTTCGGCGCTTCTGCGCTTTCCGCCGTCCTTATCCGTCCAGTCCCGGATCTGGAGCCGGCCCTCCACCACAGCCATGCGGCCCTTGGTGAAGTACTTGCTCACAAACTCCGCGGTGCTGCGCCAGGCCACGACGTCAATGAAATCCGTCTCTTTCTCGCCGCTCTGGGACTTGAAGTCCCGGTCCACGGCCAGGGAGAAGGATGTGACGGCGGTGCCGCTTCCAGTGCGGCGCAGCTCGGGGTCACGGGTCAGGCGACCCATGAGAATGATTTTGTTCAGCATGTGGGATATGCCTCCTTATTCGCCCTTGCAGACGATCAAAGAACGCATAATGCCGTCAGCGATCCGCAGCTTACGATCCAGCTCGCGGGGGAAGGAAGGCTCGCTGGTGAAGCTCATCAGCACGTAGTAGCCCTCGGTCTTGTAGTCGATGGGATAAGCCAGCTTGCGGCTGCCCCACTCCTCTACCTCGACGGCGGAACCATTCTGCTCAGCCAGGGTCTTGAAGTTGTTCACCAGAGCGGCGATGCCCTCCTCACCCTGTGCAGGGTCGATGATATACACGACCTCATAATTGGCAGAAACCTTTGCCATGTTTGCACCTCCTTTTGGACAGATGGCCCTCATTCTAAGATGAGAGCAAGGATTTGCCCGCAAATCGCAGGCCCTATTATTATATATGAATCCTGTAAAATGTCAAGAAAAAGTTTTTCTTTTTTCCTTCTTTGCCCAAAACCATTCCCTTTCCCGGGAAAATGTGATATAGAAACCATATCCGCGGCCGCTCCGGCAGGCCGGAAAAAAGGAGGAACTCGCATGAAGGAGCACTATCAGGGACTGGGCCATGTGGCCGTCTATACCCGGGACATGGGCCAGAGCATTGCGTTTTATGAAACCATCGGCGGCAGCGTGCTGCGCCGGGGCAGCGTTTCCACCCCGGCCGGGGAGAAACTCCTGGCTCTGGTGGATCTGGGCGGCGTGACGCTGGAGCTGATCCAGTCTCCCACGCCGGTATCCATGGAGGAAGGGAACCTGCCGCACTTCGCCATCTATGTGGACGATGTGGACGCCGCGGCCGCCGATCTGCGCTCCGCCGGTGTGGATACGTTCCTCACCCCGGAAAAACGGGTGGTGCCGGGCCTGTTCGGCGGACTGGAAAACTGGTTTTTCACCGGTCCCTCCGGCGAACAGATTGAGCTTTTGAAAATGCTGTAACATGACGAAAGGACGGACACGCGCAAAACGCGTGTCCGTCCTTTTTTCAAACCCAGATGCTGTACGCCTGTGCGCAAAAGCGCGCAGGAAAGCAGGGTGCCCGTTTTTTATCGGGCGTAATACTCCGCCACTGCGGCAAAGTAGGCATCGATATTCTCCCACTTGGACATGGGGGGGATGTCGCAGCCGGAAGACACCACAAAATTGGGGTATTTCGGGCAGCAATCCTCCATCAGCTCCAGGGTTGCCTTCCGGATGGACTCCGGCGTTCCATTTCGGAACTCCCCGGCGGGATCAATATTTCCCATAACCACCGTATCCCGCGGAATCAGGGGCAGCATCTTCTGCATGGAGATGGCGTTTCCGAAATGATAGGCCGCCGAGCCAGTGGAAAGGATGGAGTCAATGGTGCGGATGGTGGAGTTTCCGCAGTTATGGTAGATCACCGCAAACTGGTCGCTCTGCACGGCGTCCACCACACGTTTCACGTAGGGCGCGGAGAACTCCTCCGCCAGATCGGGGGAAAGCAATCCTGCCAGCGGTTCTGCCATTACAATTCCGTTGGCTCCCGTCTCCTTGTATGCCTTGGCATAATCGATGAGGAACTGCGTGGCCTTTTCCAGGATGGTATGGACCATGTCGGGCTCTTCATAGCAGTAGATCATAATTTCCGTTACATCTGCCAGCCGCCCGGCCAGAGAAAACGGACCGATGATTCCGGCAAATACCGGCCGGTCTGTGATCAGCTCCACCGCCTTTTTCATCGCATCCAGATAGATGCCGGTACGGCCTGCACCTACCTGAGGCACCTGCAGGGCCTGTGCCTCCTCCAGGGAAGAGACCACACTGCCCACGACGGTGGGAACCTCATCTTCCGAGACGCTGATTTCCGCTCCGAAGCATTCCGCTTCTACAGAGAGGTCCATCAAACTGACGGAAGCGGCAGAATCCACCCGGTCGGCAATGAGCTTCATGCCTCTTGCCTGCATGGTGCTGTCGGAGATCAGTTCCTTCACGCTCACATCCATCAGCTGAACAGCCGGGAATGAGAGCACTGGCATGGTCTTCTTTTTGTCGGAATCAATCATCGTGCGCAGCCACTGCTTCATATCACGCTGCATAGTGTATTTCCCCTTAAATTCTTAGTTTTTGAATGGGCCGCACCGGCCGTCTTCCCTTTTACTATATCGGATATGCGCGGGCAATATCTTGTCTCATCTCCTTTTTTCTTGAATCATTTTCTCCATTCCGCGCCTTATTTCCCGTTTATATCCCTTTCAGCTGCAAAAAAGGGGCTTCCAAACCCACAGAGATTTGGAAGCCGCCTTCGGTCTCATAAATTCAGTGCAGCAGCCTGCGTCCCACCCAAATGAACACGCAGGCACCCACCACACCAGTCAAAATCTGGGCCAGCAGGCCATAGGCATAAAAGCCCAGCAGGGAAAACAGCCCGCTTCCCACAAAGGAGCCGACCACACCGATGATGATGTTGCGCAGCAGTCCGCCTTCCACGCCCATCAGCTTTCCGGCAATCCACCCCACCAGGGCGCCCATAATCAGAGCTCCGATCATCGTCTCATCACACTCCTTCAGTCCTCAATATATTCCCGCACCCGGTACACGGCGCCGACTTCCTCCTCGCAGATCTTCCGGCAGGCCTCGATCTCCTCTTTGGGAATCGTATCCACCACGGTCATCATCACCGTGGGGACGTATTTCCGAACCTCCCGGGCAAAGTCCTTCATGGCCTCATAGCACCCCGGCTGGTTGGGATGGCACAGCGCGTCGTACTTCTCCGCGGTGTCGGTATTCAATGACACGGACACCATGTCGAACCGGCCGGCAAACTCCGGACAGATGTCCCGGCCGTGGATGAGGCACCCGGTGCCGTTGGTATCCATGCGGGTGAAAATCTGCTCGCCCTTGGCCTTCATCTGGTCGATGACCCAGCAGATATCCTCCATGCGGTAGGTGGGCTCACCGAAGCCCACAAATACCAGCTGCTTGTACTTGCTCAGATCATGGCTCTCAATGGAGGCCAGCATTTCCTCTTTGGTGGGCTCGCGCTCCAGCCAGAGGTTGTGGGTATAGATGCTGCCGCCGGAGCTCTGGTTGTGCCGCAGGCAAAATTCGCAGTTGAAATTGCAGCGGTTGGTGGGATTGACATACAGGTTGTCCCCGTATTCATACGTAATGGTAAAGCCTTTTTCCATGTTTTTCACTCCAGTCTGTACAGACGCTTTCCGTTTTCCAGGGTGATCCGGGCCATCTCCTCCGGCGTCACACCCTTCCAGGCTGCCAGAGTCTCCAGCACGTAGGTCAGATTCCGGCTGTCGTTGCGCTTGCCCCGCAGGGGAACAGGGGAGAGGTAGGGAGAATCCGTCTCCACCACCATCCGCTCCAGCGGCGTCACCGCCGCAGCCTCCGCCGCCCGGCGGGCGTTTTTATACGTGATGGGCCCGTCAAAGCCCAGGTACCAGCCCAGCTTCACGAGTTCCTGCGCCATTTCCGCACTGCCGGAATAGCAGTGGAACACGCCCCGGACGCCGGGAAACTCTCGGACAATGGCCAGCGAGTCCCCATGGGCCTCCCGGTCATGGACAATGACCGGCATGTCCAGTTCCTGGGCCAGAGCCAGCTGCCGCCGGAAGATCTCCTGCTGGAAGGGCCGGGGCGGATTTTCCGCCCAATAGTAATCCAGGCCGATCTCCCCGATGGCCACCGCCTTTTCATGGCCGCACAGCCGCCGGATTTCCTCCAGCTCCGCCTCTCCGGCTCCGGCGCAGTCCTCCGGGTGCAGCCCCACCGCGGCGTATACATGGGGATACCGTTCGGCCAGGGCCAGGACCGCCCGGGAGCTTTCCACATCGCAGCCCGGGTCCACCACCAGCTCCACCCCCGCCTGGGGCAGGGCAGTGAGGATCTCGTCCCGGTCGGAGGCAAAGGCGCTGGAGTCGTAGTGGGCATGGGTATCAAAGATCCGCATGGATGTTCCTCCTTTGATCCGGCTCTTGGCCGGGAAAAGAAAAAGGACATCCCAAGCGGATGTCCTTTCAATTCAGCACGATCAGCCGATCTGGTTGAGCTTCAGGGTCATGGCGCTCTTTCTGTGAGCGGCCGTGTTCTTGTGCAGAACGCCCTTGGCAACTGCCTGATCGACTTTCTTCACTGCAACCTTGTAAGCGCCATCGGCCTCGGTGCGATTGCCTTCTGCGGCAGCA
>CALXDJ010000015.1 GCA_944387035.1 uncultured Oscillospiraceae bacterium | reverse complement strand
ATGTATGATCTAAGACCAGTCGCAGAGAAAATCCAAAAAGCGGATGCCATCTTGATGGGAGCCAGCAATGGCCTGTCCATCACCGAGGGACTGCACCTCTTTGCAGATAACCAGGCATTTGAGGATTTGTTCGGCGACTTTAAGGACAAGTACGGCCTTCGGTGCCTGCTGCATGGGATGGGAGCCCGCTGGCCCTCAGAAGAAGTAAAGTGGGCCTTCTGGAGCAGGCTCATCCACCACTACTGCGGACAGTATCAGCCCACACAGGTCATGCAGGACCTGAAAGCCATTGTGGGCAGCAGGGACTATTTCGTCCTTACCTCCAACGGAGAATGTCACTTTGAACGCAGCGGATTTGAGTCGGAGAAGATTTATGAAATCGAGGGAACCTGGCTGACTATGCAGTGCGCCCGTCCCTGCCATGATACCCTATATCCAACTTTGGAGTTGACAGAGCGGATGGTGTCTGCGGAACAGGACGGCAGAATCCCCTCTGATTTGGTGCCCCGGTGTCCCCGCTGCAACGGCCCCATGGAGGTTCATATGGCAGCAGGGCCGAATATGGTTCCGGACCACGGCGCCACGCAGAGATTCCAGGGTTTTCTGAACCAATATCACGAAAAAAAGCTGGTCGTGTTGGAATTGGGAATCGGATGGCGCAATCAGCTCATCAAAGCTCCGCTGATGCGTTTGGTGGATCAGGAGCCCAACGCCACCTATGTTACCATCAATCTGGGCGAGATCTACATTGCAGACAACATCAAACACAAGGCCTTTGGTCTGGACGGAGCACTGAGCGACATTCTCTCCTCCCTCCGGGAGGTGTGTGAAAGATGAACATACCGGCGTTGGTTCGAGAGCGTTACAAAATATGGTCCCGTTTTTTGACAGAGCAGGTGGGGTTTTCCCTCCAACATAGTCAGCAGCACACAAAAGAACACTGTGCCCGGGTACTGCTCTTCTGCCTGCTTTTTGCGCAACGGGAAAATCTGTCAGAACAAGACGCAGATGCCCTTGCTATGGCTGCCTGCTTTTATGACTCCCGCCGTATAAACGACGGATTGGATATAGGTCACGGTCACCGGGCTGCCAAATATTATTGCACCTGGTGCGCTGAGCATGAATATGTATTGGATGCCCGCGTTGTTTTTATCATGGCATACCATGAACAAAACGACAAACTTGGCAAGGCCGCTTTGCAGCGGGAGTTTTCAGATGACCCTACACCCGCTCTTGGTCGATGTTGTAATGACCCAGTAGATACTCCGTCAGGGCGATCGTCTGCTCAATTGAAGTCTCCCCCCAGTCCGCTGAGCTGTGGAACAGCTACAATCATGTGGTCGTTATAATTCAGTGCCTCAAAAGCAAAGTTCTCGCTATATAGGCTTCGCCCCATGCCCTGGAAGTACAGTCCCTCATAACCGGGAAGTGTGAGGAACAGAGCATACGCTTTGCTGCTGTTATAGCCGTCCGGGACATAGATGTGATAATGAATGTCCCCCTCCGGGCATGGAGTACATTGCCCATTTGGATGCCTCGATAGGTCTCTGTTCCCTCCGTGACCTCCAGCTCTGGTTCCGAGGATGGCACAGGTGCAGGCTCCGGTGTTTCCTGCACCTGTGCCGGAGTTCGGGCATTTCCGGGGTGGGCTGTGTTGTACCCTCCGCTCCGCAGGAAGCAAGGCTCAGTTCCATAGTAAGAATCAGGAAAAGTGTGAGAAGCTGTTGATTGGAAAACATGGCGGCACCTTCTTTCGGAACTATTGTAGTCACGGCACGCCATCAGCGGAAGTCCTGATTAGTTGTTTAGTGTTAACCAACAGGTTAATACCACTGAGATTGTCAAAATTGTATTCAATATCGTTGACTTCAAAACGATGCTGAATAGTTTACCCTCCAGCATTCTCAGTCGATACCTCTCCGTGTGCGGCTGCTCCAGCAGCAGCCGCATATGGCTGCGAAACCACTTCCACGACGAATCACTCATCTTACCCACAGAAGGCTTACCAATTGGGCAGGCACCTCGGTTGATGCAACAGGAAAAACAAACCAGTCACCAGAGGCAAGAGAGCTGCAACACTTTCAACAGCAGCAAACTCCAATTTTCATAAAAATCAGGCATCCTTTTCCGTTCCTTCCGACGGAAAGCGATGCCTGTCCATTTCAAAGTGATTCAGTTCGTATGCCAGTTCCCACGCCAGTTTAAACCCACAGAGAAAACTGTCCAGGGAGCGTTCCTCAGTGATGAGATTCTGGGCATCTATGATCTGTAGCACCAATTTTCTCTCCGCCTTTTCCAATCGCTCAATGAGTTGCCGATGGCAATCTTCAATTTCCTGCTCACACTCGGCCATGGGCAGAGGCGTGTAAAATCTGTTGTAGAGTTGATTCAGAGTGTCGTTCATGTGTCCTACCTCCTTGCAGCAAGACAACATACCACAGGTCAGTTTGAAAAGCCACCGAAATATTTTTCTCCAGCAAATGCGTTATAATCAATTTTTGCAGACCATACACCGCAGTCCGCGGGCAGAAAACTTACCGCTTTGCGAAAGCTGATGGTTTCCCTGCCCAATAGAATTAGGGCCTGTGGTGCTCCACAAGCCCTAATTTCTCCCATACACGGCGTTAAGCCCCATAGGTTCACATTGTGTACCTATGGGGCTTAACCCTTAAAGCGCGTCCCTTTTTGATACTTGTTCCAACAGCACCACCGCGTGGGCAGCCATGCCGGAGCCGTCTCCGGTAAAACCCAGCCCTTCCTCCGTGGTGGCCTTCACATTCACCTGCTCCGGCGCAATGCCGAGAGCCGTAGCCAGATTCCGTTCCATCTCCGGGCGGTAGGGCCCAACCTTGGGCGCCTGCGCCAGAAGTGTGGCGTCTATATTGACCACAGCAAATCCTTTTTCCGTCAAAAGCGCGCCTACCCGCTCCAACAGCAGCAGGCTGGAGATCCCCGCATAAGCGGGGTCTGTATCTGGAAACAGCTTGCCGATATCCCCCAAACGGGCCGCGCCGGTCAGGGCGTCCATCACCGCATGGGTCAGCACATCCGCATCGGAATGGCCCAGGAGACCCCGCTCCCAGGGAATCTCCACGCCGCCCAAAATCAGCTTGCGTCCCTCGACCAGGCGGTGAACGTCATAACCGTGTCCGATCCGCAGTCCCGTCATGTCCGTTCCTCCCGATCCTTCAAAATCGCGGCAGCCAATACCAAATCGATGGGGGTGGTAATCTTCAGATTCTCCTCGTCCCCTTCCACCAAAAGCACCGCCTTGCCCAGCTGTTCCACTGCCGAGCAATCGTCGGTAATGGGCAGCTGATGTTCCAGCGCATTCTGCAGCGCTGCCTTCAGCAAAGCCCCGTCAAAGACCTGGGGGGTCTGTACCGCCCGCAAAACAGAGCGGTCCAGCGTCTGCGTCACGGTATTCCCCTGCCCCACCGACTTGATGGTGTCCTTCACCGGCACGGCCGGTGCCGCGGCGCCGCACTTGGCTGCGGCGGCAATGGTACGGTCAATGAGCTCCGGAGTTACCAGCGGGCGGGCGCCGTCCTGAACCGCCAGCAGATCCATGTCCTCTCCGGCCTCCAGTGCTGCCAGCAGCACGGAGTGCACCCGGCTCTCACCGCCCCGGACCACCTTGGTGCATTTGGTAATGCCGTAATCCCGGCACAGCCGGGAGATCTCCACCAGATCCTCCTCCCGGGTGGCTACAATAATCTCTTCCACCCGCTGGGCCATCTGCAAAGCGGTCAGGGTTCGAATCAGAACCGGCACACCCTCCAGCGGCTCCAGGAGCTTGTTGATGCCTCCCATCCGGCTGGAGCTGCCCGCAGCAGCGACCAGAGCCGCGCAACGGGGCCACCGGGCAGAGTTTACCTTTTTCAGCCATGAAAACATGGGCAGTCCCTTCCCCTCTTCAGCATACGGGAAGCTGCATCATGGCCTGGTCTACCCGGGCCTCGACCTCTCCGTATTCCGCGTGTTCGGTTAAAACAATTTCGGAAATCAAAATTTGCTTGGCATTATGGAGCATCTTCCGCTCCCCGGTAGACAATCCCCGGCGGCTCTCCCGGTGCATCAAGGATTTGATGACGCGAGCCACCTCATAGAGATCTCCGCTTTTAATCCGCAGCAAGTTTTCCTGATAACGCTTGTTCCAGTTGCTGTTGACCTCTACGGTCAACTCCGGAATGGCAGAGAGCAGCGTTTCCGCCTCTGCCGGTGAGATGATGCTCCGCACGCCGATCACCTGACTGTTTGCCACCGGGATTTTCAGCAGCAGACCGCCCATGCACATTCTGAACTCATAGTACTCCTGGATGGTCCCTGCCACCCGCTCTTGGACGATATTGTCGATGACGCCGGCGCCGTGCATGGGATGCACGACAAGATCCCCGATCTTGAACATGACAAGCCCTTTCCCTTTCCGGTCCGTATGGTGTACGGCCTGCGTCCCGCAAGGGACGCACCTCTCAAATACACATCTGTACATATTCCATTATAGGGACTTGCTGGGGGTTTTACAAGCAAATTTTCCGAAATCTGCAACATTTTTCAAGAAAATTCCCGGAAAAAATGGCGGGCAGCCTGGTGCTGCCCGCCAAAAAGCACTCATCTCTTGTTGGAGCGGCGCCAGATCTGCATCTTCTCCGCCTCGGCAATCAGTTCATCCCGGAACTGGGGATGTGCCAGGGAGATCAGGCCCTCAGCCCGCTCCCAGGTGGACTTGCCCTTAGCATTGAAAATTCCGTATTCGGTAACCAGATAGTGCAGGTTTGTACGAGTGGCCGTCACCACGCTGCCCTCCAGCAGGGTCGGCCGAATCCGGGAGTGCAGCTCACCGGTCTTCTTGTCCTTGACCGTGGAGGAGCAGCAGATGAAGCTCTTGCCGCCCTTGGCCAGATAGGCGCCCATAACGAAGTCCTGCTGGCCGCCGGCACCGGAGATGTGGTGGGTACCGGAGGACTCGGAGGAGACCTGACCATAGAGGTCAATGTCCACGGCGCCGTTGATGGAGATAAAGTTATCAATCTGGGAGACCCGTGCAATGTCGTTGACATAGCTGACCGGGGCGGCCATGCACTCGGGATTGTTGTTCAGGAAGTCATAGAGCTTCTGAGAACCCGCTGCAAAGGCGTAGGTCTGCCGGAACCGGTCAAAGGGCTTGCAGGCGCCGGTGATCTTGCCGGCCATGGACATATCCACGAAGGCGTCCACGTACATCTCGGAATGCACGCCCAGATCCCGCAGATCGGACTCAGCAATCATCTTGCCGATGGCGTTGGGCATGGACCCAATGCCCAGCTGCAGGCAGGCGCCGTTGGGAATTTCGGGCACTACCAGCTTAGCCACTGCCATATCCACCTCATTGGGCTCGCCGGAACCGCCCAGAACGTCCATGGGCGGGTTCTCCCCTTCCACGATCATGTCCACATCACTGATGTGCACGCAGTTTTCAAAACCGCCCAGGCACACCGGGATATTCTTGTTGACCTCCAGGATCACCGTCTTGGCGCACTCGCATACCGCCTTGAGGTGAGAACCGCCGGGGCCGAAATTGAACCAGCCGTGCTCATCCATGGGCGCCACCTGAAACATCGCCACATCCAGGGTCTTGATGCAGTCGCGGTAGTAGCCGGGCAGCTCGGAATAGCGCAGGGGGATATAATAGGCGAAGCCCTCCCGAATGGCCTTGCGCTCAATGCCGCTCATGTGCCAGGAGTTCCAGGTGAAATGGCTGGAAGCATCGGGAATGTCAAAGATAGCGGGACGGCGGGTCAGAATTCCGCCGCGGATATTGACGTCCTTCAGCTCCGGGAGCCGCTTTGCCAGCGCCTGATCCAGAGCGTTTGCAGTACAGGCGCACCAGCCATAATCCACCCACATTCCAGACTGCACCGCTTTGACAGCTTCATCCGCGGTAGTCAGCTTCTGCTGATACTCTTCCTGATAGCTCATGATGTTTCCTCCCATTATTTTTATTGATACGTTGTATGATGTCCCTGCTGTGATCATATCTCTACCAACACAGTATAACATGAACCCCGCAGGAAAGCAAACAAAACGTGAAAAAAATCACAAGACCCTTGCTGAAAAAGGCAGACCGCAGGGGCCTGCCTTTTTTACATGGTCATGCCAGGGAATTACTCCTCCTCGGAGTCCTCCTCAGCAGCGGGGGCGAGAAGCGCACGGATAGACAGGGAGATCTTCTTTTTCTCCTCGTCGATGGCGGTGATCTTCACGTCCACAATCTGGCCTTCGGAGAGCACGTCCTCGGGCTTGTCGATCCGACGGTCGGCGATCTGAGAAATGTGGATCAGGCCGTCCACGCCGGGCACAACCTCAGCGAAAGCGCCGAAGCTCATCAGCTTGACGATGCGCACGGAGGCCACATCACCCACGCTGTACTTGTTCATGAACACTTCCCAGGGATCGATGCTGCGATCCTTGACACCCAGGGAAATCTTGTGCTTCTCGGGATCGAAGGCAATGACATATACCTCCAGAGTGTCGCCCACCTTGCAGACCTCAGAGGGGGTCTTGATGCGGCTCCAGCTCAGCTCGGAGATATGTACCATGCCGTCCACGCCGCCGATGTCAACAAAGACACCGTAAGAAGTCATGGACTTGACGGTACCGGTGTAGTGCTTGCCCACCTCGATGCTGGACCAGATCTGCTCCTGAGCAGCCTTGCGGGCCTCCTCGGTGACGGAGCGGATGGAGCCCACCACACGGCGGCGGTTGCGGTTGACCTCGGTCACGCGCAGCTGAACCTTCTGCTTGATCATGGAGCTCAGGTCCGCACCGCGGGGCTGGCCGCTCTGAGAAGCAGGCACGAAGACCTGAATGCCCTTGACGGAAACGACAATGCCACCCTTGTTCTCAGCGATGACAACACCCTCCATCACGGTCTTGTCCTCCACGGCCTGCTCGATGTTCTCCCAGACCTTGATGGACTCCAGACGCTTTCTGCTCAGCTCGGCATAGCCTTCCACGTCGTTGACGCGCACGACCACGGTCTCAATCTCATCGTTGACATGAACGATATCCTCGGGCTTGGCGCTGGGGTCGTCGGTCAGCTCGCTCAGCTTAATGTAAGCGGCCTGCTTGGCGCCCACATCCACCTGGACCTCGGTGGGGGTAATGGCAGTAACGATTCCGGTTACCCGGTCGCCTGTATTTAAAGTTTTGAAAGACTGATTCAGCAATTCCTCGAAGGACTCCTCTTTGCCTTCGGCCGCTTTGATTTCTTCGCTCATCGTTGCATATACCTCCTTAATGATGCCCGCGGGCGTGGAGGCACCGGCCGTAAGACCTGCAACATGACAACCATTGAAAAAATCCGGCGAGAGCTCCCGTGCATCCTCGATCTGGAACACCCGGGGGCAACTCCTCATGCAAATTTCCGTCAAATGTTTGGTGTTGGCACTTTTACGGTCACCCACCACGACCATCACGTCCACCTTGCCGGCGATTTCCGCCGCCTCAGATTGACGTTTATGCGTAGCATCACATATTGTATCAAAGATTTTTACGTTTGTACACTCTTTTTTTATAATTTCCCAAGAAGTTTCAAAAAGTTCACGAATACACGTGGTTTGCGCAACCACCGTCAAGGGAATATCCCGGTTGGATTCCGCCTCGGCAAGCCACGCCCGGACATCCTCCGGACCGCTGAATACCAAGGGCTGCGCGCACCAGCTGGCAAGTCCCATGACCTCCGGATGATGGGGCTCCCCGATGATGACGGCCCGGCGGCCCTCCTGCTCAGACTGGGCCACCAATTTTTGAATCCGGCACACATTGGGGCAGGTGGCGTTGACACAGGCCGCTCCCCTCGCCTCCAAACCGTCCAGCACACGTTTGAGCTCTCCGTGGGAACGGATCACCACGGTATCCCCTTCGCCCAGGGTCTCCGGCTCGGTGGTCTTGCGCACCCCCAGCTCCTCCAGCTCCCGGACCACATTGGCGTTGTGGATCAGGTCGCCCAGCATCCAGCAGCCGCCGCTTTCCACCGCGGTTTTGCGGGCCAGGTCCACCGCCCGGCGGACACCGTAGCAAAAGCCCGCGCTTTTCGCCAATATCACGGTTCCTGGCACAGCGGCGCACCTCCCACGGCCTGCCCGCCCAGGGCATAGGCAGCTTCCAGAATATCATCGGCAATTTTCTGCATCTCCTCCGCCGTGCCGTGGCGGCCGGTGTACACCGGCTGGTAGGGCTTGCCGAAGATGATGCGGGTCTTATGGAACAGGCGCTTTTCTCCATCCACGAACACCGGCACCATAATGGCTCCGGTCCGTACGCCGATCATGGCCACACCGCCCTTGGCGTGGGCGGGCAGGCCGTCGGCACAGCCGATTCCGTTGCGGATTACGGTCCCCTCCGGGAAAATCAGCAGATTGTCTCCGGCCTTGATGGCCTGGATGGCGGTTTTCACGGACTGGATGTCGTTGTTGCCCCGGCTGACCGGGAACGCGCCGACCCGCTTCAAAATCCAGCCCAGCACCGGATAGTGGAACAGCTCCTCCTTGGCCATGATGTGCAGGCGGTAATTGACGGGCAGCCGCAGCGCCACCAGAATGGGGTCCCAGTTGCTGGCATGGTTGGGACACAGCAGTACGCCGCTTCTGGGCAGATCCTCCATGCCGATGACCTCGGTGGGGTGCAAAATGGCACTGATGAATCCGACCAAATAATAAATGAATACAAACAGGGCGTTAAAGGGCTTCATGTTCCACTCCTCTCCTGGATAATGCGCAGCAATGCTTCCTCGCTGGCCTGAAAATCCAATTGTGTTGTGTCCAGCATCACTGCGTCCGCGGCCTGGCGCAGGGGCGCCGTGGCCCGGTGCGTATCATTCCAGTCCCGCTCCTCGATCTCGCGCAATGTGGTCTCGTAGGACTGCGGCGTTCCCCGCTGCTCCAGCTCCAATGTCCGGCGGCGGGCCCGCTCCTGGGCAGAGGCCGTCAAAAACACCTTGATCTCCGCATCCGGCAGGACCACGGTCCCGATGTCCCGGCCATCCATCACCACATTGTCCGCCGAGGCCATCTGCCGCTGCATCTCCAGAAGATGCGCCCGTACATCGGGGTACGCCGACACCACAGAGGCACAGCCGGAGACCTCCGGCCGGCGGATGCGCTCCGTTACATCCGCTCCATTGAGCAGCATATGCTGCAGCCCATCCGCTCCATACCGGATCTCCACCTTGGCCTGGGGCAAAGCTGCCACAACCGCCTTCTCATCCGTGGGATCAATTCCCTGCTCCAGCATATAGCAGCTGATGGTGCGGTAAATCGCGCCGGTATCCACATAGACATAGCCCAGCTTGGCGGCAATGCTCCGGGCCAGGGTACTCTTCCCGGCGCCGGAAGGCCCGTCAATTGCAATTCTGATATGTTTCATGGTCTCTCTCCTTCTTGCTTCGTGGCGGCAGCCAATCCCGCCGCCCGGCCTGTGGACCAGGCAATCTGGAGGTTGAATCCCCCGGTGTAGGCGTCTGTATCTAGAATTTCGCCTGCGAAGTATAATCCCTTTACAAGCTTTGATTCCATAGTAGTTGGATTCACTTCAGACACCTTCACTCCCCCGGAGGTGACAATCGCCTCGGTCACCGGACGGGGCCCCGCCACGGCAATGGAGAAGTGTTTGAGCTGCTGGAGCAGCGCCCGCCGCTGCTCCCGGGTAATCTCATGGACTTTCTGATGGGGCGGAATCCCCGTCTGTTCCACCAGGACCGGAATCAGCTTTTGCGGCAGCAGGTCATCCAGTGCGTTGCAGAAATCGTGATTGGCGTACTTTTCAAAATCGGAGAGCAGCCGCTTATCCAGAGTCTGCTCATCCAACGCGGGCTTGAGATCAATTTCCAACCGGTACTCCTTCCGGTCAAAACGGCGCATGTGGGCGGAAGCCGACAGCACCAGAGGACCGCTGAGACCGAAGTGGGTAAAGACCAGCTCCCCGAAGTCGGTATAGATCTTCTTCCCGCTCTCAAAGACCGTCAAACGCACATTGCGCAGGCTCAGCCCCTGCATCCGGGCGCAGAGATTTCCCTTTTCCCGCAGAGACACCAGTGATCCCTGCAGAGGCGTGATGGTGTGGCCCGCCTCCGCCGCCATCCGGTGCCCTTCCCCGGTGGAGCCGGTGGCCGGATAGGAAACGCCGCCGGTGGCCAGAATGACGGCATCCGCCCTCCGGATGCCGCGGTCCGTCTTGACGCCCTGAACAGCATGCTCTTCTACCAGCAGTGATTCCGCCCGCTCCCGCAGCAGCGTGACATGCAGGGCCTTGAGCCGCCGCTCCAGGGCGGCACTGATGTCGAACGCGCGGTCGCTGACCGGGAACACCCGCTCTCCCCGCTCCACCTTCAGCGGAACACCCAGTCCTTCAAAAAATGCTATGGTGTCCTGGGAGCCGAAGCGGGAAATGGCACTGTAGAGGAACTTCCCGTTCCGTGGTATATTGGCCAGCAGAGTTTCCAGATCCGCGTGATTTGTCACGTTGCAGCGGCCCTTTCCGGTGATATTCAGCTTCTTTCCCAATCGTTCATTGGGCTCCAGGAGCTTCACCGACGCCCCCTGTTCTCCGGCGGCAATGGCCGCCATCATACCGGCGGCGCCGCCGCCCACAACTATGATTTCCTTACTCATCGTCCATTTTCCCAAACACTCCGTATTCGTTCCAGATGTCCTCCAGGGTAGCAAAGGTGGTGGATACGTCTGTCCCCATCCGGGCGGCCAGTGCCACCAGCAGCGCGTTCATCAAAGACAGCGGCGCCACCATGGAGTCCACAAAGGAGATCATCTCGCAGGGGGCCAGCAGGGCCGCGTCGGACATCTGATAGACCGGGGAGAGCTCATTGTCGGTGACAGCGATGATGGATGCCCCCCGGTCCTGGGCAAACTTCACGGTATTCATGGTCACCTTGGAATAGCGGGGAAAGCTGATGGCAATCATCACGTCCCCCGGGCCGATCCGGAAGAGCTGCTCAAAAATCTCACCGGCGGCGCTGGACTGTACCAACGTGACGTTTTCAAAGAGCAGATGCAGGTAAAAATTCAAATAACCGGCCACAAAAGTAGAGGAGCGAACTCCCAGAATATAAATGTGGCGGGCGTTCTGGATGCGGTCCACCACGTCATTGAAATCCTCGCGGTCCGCACCTACCGCCACCTCCCGGAGCTTTTCCATGTCGGAGTGCAGCACCGCGCCCAGCACATCCTGCTGGTCAAACAGTTCCCCGGCGGCTTTGATGCGCTGGGTGGAGGTCAGGCGGCTGCGAATCATTTCCTGCAAGGCCCGCTGCATACTGGGATAGCCGTCGTAGCCCAGCTCCGAAGCAAAGCGTACAACCGTGGATTCACTGACCCCAACCAGCTTGCCCAGCTTGCTGGCAGTCATGAAAGCCGCCTTGTCGTAATGCTCCAGAATATACGACGCGATCCGCTTTTGCCCCTTGGAAAAGTCGCTCATACTGCTCTCAATACTATGTAAGATGCTCTTCGCCACGCCGTTTCCTCCCATCTTGCCGCGGTCTCCCGGCCGCAGACACTCATCCTGCCGTATTGTAACACAAAACCGACATGATTCAAACTCTTTTTGCAGGACTTTTTTGGATCCTTGCAAAAAAAGAAAGCGCGGCAGGCACTCCGCGCTTTCCGATGTATGAATTATTCGTTTTTCAGGGCAGCCAGTTCCGCCTCTGTCAAGGGACGCCACGTCCCCACAGGCAGGTCGCCCAGCTCCAGGGTATGTTCCCGCACCCGCTGCAGTCTCTGGACCGTCAGACCGCAGGCGGCGCACATCCGGCGAATCTGGCGGTTTTTTCCCTCATGAATCGTCACGGACAGCCGGGCGCTGCCGTCCCGCTGCTCCAGCACCTCCACCCGGGCCGGACGAATGGGCTCCCCTTCCAGATCCCGCAGGGCCTCCAGACGCGCCGCCGCGCCATCCACCGCTCCCTGCACCCAGACCTGGTAGGTCTTGTCCACTTCCCCCGACGGATGCAGCAGGCGCTGCATCAGTTCTCCGTCGTTGGTCATCAGCAGCAGCCCCTCGGAATCCAGATCCAGCCGGCCTACGGGATAAACCCGCTCTCCGCACCCCCGGGTCAGATCCGCCACGGTTTTCCGGCCCTTTTCATCGGAGAGCGTGGTCACGTACCCCCGCGGCTTATTGAGCAGCAGGTAGACCGGCCGGGCTTTTTGCCCCAGGCGCTTTCCGTCCAGGCACACCTCGTCCCGGTCCAAATCCGCCCGCTGGCCCAGCTGCGCAGGCACTCCGTTGACGGTTACCCGTCCGGCCTGGATGTAGCCCTCCGCCGCCCGCCGGGAGCAGACTCCGGCAGCGGAGAGCAGTTTTTGCAAACGTTCTTCCATGCGTTTATTCCTCAGTTCAGCCCCCGTTTGAGCGTCTCCAGTGCCAATCCAGCAGCAGGCAGAATGGTTTCCCCGCAGAGCAGGTCCACCCGGCCCACCTCCTGGCCATTTACCAGGAATACAGCCTGACCTACCCGGCTTCCCGCCGCCAGGGGCGCTTGAAGCGGCCCATCGGTCTCAATTTCAGCCGTCAGCTTCTCCCCTTCACCCAGGGGCCAGGAAAATCCGGCGGCCGCCACCAGCGCAACCGTAGACTGACTGCCGCCGGTCACCGCAGCCCGCTCCACTGTCTCGCCCAACACCGCAGCCCGGCTGGCCGGGTAGGCGGAAAACCCGTAATCGTACAAGCTCTGATGGTCTGCCCAGTCATTGCCGTCCTGCAAGGTCACCGCCACCAGCCGCTGCCCGTTTCTCTGGGCGCAGCTGACCAGGGTCCGGCCCGCCGCCCGGGTATAGCCGGTCTTTAACCCGATGCAGCCGTCCTCCATGGAAAGAAGCTTATTGTGATTGGTCATGGTCCGGCCGCCGATGGTAACCGTCTTGGTGGAGGCAATCCGTACCAAAGTTTCGTTGTTCACCGCCGCGCAGGCCAGACGTGCCATATCCCGGGCAGTGGAATAGTGGTCCTCATGATCCAGGCCGTTGGGATTGGCAAAGGAGGAATGCTCCATGCCCAGCTCCTGGGCGGTCTCGTTCATCATGCGGACGAACCCCTCCTGGCTGCCGCCCACATGGTCCGCAATGGCCACGGCTGCATCGTTGCCGGAACACAGCAGCAATCCGTAAAGCAGTGTCTCCAGCGTCAGCTCCTCTCCCTCCTTGAGGTACATGGAGGAACCCTCTGTCATGGCCGCCTCCCGGGAGACTTTGACCACGTCGTCCAAATCTCCTTCCCGGATGGCCACCAGAGCCGTGAGGATCTTGGTGGTGCTGGCGATGAGCATCTGCTTGTCGGCATTATGCTCGTACAAAACACGTCCGCTGTCCACGTCCATCAGGATTGACGATGTAGCAGATGTCCCAACCGCCATCACCTGACAAGGCAATACGCTTAACAATATCAGCAGCACGGCAAATACCGTGCAAATCCTTCGCCTCAGCAACCAGCATCCCCCCATTTACGCGATGATGCTAGTATACCCCGCTCAGAAGGTTTCTTTTGCTTCCTTTTTGTCGAAATATTTTTCCACTTTATCCATCAGATCCGGCACCATCTCGACCACACGGTCCAACGTGGATACCGGAGGCACCGCCACAGGCAGCACCCGGGTGATTCCGTCCCGAATGACCAAAAACGCCACGGGATCGATCTTGACGCCGGCCGCGCTGCCGCCGCCAAAATCCTTGGGCTGCGTTTTTCCATAATCGCCGCCGGCACCGCCAAAGCCAAAGCTGACTTTGGAAATGGGAATCAGCGTTACGCCGTCTGGTGTGGTGATGGGCTGGCCGACAATGGTATTGGTATCCACCATTTCCCGCACCTTTTCCATGGCGGTCTGCATCAAATCATTGAGCTGAGATTTCTTGACAGATGGATTGTCCATATCCTTCTTCCTTTCTTATGCTGCAGTTTTCACTTTGGACGATTCCTTGCGGTGCGCCTGGCGCTGCATATTCACAAACCAGCGCAGGGCCGGAACAGCCATTCCGGCGGCTACCCGCAGTCCTGTCCCCAATCGAAGAGAGAGTTCGGCCTCCCCCTCCACAACGGTCTGTTCATTCTGGAAATCCAAACCAACATGGATCTGTGGGTCCTTTACGGTCAAAAGCTGTTCCAGCACAGGCATGAACGTCCATACCCCCCACTGGATGAGGCCGTAGGTCCGTGCTCCTTCTGCCGGATCTGCGGCCGCCCCCAGAACCACATTAGCCCGCAGGGGCGCGATTCGGATGCCCCGCCGTGTCCGGTCCAGGGCCTTTCGCAGCGGCGGCCAGAGCGCCTGTACGGCACTTTGGATTTGCCCGGGGTCCCACTTGGGCAGCTGAAACTTTGGTTTGGCTGGAGGCTCCGGTTCCGGCTGCTCCGCCGGAACCGATTCCGCCTGCGCATCTTCCTGTTTAGGCGGGTAAAGGCGGATGGACCACGGTCCGATCCGCAAGGTCACGGTCAAAACTCCCTGGCTCAACACTGCCCGGATTCCAATCCGCAGCATCCAGATACCGGTCAGCAGGGCCAACAGTACGACCCAAAGCCACCATAACCGCAACAGCCTCCACCTCCCTTCGCACCGCTGGCGTCATCACGTTTGGGATGCCTCGTCTTCCGTTATCGCATCGCCTTCCACCGGATCTGAACCGGTAACGGCCCGGCCCTGCGCCGGATCCACAATCTGTCCATCCTCATTCAGGCGCATCTGGCCCTCCGCGCCCAGATCCGGCATCTCCGGAAGTTCATCCAGGCTGGAGAGATGGAACGCCCGCAAAAACTGCTTGGTGGTCCGGTACAGATGGGGCCGCCCCGGCACCTGCAGCCGGCCGCACTCTTCAATGAGCTTGCGCTCCTGCAGCAGCCCGATGGTATAGGCACTGTCCACGCCCCGGATCTGATCGACATACGCCCGGGTGGTAGGCTGATAGTAGGCAATGATCGTCAGGACCTCCAGAGCAGGCTGGCTCAGCCGGGCGGGCTTGCGAATCTCAAAGGCCCGGCGGATGGTATCGGCGTAATCCGGCGCCGAGCACATCTGCCAGCTGTCCTCAATGCGCAGCAGCCGGATGCCCCGGCGCTCAAAGGCGTAATAGTCCATCAGCTTCTGCAGTACCCGCTCCACCGTGGGACGGTCCACCTCCAGGGCCTGGCAGATCCGGTCCACCTGTACCGGTTCGCCGGAGGCGAACACAATGGCCTCAACAGCGGACTCGATCTCCTTCATATCCATGGATTCCACGCTTGGTTCTCCTTCTCAGCTCAAATTCTCCGGCAGCTCGCCCTCCTGCCGGACCGTACAGTCCGTCTCGGAGCCTGCCAAATGCAGCACATGGGCCCGGCACAATTCCAGCACCGCCAGGAAGGTGGCCACCACCTCGCTGCGGCTCCGGCTCCCCCGGAACAGCAGCAAAAAGCGGGTCATACCGTGTTCCCGCAAACGCCGCAGAATTTCTTTTGCCTTGCTTTCCACCGGATAGGGCTCGTGCTGCACAATATCCCGGAAGGCCGCCCGGGGCGGCGGGAGCGAGCGCTCAGAGCGGCTGCGGATCTCCGCCATAGCCAGAATCAGGTCCGCCCGGTCCTGGCTGTATTCATAAATTTTGCCCCGCTCCACGGGCTCGGGGTCCCGGGTCAGAATGCTGCGTCCGAACTCCCCCATGGGAGCCAGCCGCTGCGCCAGGGCTTTGATGGTCAAATACTGCTCGTTGCGCCGCCGTTCCTCCAGGGACTGGATCAGGGCGTCCATCTCGCTTTTGGCCTCCTCATCCTCCAGGGAAAGGAGCATCCGGGTCTTGATGTACACCAGCTGAGAAGCCATGGTGACAAACTCGCTGGCCACCTCCAGATCCATTTTCTGCCTTTGGTCCAGCCAGGCCAGATACTGGTCACAGATGAGGGAAATGGAAATGTCCTGAATCTCCATTTTGTTCCGGCCCAACAGGTACAAAATCAGGTCCAGAGGCCCCTCAAAGTCCTGCATCTCTTCGGATTTGGAGCGCACCACACGCTCGAGCTTAAATACGGGATTTTCCAACCTCTCACCTCAATAAAACAGGTTGTACAGCAGGGAGAATACGCCGATGATGGCATCGCTCATCATGCCGCTCATAACGCCGAAATAGCTCAGCGCCAGCAGCACCAAAAAGCCGTAACGCTCATAGCGCATCAGCATGGCATAGGCATCATCGGGCAAGAACACTGCCACCACCTTGGACCCGTCCAGCGGCGGAATGGGAATCAGGTTGAACAATCCCAAACCGATGGAAAGCGGGGCCAGGGTCAGCAGGAAAAACTCGAAGAGGGCGTTCCACAGCCCGGTATACGGCGCGTACTGGTAGATGAGGCGGCTGATGCCCACCGCCGCGGCGGCCAGCAGCAGATTGGAAACCGGCCCGGCCAGAGCAGTGACCGCCATTCCCTGTTTGGGCTTGCGGAAATATCGGGAATTCACCGGTACGGCCTTGGCCCAGCCGAACCCCACTGTAAACATCATCAAAAGGCCGAACCAATCGATGTGGCGCAGGGGATTCAGGCTCAGGCGGTGCTGTGCCTTGGCAGTGGGGTCGCCCAGCACATAGGCTGCCAATCCGTGGCTGGCCTCATGAACCGTCAAACACAAAAAAATAGCCAGCACCCGCAGCAGGGCGTTTCCCATAGCGGCAAAGTCCAGCGACTCAAACAAAAATTGCAGTTGATGCAGCATAGTCCTCTCCTGACATCATGGACAAAAATATAGGTGTATTATACCAGCCCGACACTTGAAATACAAGAAAGAAGCAGAAAAAAGGCACTGATCCGGCGGGATGCGCTTCCCATTCCCCGGGGATCTGCTATAATGAAGCAAGCAAAATTTTTTTCAGAGTCTGAATGGTTTTCTTTCCGCCAGTCGTATTGAGGATACAGGCGGTTCCACTCCGCCTCCTACAACAAGGAGGAATCCACAATGAAAAAACTGATTGCGATTTTGCTGGCGGTCTTCGTTCTCTCCACAGCTGCCCTGGCAGCCGGACACGGACGCGGCGGCGGCATCCGGGCCTGTGACGGCACCGGAAGCTCTTATGCCGACGCCAATGGAGACGGCGTATGCGACTACTACGGCACGGGAACGTGCGGTATGGGCCGCGCCTATGTGGACGCTGACGGAGACGGCGTGTGCGACCGCTACGGCACAGGCCGGTGCGGCGGAACCCACTGCGGGTGGGCCGCACAATAACTCATTCCAGAGGTAAAAGCGGGGCGAGGCCATGCGGAGCGAACAGGAGGCAGTTCAGGCCGTGGAACGGTATGCCGATACCGTTCGGCGGGTGTGCGCGCTGCACTTGAAGAATTATGCCGACACAGAGGACATCTTTCAAACGGTATTTTTGAAATATGTGCTCAGCACCACCGTCTTTGAAAGCCAGGAGCATGAAAAGGCCTGGTTCATTCGGGTGACGGTCAACGCCTGCCGGGATCTGCTCAAAAGTTTTTTTCGCTCCCGCACCGTCTCGCTGGATGCCCTGCCGGAGCTGCCCGCCGCCATGCCCACCGACCATCGGGAGGTTCTGGAGGCGGTGCTCTCCCTCCCGGAAAAATACCGGGATGTGGTCTATCTGCACTACTATGAAACGTACACCGCCCCGCAGATCAGCCGGATTCTGGGGAAAAACGTCAACACGGTCTATACACTCCTGACCCGCTCGAAGCAGCTGCTCAGGGAGAAGCTGGAGGGCTGCGCAGATGAATGAACAGCAATGGAACGGTGCCTTTTCCGCCATCCGCGCGGAAGCGTCCCTCAAGGAGGAAACCCTGGCCTATCTGGCCCGCAGGACCCACGGCTACCGGCGCGCCCCGGTCCGCCGTCAGCTGGGTGCGGCGCTGGCAGCGTGTCTGGTTGTGGTTTCTCTGGTAGGCGGCGGCTTGTTCTTTACCCCTGCCTATGCCCTGAGCCTGGAGCTGCCCGCTGAATCCGCCTCCGGCACTGACACGGCAGCCTGGGAGCTGGAGGTCAACTGCTTCCACCGCATCGTCTCATGCACCTCCACCTCTGAAGACTCCGCCGTGCTCTCCGATACCGCTTCCCTGCGCTTTCAGGATTGGCGGGAGCTGCTGCAAACCCTTCTGACGGAGGATACGGCGGAGCCCGTCTCGGTTACGGTCATCTCCGGGGACCCGGATCAATCCGCCGATGTGCTGGAGGATTTGCAGACTTGGACGGCCCAGCGGCCGGGCCTGCACTGCGGCTCCCTGACCAGCCAGGAAGCGCAGGAGGCGCAATCAGTGGGGCTGTCCTGCTGGAAGTACCAGATATATCTGAAAGTAAAATCCCTTTACCCCAATTTAACGCCAGAAGCTGTAAAGGAAATGACCATGCAGGAACTCCAGGAACTGCTGGGTCAGGATACCGAGGAAATCCTCCCCGGCAATGGCGGAGCGAACTGCGGGCAGGCGTCCTATGGCAATCATCACCGGCACGGATGGGAATCATAAAAATTCATTTTGTCACAGCAAAGCGCCCCTGCCTTTTTGGCAGGGGCGCTTTATGCGTTTAGGAGAACCTTACTCCATGGCTTCCAACTTTGCCCGGAAGGAAATCCGCCGCGGCGTCTCCATCTCGTCAAACTGAATGACATGGGCTTGCTTTTCCAGGTCCACATCCAGCACCGTCCCGGGGCCAAAGAGAAAATGCCGGACTCTCTGCCCCGGCCGATACACCGCGGCGGAGGGCTCCTGATCCAGCAGACGGGTGCGGTCCAGGTATTCCTGGGTCTGCCGGATGAGCCCCTCCCGGGGCTCCCGGGGAAAAACCAGGTGCTCCCGCCCAATCTCCAGGAGAAACCGGGAGGGATACCGGGGCGAACCGTCAAAATTCCGGCCGTCGGCCTCGGAGAGAAACAGCCTCTGCTCCGCCCGGGTCAAGGCCACGAAGGCCAGCCGCCGCTCCTCCTCCATCGCTGCCAGGGTCCGCACTTTGCGGGAGGGGAAGATTCCCTCGTTCATGCCGCACAAGAACACGTTGGGAAATTCCAGACCCTTGGCGGCATGGACCGTCATGAGCTTCACCTGATCTCCCTGCCTGGCAGTGTCCGCATTGGTAAAGAGCGCCACATGGGTCAGGTAGTGCTCCAGGGTGCACTCCTCCCCGCAGGAAGTCTCATACTCATAGACGGACTGCTTGAGCTCCGCAAGATTATCCAGCCGCTCCTGACTGCCCTCCGTGCGGAGCATCTTCTCATAGCCGCTTTGATTGAGCACATCCGCCAGCACCTCCGACACCGGACGCCCTGCATACCCGGCGGAAAAGGATTCCACCAGAGACACCAGCCGCGCCGCGCCGGTCCCCTTGAGAATCGGGTCCTCCAGATGGTCCCGCAGCGCCTGATACAACGAGGTTCCCTGTTTCCGGGCCGTTTCCTCCAAAAACGCCATGCGCCGCTTTCCCAGATTCCGTTTGGGCACATTGGCAATCCGCCGGAAGGCCAGATCGTCCTGATAGGCGATCATGCGCAGGTAGGACAGGGCATCCTTGACCTCCATCCGGTCAAAAAACTGGACACCGCTGTATATCGTGTAGGGGATCTTCTCCTGAAGCAGCCCCTCCTCCACCGCCCGGGTAACATAGTGGGCCCGGTAGAGCACCGTGATCTCCCGGTATGGCGTCCCCGCCTCATGGAGTGTTTGAATCTCCCCGGCAATCCAGGCGGCCTCTTCCTCCTGGGTCTGGGCAAAGTAGCATACCACCGGCACTCCGGCAGGCAGGGTGGGCTGTAAATTCTTTTTCATCCGGGTACGGTTGCGGTCAATGAGGGTATTGGCCGCGGTGAGAATCTCCGGCGTGGAGCGGTAATTGTCCATCATCAAAATGGTCTTCGTTCCGGGGAACCGTTTGTCGAAGTCCAGCAAATAGCGCACATCCGCACCTCGCCAGGTGTAGATGGTCTGGTCGGGATCTCCCACGATAAACAGGTTCTTGTGGTAACCGCACAGCACCTCCATCAGCTCATACTGAATGGCATCGATGTCCTGAAACTCATCGATCATGATGTACTCCAGCCGCTGCTGCCACTTGAGCCGGATCTCCGGATCCTGCTCAAAGAGGTACAGGGTGAATTTGAGCAGATCGTTGTAGTCCAGTCCGAAGCATTTCTTCTCCTGATAGAGATATCCGTAAAAGATGATATCTCCGGCGGTCGTTGCCTGGTCGTACTTCTCCTTCAGAGTATCCAGGGAAAATGCGATGAGATCCCGGTAGTACTCCGGCTCCTGGACCAGCTTGCGCATCTCAATGAGGTCCCGGGCGGCGGAAAAGGTCATGTCCCGCAGAGTCAGCCCCCGCTCCTCATAGAGGATCTGCAGCATGGCATCAATATCCGCGTTATCCAGTACCAAAAAGCTTTTGGGATAATGCACCGCGTGGCTGTCTTCCTGAAGGATACTGACGCAAAAACCATGGAAAGTATTGATGTAGCCGGTATCGTTGTCGCCGGTAAGCTGATGGATACGCTGCCGCATTTCCGCAGCAGCCTTGTTGGTAAAGGTGACGCATAGAAGATTCCCTGGCAGAATCCCCAATTCATTGACCAAATAGGCAAACCGGTGAGTCAAGGCCCGGGTCTTGCCGGAACCCGCTCCGGCAATCACCCGGACATATCCCTCCGTGGTGGTAACTGCCTCCCTCTGGGCGGCGTTGAGTCCCGCAAGTAAATCCATCATGGCAGCGGCACCTCCTTTATAGAACATTTGTTTTCAGTATACCAGATTCTCCCGTACTGCTCAAGTCCCTTCGCTGCATTGTCTGATGGAACCGGCTCCCTTGAGCATACAAACAAAGAGCCCGGAGGAACCAGTCCTCCGGGCTCTTTTCAGACAAATAACACAGGACGAAGAGGATCAGCCGTTGCCCTTCACCATGGAGGCAATCTCCGCAGCGAAGTTCTCCTGCTTCTTCTCAATGCCCTCGCCCTTCTCGAACCGCACAGCGTTCTTGAAGGTGATGGTGCCGCCCAGCTCCTTGGCGCATGCAGCGATATACTGCTCCACGCTCATGGAGTTGTCCTTCACGAACTCCTGCTGCAGCAGGCAGTTCTCGGCATAGAACTTGTTCAGCTTGCCCAGGACGATCTTCTCACGCACCTGCTCGGGCTTGGAAGCCATCTTGGGATCGTTCTCCATCTGGACCATCATGATCTTCTTCTCTTCGTCCAGCACATCCTGAGTGACCTGGGTCTTATCCCAGAAGCGGGGATTCAGAGCGGCAATCTGCATGGCCACGTCCTTGCCGACAGCCTCCACCTTCTCGGCGGGCAGATTGGTCTCCAGGTTCACCAGCACGCCGATCTTGCCGCCGGCATGCACATAGGCCACAGAAGTGCCCTCGGCAAAGCGGGCGAAGCGGCGGACCTTAATGTTCTCGCCGATGACCAGCACCATCTCCTGCTGCTGCTGCTCCACGGTCAGCTCCGTGCCGGCATACTTGCAGCCCATCAGAGCGTCCAGGTCAGCGGGGTTCTCCTTGGCCACAGTAGCGGCCACACCCTTGACGAAGTCCACGAACTTCTCGTTCTTGCCCACGAAGTCGGTCTCGGCATTGACCTCCACCACGACACCCACGCCGTCCACAACCGTGGCCAGCGCCATGCCCTCGGCGGCAATGCGGCCGGCCTTCTTGGCAGAAGCGGCCATGCCCTTCTCGCGCAGCCACTCCACGGCCTTGTCCATGTCGCCGTCAGAAGCGGTCAGCGCCTTCTTGCAATCCATCATACCCACGCCGGTCATCTCGCGCAGGTTCTTCACGTCAGCTGCGGTAAAAGCCATTTTTTTGTTCCTCCCGTATCGTTGTATCGAAGCAGTCGCTTCCAAAAACGCTTACTCGGCGTCCTCCGCCTTCTCGGCGGCTTCCTCGGTCTGCTCGCCCTGCTTGCCCTCCAGCACGGCGTTGGCCATGATGGAAGAGATCAGCTTGATGGCGCGGATGGCGTCGTCGTTGCCGGGGATCACGTAGTCGATCTCATCGGGGTCGCAGTTGGTGTCGGCGATGGCCACCACGGGGATGCCCAGCTTGTGGGCCTCGGCGATGGCGTTGCGCTCCTTGCGGGTGTCCACGATGAACAGGGCGCCGGGCAGCTTCTTCATTTCCTTCACGCCGCCCAGGTACTTCTCCAGCTTGGCGATCTCGCCCAGGTGCTTCATGACTTCCTTCTTGGGCAGCATGTCGAAGGTGCCGTCCTCCTGCATGGTCTTCAGCTGGTTCAGCCGGTCCACGCGGGTGCGCATGGTCTTGAAGTTGGTCATCATGCCGCCCAGCCACCGGGCATTCACATAGAACTGGCCGCAGCGGGTGGCCTCCTCGCGGATGGCCTCCTGCGCCTGCTTCTTGGTGCCCACGAACAGCAGGGACTGGCCGCTCTCAGACAGCTGACGGACGAAGTTATAGGCCTCCTCCAGCTTGCGGACGGTCTTCTGCAGGTCCACGATATAGATGCCGTTGCGCTCGGTATAGATATAGGGAGCCATCTTGGGGTTCCAGCGACGGGTCTGGTGACCGAAGTGGACGCCCGCCTCCAGCAGGGCCTTCATGGAAACGACGTTAGAATTTGCCATAGTGTTGAGTTCCTCCAAACAAATTTAGTTTACCCTCCGGCGGCTTCATCCCCTCCGCCAATTCCCGCGGGAACACAGACGGAGAGTCGACACACCGTGCGGAATGCTGAAATATAATACCACACCAGTCCCTGTGATGCAAGTATTTTTTCCTGAAATTGTGTAAAACTTTCCTCTTTTCCCGGATTTTTTTCCGGGCCTCAGAATTTTTTCCGGCGTTTGCGCTCCGCCCCCGGATCCCGGCGCTGGAAGGGCTTATCGATGAGGATGATGTCATCCCCTACCCTTTGAATGCACTCCCAGGGGATATAGTACTCCTCTCCCCTGCCGAACAGGCCGAAAAAGCGGCAGGGCCCGTAGACCACAATGGCCACCACCTGCCCCTCCGGCACCCGCACATCCACGTCCGCCACATAGCCCAAGCGGCAGCCGTCGCAAATATTGATGACCTCCTTGCACCGAAGGTCCCGGATTCTGCACTGCATCGCGATCCCTCCCCTGCCTTACCCTATGCCCGCCACGGACTGTCCTATGCAGCCAGAATGCGACAAAAGCTTCCAGTATAGGAAAAACCGGTGCAGGCCATACTGGGTTTTGAAGTTTCAACGGCGCAGGAGGCAGCAAGCATGCAGGGAAAGGTCGAAATCGCGGGCGTCAACACAGCCAAGCTCAAGGTTTTGAAAAACGAGGAGACCATGGAGCTCCTGCGCCGGGCCAAGGCGGGAGACCGGCAGGCCCGGCAGGATCTCATTGAAGGAAATCTGCGGCTGGTGCTCTCGGTCATTCAGCGCTTTGCCAGCCGGGGCGAGAACGCGGACGATCTCTTTCAGGTGGGATGCGTGGGCCTGATCAAGGCGGTGGACAATTTTGACATCAACCAGCCGGTGCGCTTTTCCACCTACGGCGTGCCCATGATCATCGGAGAGATCCGGCGGTATCTCCGGGACAACAGCGCCATCCGGGTCTCCCGCAGCATGCGGGACACCGCCTACCGGGTCCTCCAAGCCCGGGACAAACTCATCGCTCAGTCCCAGCATGAGCCCACGGTGGAACAGATCGCCAAGGAGCTGGACATTCCCCGGGAGGAAGTGGTCTTTGCCATGGACGCCATCGTGGACCCGGTCTCCCTCTACGAGCCGGTATACGACAACGGCGGCGACGCCATCTGTGTCATGGATCAGGTCCGGGACACCAAAAACACCGATGAGAGCTGGACGGAGCGCATTGCCCTCAAGGACGCGCTCAAGCTTCTGGACGAGCGGGAGCGCCGGATTCTATCCCTGCGCTTCTATGAGGGCAAAACCCAGATGGAAGTCTCCCGGGAGGTAGGAATCTCCCAGGCCCAGGTCTCCCGTTTGGAAAAGGGCGCCATCAATACCATTAAAAAGCATATCTGACGTACCCAGACCCTGCTTGCGCCGTCAAGTTTGACGCCGGGCAAAAAACGCGGTACAATGGGCGGTATTGAAACAAAGGAGGCCCTTGACAATGGATCTGAAAGAACTGGCGAAAAGCCGTAATGCCAAAAATGTATTTTGCAACCGGCTGGGAATCCAAATCCGGGACATTGCCCCCGGCCGTGCGGTAGTCGTCAAAACCGTAGGACCCGAGGATGTCAACCCTCTGGGGATTCCCCATGGCGGCGTATACTTCTCCATGGCCGACACTGCCTGCGGCACCGCCATGGCCACCCACGGCTATGCCGCCGTTACCATGGATGCCAACTACCATTTTCTCAAAAGTGCGGCTGTGGGAGACACCCTGACGGCGGAGTCCTTTGAAGTGCGCTCCGGCCGCACCATCGGCGTATACGATGTGCGGATCACCAATCAGGACGGAACCCTGCTGGGTACCGGTACGTTTACCTTCTACCGGCTGGACCAGAAGCTGACAGTCTGATCCCTCTCCCAAATCGAAACCAGGCTTTGAAAGAAAGCAAAACGCGGAGCGCGCATGCGCTCCGCGTTTTAGTCTGTTGAGTAACTTTCCCAGAAGAAAGCCTCGCAGAGTTCCGTCGTCCACAGACAGCGGAACGAAATGAAATTCTGTCATTTTCCAGGACATGCGCCTGGGAAATGACACTTCTCATGACGGATGGGGTGACAATTTTCAAAGAAATCGAACCCGATCCGTCATGCAGCTTTTTGCCGGAAAAGGCCTTTGGCCTTTTCCGGCAATCTCAAACGCGGAGCGCGCATGCGCTCCGCGTTTTCTTTATTTCTTGAAACTGTCCTTCAAAGACACACTGCGGTTGAACACCAGATGGCCGGGGGCGGAATCCTTGCTGTCAGCGCAGAAATAGCCCTGGCGCATGAACTGGAAGTGGTCGCTGGGCTGGGCCTGCGCCAGTCCGGCCTCCACCTTGCAGCCGGTGAGAATCTCCAGAGAATCCGGATTCAGGCACTCCAGGAAGTCCTTGTCGGCGGCGTCGGGATTGGGGTCGGAGAAGAGGTTGTCATAGAGGCGCACCTCGGCATCCACAGCGGTAGCGGCGTCCACCCAGTGGATGGTGGCACCCTTGACCTTCCGGCCGTCAGCGGGATCCCCGCCGCGGCTGTCCGGATCGTACTCGGCCCGGATCTCGGTGATATTTCCCTGCTCGTCGGTCTCATAGCCCACGCAGCGGATCAGGTACGCACCCTTCAGGCGGCACTCCGGTCCGTTGGGATACAGACGCTTGTACTTGGGAATGGGTTCAGGCAGGAAGTCCTCCGCCTCGATCCACAGATTCCGGGAGAAGCTGACTTCCCGGGTCCCGGCTTCCGGATCCAGGGGATTATTCTCCACGGTCACCGTCTCATGCCGGTCCTCCGGATAATTGACGATGGTCAGCTTGACGGGGCGCAGCACGGCCATCACGCGGCTGGCCGTCTCGTTGAGGTCCTCCCGCAGGCAGTGCTCCAAAAAGCCGTATTCCACTACATTGGCGCTCTTGGCCACGCCGATGCGCTCGCAGAAATTGCGGATAGACCGGGGGGTGTAACCCCGGCGGCGCAGGCCGCACAGAGTCGGCATCCGGGGATCGTCCCAGCCGGAGACCTTGCCGCCCTCCACCAGAGCCCGGAGCTTGCGTTTGGACATGACGGTGTGGTCGATGCCCAGACGGGCAAACTCAATCTGCCGGGGACGGCTGGGCAGGTCGCAGTGCTCCACCACCCAGTCGTACAGGGGACGGTGGGCCTCAAATTCCAGAGAGCAGAGGCTGTGGGTAATGCCCTCCAGAGCGTCCTGAATGGGATGGGCGAAGTCATACATGGGATAGATGCACCACTTGTCCCCCTGACGGTGATGGTGCATATGGTTGATCCGGTAGAGCACCGGGTCGCGCATATTGAAGTTGCCGCTGGCCAGATCGATCTTGGCCCGCAGGGTCATAGCGCCGTTGGGGAACTCGCCCGCCCGCATCCGGGCAAACAGGTCCAGGCTCTCCTCAATGGGACGGTCCCGGTAGGGAGAGGTGGCGGGCACACCGATATCGCCCCGGTGGGCCTTGAACTCCTCCGGGCTGAGCTGGCACACATAGGCCAGCCCCTTTTTGATGAGGCCCACCGCCTGGCGGTAATCCTCTTCAAAATAGTCGGAACCGTAGAAGAAGCGGTCGCCCCAGTCAAAGCCCAGCCAGTGGATGTCCTCCTTGATGGCCTCCACGAACTCCTCATCCTCCTTGGTGGGGTTCGTGTCGTCCATCCGCAGGTTGCAGAGGCCACCGTACTTCTCTGCCGTGCCGAAGTCAATGGTCAGAGCCTTGCAGTGGCCGATATGCAGATAGCCGTTGGGCTCAGGGGGAAACCGTGTGTGGACGGTCATGCCCTCATACTGTCCTCCCGGACCGATATCCTCTTCAATAAACGCATGGATAAAGTTCCGGCTCTCCGGGGCCTCGTCCCGCGTGATTTTCGTCTCGTCAGCCATGGCTGTCAGTCCTTCCTGTGCAAGTTTTTCAGCATAGGATTGTATTATACCCAATCCCACTGGAAATTGCAAGGAAAATCAACGCTTTCCGGTCCTTCTCAAGCCAACAGCCAGTCTTCCACCACATCCCGGACCGCTACCGGCGTGACCGCCCCCCGAACCAGACCCTCCGCCAGGGACCGCATTCGTCCAAGAGAAGACGTGAGATCGCACAGTCGGGCACATTCTCCGCCGCATTCCACCTCAATCCCATAAACGACAGTCTCTTGTGTGCACTCTTCCAGCAGATAATACCGCACAGCAATGTCACCGCACTTTGCCGTGCCGATCAACCGTCTGCGCAAGGTGTTCGCCTCCCTAGGTCATTTGTTTGGGCACAGCATACCACAGCGCCAAGGTGAAACTTGTCGAATTTTGTCGAATGCCGGATACACATTCCTGTTTTGTGATCAAAAAAGAGGACACGCGCTCACGCGTGTCCTCCCTGCTGCTCAGCCAACTGCAAAAATTCTTCCCGGGTATAGAGCAGGTTCAGTGCCTCCAGCATTCCGTTGGCATTGAGATGCTCCGGCAGCGCCAACTGCGCCAGCAGCGCCTGACGGCGGGCGGCACTGTCCGGTCCGCCGGTGAGCCCCAGGGCAAACAGGTCCGCCTTGGTAATGGGATCCTGGGGCACCTGCACCTCCGCTTCCCCTTCAAACGTGGCGCCGCAGCGGCGCAATGCCTCCAGCAGTACCTCCGGCCGCATCCCCTCGACGCCCAGCTTTCCCTCTTTGCCGGGGGTCCGCTTGCGGCGCTCCTTGCCCTTAATATCGGGAATATAGGCCTGCTTGACCAGTTCCTTGGGAAGAGCTCCCTTGAGAAATCCCCGGATCTGAAACCCTGCGCCGTCAGAGTCGGTGAGAATGATGAGGCCCCGCTTCTGGGCCAGACGCCGGAGAAACTCCAGCTTCTCCCGGTCCTTGAACACCTGGAACCCGCCCAGGGTAATGATGGTGGCATCCACCACCTGAGAGAGGGTGTTTTGATCGTACCGCCCCTCTACCACGATGACTTCCCGAATCCGCATCATACCCGCCGCGCTCCCAGCCGCACCAGCAGCAGCTTCAGTTCCCCGGCTGCATCAATTCCCTTTTCGCTCTTCATGCGCCGGTCCAGCACCTGGCACATCTTCACCGCGTCGGCACACCAGTCGGCATTGGTCCGCTTGGCTGCCGCCAGCAGCAGCTTTGCCGGATAGTCACTCTTCATCTCCCAGAGCTCCATGAGCCAATAACGGTCATGGCCGCTGTCAATGGCCAGCCGGGCCGTGTAGATCCGCCGCAGCTGGCTGCCCAGGGCGGCCAGAATCATAATGGGCTCCGTCTGCATCTTCAGAAGATCCCCCAAAATGGACGCGGCCTGGTCGTAGTTTCCCTGCAGCACCGCGTCGGAGAGACGGAAGACCTCCGACGAGAGGACCGGGTCCGCCACGGCGTCAATATCTTCCTTGGTAATGGCCGCGCCCTTGGCATAGGCGCCGATCTTGGCAATTTCCGGCACCAGACCGGTCATGAGCCCGCCGCAGGTAAAAATCAGATATTCCGCCGTCTGCCGGTCAATGCTCTTGCCCAGGGCCCGGAAGCGCCGGGCAATCCAGGCCACCAGATCACTGTTTTCCGCAGCCCGGAACTCCACCGTCTCCACATGCTCCGAAACGGCTTTATAGAGCTTTTTGACCGTCTTGTTGGGCTTATACTCCACCGTATCGTACACGAACGCCACGCAGCAATAGGGCGGCAGATCCTCCAGGAAGGCAATCAGCTTTTCCCTCTGCTCCTCCCCCAGCTTAAAAAGGTCAAAATCCGTCACCACGATGAACGTCCGCTCCGCCATCATGGGCATGGCCTCCGCCGCCTCCACCAGGGTTTGGACCGTCAGATCCTTTCCCTCCAGGCGGTGGTAATTGAACTCCTCAAACCCGCCGGGGACCAGCGTCTTGCGCAGCTGATCCAGATAGTACTCCCGCAGGTAACTCTCCTCGCCGTAAAAAATATAGGCGCAGCCGGGTGTCCCCGCAGCCAGGTCCTTTTTGAACTTGTCAAACGCCTCATTCTTCCGGGGCGCTTTTTTCGCGTATGCCATGTTGGTCTCCTTGATTCAAATATAGCTCCACCGTGCCATGGAGGTCTGTGCGGTACACCGTGCATCCCTGCCGGATCAGCCGTCCCAGTGTCTCGGAAGCGGGATGGCCATAGGAGTTGTCCCCTACGCTGATGCACACCGTCTGCGGATCCAGGGCTTCCAGCAGCTCCGTACTGGTGGAGTACTTGGAGCCGTGATGCCCCGCCACCAGCACCTCTACATCAGAAAAGTCCCACTGCTCCAGCAGCTTCCGCTCCGCGGCAGCATCCATATCGCCGGTAATCAGCAAGTCGGTCTCTCCGGCGGACGCCAAAACGGACAATCCGCGCTCGTTATCCTCCGTCTCCCCTTCCGGCGGCGGATAGACTGTGACCGTTCCGGTCTCTGCCGAAAGCTCCACCGGCACATCCACCACCTGCACGGCCGTTTCATACGTACGGGCCAGATCCAGCACAGCCTGCGGCGCCTCAGATGCCGGCACCAGCAGATACTCCACCGGAATTCTGGCCAGCAAAGCCTCCACGCCGGAGAGATGGTCCTCGTCAAAGTGTGTCAGGATCAAATAATCCAGCTTCCCGCACCCCATGGTCCGCAGCTGATAGGCTGCAGCCTCTCCCGGTGCGTACCAGCTGTTGCTGCTGCCGCAGTCCACCAGAGCGTACATCCCGGACCACGACAGCGCGATGCTCTGCCCCTGCCCTACATTCAGCACGACGGCGTTGACATCCGCGCTGTAGCGGGCCGCACCCAGGAAAACCGCTGCAGTCAGGGACACGACAGACAATCCTCCCGCCAGCAGATAGCTGCGGCTCCGTCCCTGCCGCAGGCACCATACCAGCCCGAACAGCAGGTAGGCAAACACCAGCCAATACGGCAGATACGGGTTTGCAAAATATACCGCGTGGCCGGGCACCTTTGCCAGCACCTGTGCGCATGTCAGAATATACTGGGCCATCAGCCCGGGAATCCACCTCAGCACTGCGGCCAAAGGCCAGCAGATGATGCTGGCAAGCACACTGAGCATGGCCCCTATGAACACAACACTGGCCGCCCACAAACACACGAGATTGCTGACCGGGGAAATCAGCACCAACGTGCCGAAATAGAAGGCCGACAGGGGAACCGTGAAGATCAGAGCGCCCATGGTTGCAGAAAAGCTGGCTGCTATAAAGGAAAATACCTTTCCACGTTTCCGGCGTCCCAACAGCATCCGGTACAGCCGCGGCGACAGGAACAGAATCCCGGCCACCGCCGCAAAGGACAGCTGCAGACTGATGGAGCAGGCGGCAAAGGGGTTGGCCAGCAAAATCAGCATCAGCGCCGCGGCCAGTGAGGTGGGACCGTCCCGCTCCCGGCCGAACAGCGGTGCTGCCACCAATAGAATCAGCATGACACAGGCCCGCAATACGGAGGGACTGCCGCCGGTAAGCAGTGCGTAGAGAATCAGCACCCCCACGGCACACGCTGCCACCAGGCGGCGCCGGTGCCGTCCCACCAGCAGCCGGATCAGAATCAATAAGTATCCGCAGTGCATGCCGGAAACCGCCAGCACATGATAGAGTCCGGCCTCCGACAAATCCGCCGCAGCCTGCGTCGACAAAGCGGACTTATCTCCGGTTAAAATGGCAGTGACAAATCCGGCGGTATCGCCGGTGTACAACCGGGCAATCCGCTCTTTCATGGCACTGCCCAGCCGGGCGGGCCACCAGCGGAGCGAACCGGCGCTTCCCGTCTCAATCTGCGGCGTCCCCTGCCCATAGGCCAACAAAAAGACGCCCTTGGAGGTGAAGGTCGTAATATCATCATCCCGGATGCGGGCCGCACTTTGCAGCCGCACCGTATCTGTGATTTTCTGTCCCGGGCAGCAGGTCAATACAGCGGGATCTCCGTAGTAGACCGCTTTTCCCGGCAGTCCTTCCAGTTCTACCGTTACCTTGGCGCCGTAATCCGTGGCTGTGGGCTGTGCGCATACCGTCATCACCACGGTACCCGTCTGGCCGGCCAGGTCCTCCATGGGCCGCTGAACCTGCCGGACATACAGCCAGTTATATCCCAGGGCCAGAGCAAGTCCCACGCCGATCAGCACACACCGCTTCCGCCAGAGTCCCGGCAGCAGGAGACCTGATAGCGCCGCTGCCAGTGCGATCCACGCACCCGGAAGCAGCCAGTGGATAGGCAGCAGGTATTGTGCCAGAAAAATACCGGCGGAAAACGCACCGGCAAAAATTGCCAGCTTCCTCATAACGGCTCCGGCCTTCCCGGATTGTCAGTCAGCCCCAGCAGATAGTCTGTACTGACACAATAGTACCCCGCCAGTTTCACAATGACCCAGGCCGGGGTCTCCCGCTCTCCGCTTTCATAACGCCGGTATACGCTCCGGTGCATATTCAAATAGGCCGCAATTTCCTGCTGTGTGCGGTCGTGATCCTCCCGCAGGTCCCGCAAACGTCGGATCTCCATTGCCATCACCTGTTAAAATGTTACCAAACGGACACACCCAGCCGGAAGTTTGTGTCCATATGGGGCCAATTTCTCCAAAAGAGAGAGCCGGTACCATCCGATTGGGACAGTCTCCGGCTCTTCTTGTCGCTGCTTTGGTCCAATCAGCCCGGAGGCCAGGTCATATCCCGGCCGCTGAGGACATGGAAATGCAGATGGAACACGCTCTGTCCTGCCTGCTCCCCCACATTGGACACCACCCGGTAGCTCTCCAGTCCCAGCTGGCGGGCCAGTTGGGCGATGACCTCAAAGATATGGGCCACCACCGCGCTGTTCTCCCCGTTGACTTCGGACACGGAGCCGATATGCGCCTTGGGAATCACCAGGAAATGGGTGGGAGCCTGGGGGGCGATATCATAAAAAGCGTAACAAATCTCGTCCTCATAAACCTTGTTGCTGGGGATCTCCCCGGCAGCAATTTTACAAAAAAGGCAATCACTCATGGTTTGTTCTCTCCTTTCTGTCGGAATGGGACACCGCGATAAACTGATTATGCGCGGGATCGTACCGATAGTCAAGCCCCTCCAGCACCGTTCGGACGGCAGATTCCTCCGCGTCCAGAGAAGCGCACAGTTCTTCCAGACTGGGATACTCATCCCGCAGCTTGGCGTTGAGGAAGCTCAGGAGAATATAGGGATCCTTGGGCAGCATCATCCACTCTCCTCTTCTGAAGATCCGCATGCCTGCTGCACACAGATCGATGCATCCGCGCCGCAGGCCGGACCGGTCCGGCCTGCGGCGTAATCCTGTTTGCCGGAAAAGGCAGAATTATTTCAGCTTCTCCTCCACGTAGTCATCCACGGAAGCCAGAGCGTTGTCCAGCTTGAGCAGATCGCTGCCGCCGCCCATGGCGCTGTCGGGCTTGCCGCCGCCCTTACCGCCGCAGATGGCGCACACATTTTTGACCAGGTCACCGGCCTTGATGCCCCGGGCCACCGCCTCCTTGCCGCACACGGCCAGGAAGGTGATCTTGCCATCGTTGACGGATGCCAGCACCGCCACGACGCCGGACTCCTTATCCCGCAGGAAGTCGCCCATCTGCCGCAGGCCGGCAGCATCCATGCCTTCCCGGGTGGCCGTGACAATCTTCAAGCCGCCCACCGTCTTGGCAGACGTGAGGAACTGCCGGGCCTCGCCCAAAGAAGCCTCGGCGCGGAACTTCTCCAGATCATGGCGCAGACCCTTGAGCTCCGCCACCTGCTGCTCGGCCTTGGCTGCCAGCTCGCCGGGATTGGTCTTGAGAATCTGAGCCACATGGAACATCAGCTCCTGATTCTTGTTCATGACCTCCAGGCTCAGCTTGCCCACGGTAGCCTCAATCCGGCGCACACCGGAGGCAATGGAGGTCTCGGACTTGATGCGGAAGGGACCGACCTTGGCGGTATTGTCCAGATGGGTACCGCCGCAGAACTCCATGGAGAAGTCGCCCATCTCCACCACGCGGACGGTCTCGCTGTACTTTTCGCCGAACACGGCCACAGCGCCCTTCTTCCGGGCCTCTTCAATAGGCAGCACCTCGGTCACCACCTGGTAGCCTTCGAGAATGGCGTCGTTGACGATCCGGTCGATTTCTGCAAGCTGAACGGGCGTAATGGCCTCAAAATGGGTGAAGTCAAAACGCAGACGGTCCGGCTCCACCAGGGAGCCCGCCTGGTGAACATGATCGCCCAGGACCTTCTTGAGTGCCGCATCCAGCAGATGGGTGGCGCTGTGAGCACGGCGGACGGCCTTGCGGCGCTCGGTGTCGATGGCAGTCTCCACGCTGTCACCCACCTTCAATACGCCGTTTTCCAGCACGCCCACATGAAGGAACTTGCCGCCCTTGTTCTTCTGCACGTCCCGCACCTGGAAGGTGCCGCCCCCAGTAATGGTGCCGTGATCGGCCACCTGGCCGCCCATCTCGGCATAGAACGTGGTCTTGTCCAGCACCACAGTGGCCTCGGCGCCTGCCACAATCTCGTCGCGCAGCTCGCCGTCCACCACGATGGCCAGCACCTTGGCACTCGTCTTGTCCTGCTCGTAGCCCACAAACTCGGTAGCGGGCATCTCGCTGCCGAACTCAATGCCGGCCCAGCCCAGATCACCCAGAGCCTCCCGGGCCTTCCGGGCACGGACGCGCTGCTCTTCCATCATCTGGTCGAAGCCTTCCCGGTCCACCTGCATGCCTTCCTCTTCCGCCATTTCTGCCGTCAGGTCAATGGGGAAGCCATAGGTATCATACAGCTTGAAGGCATCGGCACCGGAGAACACGCTCTCGCCCTTTTCCTTGTGGGCAGCCAGCAGCTCCTGATAGATCTTCATGCCGCCGTCAATGGTGCGGGCGAAGTTCTCCTCTTCCGTGCGGATGACCTTGGTGATATAGGCCTGCTTCTCCCGCAGATCGGGATAGGCGGTCTCGTTTTCATGGACCACGGTGTCCACCACCTCATAGAGGAAGGGACGCTCCACACCCAGGAGCTTGCCGTGACGGGCAGCCCGGCGCAGCAGGCGGCGCAGCACATAGCCCCGGCCCTCATTGCTGGGCAGCACGCCGTCGCAGATCATCATGACGGAGGAACGGATGTGGTCGGTGATCACCCGCAGGGACACATCGGTCTTGTGGCTCTCGCCGTAGTGGGCGTTGGTAATCTCAGAGACCTTGTTGGTGATGTTCATAACCGTGTCTACGTCAAAGAGAGAATTGACGTTCTGCACCACGCAGGCCAGACGCTCCAGGCCCATGCCGGTATCGATGTTCTTGTTCTTCATTTCGGTGTAGTGGCCCTCGCCGTCGTTGACGAACTGAGAGAACACGTTGTTCCACACCTCGATATACCGGTCGCACTCGCAGCCCACGGTGCAGCCGGGCTTGCCGCAGCCGTGCTCGGGGCCGCGGTCATAGTACACCTCGGAGCAGGGACCGCAGGGGCCGGCACCATGCTCCCAGAAGTTGTCCTCCTTGCCGAAGCGGAAGATCCGCTCGGCAGGGATGCCGATGTCCTTGTTCCAGATCTCAAAGGCCTCGTCGTCATCAAGATAGATGGAGGGATACAGACGGTCTTCCTCCAGGCCCACCACCTTGGTCAAGAACTCCCAGCAGAACGGGATGGCTTCCTTCTTGAAATAGTCGCCGAAAGAGAAGTTGCCCAGCATCTCAAAGTAGGTGCCGTGGCGGTCGGTCTTGCCGATGTTTTCAATGTCGCCGGTGCGGATGCACTTCTGGCAGGTGGTCACGCGGTTGCAGGGAGGCTCCTCCTCCCGGGTGAACCAGGTCTTCATGGGGGCCATGCCGCTGTTGATGAGCAGCAAGCTGGCGTCGTTGTGGGGGATCAGGGAAAAGCTGGGCAGGCGCAGGTGGCCCTTGCTTTCAAAGTAGCTCAGGAACATCTCCCGCAGTTCGTTGAGCCCGTAATAGGGATGTGCCATAGTGTATTCTCCTCCTGTATGTTCATTTTTGAAAATGCTTGATAGATGACGCGGATACCGAAAAACAAAAAAACGCCTCCGCCCCAAACTAGGGGCGAAGACGATGCTCCACGGTACCACCCTAATGATCCCCAACAGGGGACCTCTCGATCATCCGGTAACGGGGATGAACCGTTCCGCTCTTCGCGGACCGCTCGGAAGCGGCTGCTCCACGGCGTGGGCAAGGGGCTTGCACCGTTTCCCCTCTCGCTTGGCCGGTTTCGTGGAACTGACTTCTTCTCAGCAGTTTTTCCGATGAACCAAAAATATTATATCCTTTTTGTTTGAATTGTCAACGGGGATTTTCGTGCTTTCTCACCCGCTTTTTCAAGACACACGTTTTTCCTCCGGCGCAGCACCCGCACCCTACGCATCCGGTAGGACCGCTCTTCCCGCCGTAAAGCGTCCAAACCACTCCTCCGGTTCCCACCAGGATCAATCCAGCCATCAGCCACTCATACCATGCCATAGCGCTCCCCCCTTTTGATGTGAGCTTACCACGGTGCAGACATGGCTGTCAGCGGCATCCGCAACAGCCGCATCCCCAAAAGCGGCAGCAGGGTTTCCGCTTCCCCCGGCAGCGGCGGCAGCGGAATCTCCTGGGGTTCCACACTTCCGCCCTCCAGCCGGGGCAGTGCTCTCTGCACGCATAAAACCGGCTCGGAAAGACTGGAAAGCGTGAGACTGTCCCGGTGGGAAAGGCCATAGGTCACCACCGTTTCCGCCTGGATCCCCCGGGGCATTCCGGTCCCCGGAACCAACAGCATCCCGCAGCGCAGTTTCTGCCCGTCCAGACACCGGCAGCCCTCCGGCGTCAGCGCCAACAGATCCCAGCAGTATTCAGTGAGTTCCGCAGCGCACCGCACCGGCCGGACATCCGGCGGCAGGTACGGGTCCCATTGCGCGGGCGGAATATAAAGCGCACACTCCATCCCAAAACACCTCCCGGTTAGTCTTTCTCCTGCGGGAAAAACCATGCAAATTTTTCTCGTCATTTTTTCCGGAGTATGCTATACTGAGAAAAGTTTGAACGTTCGAGGTGACCGTTTTGCATTTCTGGGCCCATTTGAGAACCATTGGCCGCCACCGCGCGCTGGTGCGCAAATACTGCTTCCGGCTGGGACTGTATTGGCAGGGGCTGACCCATGACCTGTCCAAATACGCTCCGGTGGAATTTTGGGCCGGCGTACGGTACTACCAGGGGGACCACAGCCCCAACGACGCCCAGCGCCGTCAGGACGGCTACAGTGCCTCCTGGCTCCACCACAAGGGCCGCAACCGCCATCACTTTGAATACTGGACGGATTACTCCCTCACCGGTGAGGGCATTGTGGGCGTGGAGATGCCCAAGCGGTATGTGGCGGAGATGTTCTGCGACCGTCTGGCCGCCAGCAAAGTCTACCGAGGAGACGCCTTTGACCCAGCAGACCCCTACCGCTTCTTTCTGCACGGCAAGCAGAAACGGCTGCTGATCCATCCCGCCACCTCGGATTTGCTGGAATCCATGCTTGTAAAGCTCCGGGATGAGGGCGAGGATGCCGCCTTTGATTACATCCGTCGGGAAGTTCTGGGAAAACGCTGACGCGGAGAGAGACACATGGTCTCTCCCCGCGTTTTTTCTGTTCGGGGCCGTTTCAATGGATATGCGCTCCCAGAACGGTCAAGATCCGCAGCAGCGGCCCCCATAAATCCGGACAATGCGTGCGGAGAAAGGCCTCCACCTCACCTGCCGTCAGGCCGCTGCCCCACAGCAGGACGTGCGTCCCGGAGGCTTCCTGCCCCACGGCAATCTTCCCCGTGGCGGCAACGCCCACGGCGACCTCCGATCCCATAGCCGCCACACCGCCGGCATAGACGCCCACGGCGCTGACGCCCAGGGCAAAGATCCCCATGGCGGCTACTCCGCAGGCTGCCGCGCCGAAAGCCACAGCGCCCAGGGCCAGCATTCCCACAGCCAAAAAGCCCAGGCTGATGAGACCGACACTGATGAGTCCGATGGCCACCACGCCCACGGCGGCATTTCCGATGGCGATAATCCCCCTGGCCACATGCTCCCGGGAAAGTCTCTGATGCCGGGAAAACCCAATCCGAACGGAAACCAGTGGGATTCCCAGGATCCGAGCCTTGCTGTCATAGGCATAGACTGTTCCCCGAACATACCGGGTCAGGTCATCCACCTTCTCCTCCAGACGGCGGGCCTGGGTTTCATCCATCTCCGGCTCCCGGGCAGGTTCTTCCAGATAGTCTTTGACCAGATAGTCCACACTGACGCCGAAAAGCTCTGACAAGGAAATCAACTTGCCAACATCCGGCATTGCAGCACCGCCCTCCCACTTGGAGACGGATTGCCGGGTCACACCCAGGCGGTCTGCCAGCTGCTCCTGGGAGAGCCCCTCCCTGCGCCGCAGCTGCACCAGCTTCTGTGAAAATTCCATGGTCTCACGCTCGCTTTCCATTTGACTGCCCCGATGATACCCAATTTTCTCTTCTGCGGCAAGAACGCAGCAGATGGAACTTTGTCAACCGGCAGTTGCCCCAGGCTGAAACAAACAGGCCGCCCGGATTGGGCGGCCTGTTTTGTTTTCAGTTCTCTTCGGCGGCGATCTTGCGTCCCATGAGGACCCCCATGATGGAGGCCATCATCAAGCCGCGGGTCCAGCCGGAGCTGTCGCCCAGGCAGTGCAGGCCCTTGAGGCTGGTATTGAAATCGGTGTCCATCTTCACCCGGTTGGAGTAGAACTTCAGCTCGGGAGAATAGAGCAGCGTCTCATAGGAGGCGAAGCCCGGCACCACGTAATCCATGGCCTGGATGAAGTTGATGATGTTCATCATGGCCCGGTACGGCATAGCAGCCGTGATGTCACCCGCCACGGCATCCGGCAGCGTGGGCCGGATGTTGGACTGTGCCAGCTCCTTTTGCCACGTCCGCTTGCCGTCCAGAATATCACCGAAGCGCTGCACCAGGATCTGGCCGTTGGCCAGCATATTGGTCAGCTCGCCCACCTTCTGGGCATAGGCAATGGGCTGATTGAACGGAACGGAGAAATTGTGGGAGCAGAGAATGGACAGGTTGGTGTTGTCGCTCTTTCTCTCCTTGTAGGAATGGCCGTTAACCACAGCCAGGTTGTTGTCGTAGTTCTCCTGGCTGACGAAGCCGCCGGGATTCTGGCAGAAAGTGCGCACCTTGTTCTTGAAGGGCTTGGGATAGCCCACCAGCTTGGACTCATAGAGCACCCGGTTGACGGTCTCCATAACCTCGTTGCGCACCTCTACCCGCACGCCGATGTCCACCGTACCGGGGGCGTGGGCAATGTTGTGCTCGGCGCACAGCTTCTCCAGCCAGTCGGCACCCCGACGGCCGGTAGCCACCACGGTATGCTTGGCGTAGATCTCCAGATCCGTCTTTCCGTTGGAAACGGAAACGCCTTTACACTCGTCGCCTTCCAAGATCAAATTGCTGCACTCGTAGCCAAAATACATCTCCACACCGTTTTGCAGCAGATACTGCTCAATGCGATAGTAGATGTCCTGGGCCTTTTCCGTTCCCATGTGCCGGATGGGGCAGTCCACCAGCTTGAGTCCGGCCTGGATGGCACGGCGGCGAATCTCCTTGCGCTCGTCCTCATGGCCCAGACCTTCAATATGCTCATCCGCACCGAACTCCAGATAAATCTGATCGGCATAGTTGATCGTCTCCTGAGCCAGATCCTCCCCGATCAGTGTGGGCAGATCGCCGCCCACCTCATAGCTCAAAGAGAGCTTGCCGTCGGAAAAGGCGCCGGCGCCGGAGAATCCGGTGGTGATGTGGCAGTAGGGCTTGCAGTTTACGCACTTGTGGGTCTTATCCTTGGGGCAGTGCCGGTTCTCTACCGCCTGTCCCTTCTCCACCATCACAATTTTCTGATGGCTTCCCTTTCGAATCATCTCCAGGGCTGTGAAGATACCGGCAGGACCGGCTCCCACAATGACAACATCTGCGTTCATCGCTTCTTCTCCTCACTTCGCTGATAGTTCCACCGCATGCCGCACCAGCGTATAGGGCGGTACGGCCTTCGGCAATTTCATATGGAATATCATCTGGGGCGTTCTCGGCTCTTCCAAAACCGCGCCCGATTCATCCTGCATCTGCCCCACCGTCATAGCAAAGGGCCGCAGGTCCGGTCCCACCAGCTCCACGGTGTCGCCGGTGCGGAATTTGTTGCGCAGGGAAAGCGTGGCATTGCCCTCCGCATCGCAATTCATGACAAGTGCTACTACTTGCCACTCCCTGACATATCTGGAATTGGCATAATACTGTCCCGGCGGGCCGTAGTAGAAGCCCGTGGAATAGGGCCGGTGGCTCACATGCTCCACCTCATCCCGCCAAACCGGGTCAATCTCCTCTCCCGCGGCTACGGCATCCAGCCCGTGACGGTACGCGCCGGTGACAATGGCCGCATAGTAGGCGGACTTGGCACGTCCTTCAATCTTCAGGCTGGACAGTCCTGCCTCCGTCAAATCCCGGAGATGGTCGATCATGCACATATCCCGGGAGTTGAGAATGTAGGTCCCCTGCTCGTCCTCTTCAATGGGGAAATATTCCCCGGGACGCTTTTCCTCCATCAGGGCGTACTGATACCGGCAGGGCTGGGCGCAGGCACCACGGCTGGAATCCCGGCCGGTCATATAATTGGAGAGCAGGCAGCGCCCGGAATAACTCACACACATGGCGCCATGGACGAACGCCTCAATCTCCAGCTCCGGCGGCGTTTTCTCCCGGATCTCCCGGATTTCCGCCAGCCCCACCTCCCGGGCCAGAATCACCCGGGAGGCGCCCAGGTCATACCAAGCCCGGGCGGTTTCGTAATTGCAGATACTGGCCTGCGTGGAGATGTGGCGCTGGCAGCGGGGGGCGTACTTCCCTGCCAGGGTAAAAGCACCCAAATCTGCCACGATCAGCGCATCCACGCCCAGTTCGTTGAGCTGTTCCAAATGCTCCGGAAGACGGGCAATCTCATCATTGCGGGGCATGGTATTGACCGTGCAGTGCACCCGCACGCCATGGCTGTGGGCAAACTCCACCGCCTCACGCATCTGCTCCGGCGTAAAGTTGCCCGCAAAGGCCCGCATACCGAAGTCCGTTCCCGCCAGATACACCGCGTCCGCGCCATAGAGCACCGCCATGCGCAGCCGCTCCGGATCCCCCGCCGGAGCCAGCAGCTCCGGAATCTTTCTCTTCTGATCAGCCCGCATAGTCGTCACTGTTCAGGAAGGCGTTGTGCTCCGCCAGAGTCTTGGAGAAGTGATGCTTGCCGTCCTTGCCCAGGGCGTAGTAGTAATAGTCGCTGGAGGAAGGATACAGCGCGGCATCAATGGCGGCGGCACCGGGGTTGGCAATGGGCGTGGGAGGAAGTCCCTTATACTTATAGAGGTTATAGGGAGAATCCACCGCCTTGTCCTCATTGGTGATGGCGCCTTCGTGATCCGGCAGGGCATAGAGCAGAGACGCGTCAATCTGCAGCAGGCCGGCCGTCTCATAAGAGGGGTTGTCCATTCGGTTATAGATGACCGAGGCAATCATGGACTGGTCGGTGCCGTCCGTTTCCTTTTCAATGAGGGACGCAATGGTGATGATCTCCTCAAGGCTGTATCCGGAAGCTTCCACCTGAGCCAGGCGATCTTCGTTCATCTTGCGCTCAAAGTTGCTCAGCAGCTTGCCCAGAGCGCCCTCCGGATCATGTCCCACATAAAACTCATAGGTATCGGGGAACAAATAGCCTTCCAGCCGGCTGATCTCTTCCGAACTATTATCGATGAACTCATAGTCGAAATCCGCTGTTTTCGCTGTTTCCAGCAGGGCCTCTTCCGTGTTGACCCCATTCTTTGCCAGCAGGGCAATGGTCTGCGAAACGGTGTAGCCCTCCGGAATGGTGACCCGTACCGTGTCGGCGTTCATATTGCCGGAAGAACTGCGCATACCGTTGATCAGCGCCCGATAGTCCATATCGGTATTGAGCTCATAGGTGCCCATGCCGACCTGTTCATCCGCATTGTAAAGCGCTGCGAAGAGGCGGAAGAACCATTTATAACGGATCAGTCCCGCATCCTCCAGTTTTTCTGCGATATCCCCCATGCTGTCCTCAGCCGAAACCTCCACCGTTATCTTGGTGATGGCACCCCGGTTGAATGCGCAGAAATCCGACATCAGCAGCCAGCCGATTCCCGCCAAAAGCGCGGAAATCAGCAGTACGCACAAAAGATACAGCAGCGGATTGATGTGGCGCCGGCGCCGGCGGCGGGTACTGCCTTCCTCGCGGCCTCCCTGCTCTCTGCTGCGTTCTCCGCGGGCACGGCGCACCTGACTGGCATCCCAGCTGGCGGTATCGCCCTTGTTAAAATCAGACATCGAAACCTCCATTCCTTTCCGCCCCGGCAGTGGCCGAACCGGATTCCACGTTCTTGTCTATGAAAAAATTTCCCACGGTCAGGCCCCCTTTTGGGAATCTGACGCATAGAATATCTCGAAGTGAGGTGACCATCCTATGTGCTTTCACAACGGAAACAACGACTGTTCCTGCCTGTGGCTCATCATCATCGTCATCCTGATTTGCTGCTGCGGCGGCAGCGCCTGGGGTTCCGGCAACTGCGGCTGCGGTTGCGGAAATGCCCGCAATGACGGCTGCGGCGTGTGCTGCTGAACCCGTCATGCCGGACGGAGCGCGAAATGCGCTCCGTCTGCACATCAAACAATGCAGGACAGCCCCCTTAAAGCAGCGCCTTGACGATGCCGTACACCTCTTCGTGAATCTCCTGGGGCGTGCGAGGCTCTCCCCCCGCGGCGCAGTTGATGACTCTCCAGCCGCACGCCTGCACCACTTCCGCGGCATTGGCCCGGCACTGGCGCAGATAAGCGTCGTCCCGTTCATGGATATCCGCATGGGTGCCGGTCTGGGCCTCCCGGGAGCGCATCATTCGCTCCGTGATTTCCGTCGGCATGTCCAGATAAATCACCAGATCCGGCCGCGGCAGTTCCAGACGGGCATACTCCAGATCAAACAGCCACTCCAAAAACGCTTTGCGCTCCTGCGGCGGCAGCTTGGAAGCCTGGTGCACCGCATTGGAGGTGGTGTAGCGGTTGGCTACAATCAGCCCGCCCTCCTGGTAAAAGGCCCCCCAGTCCTGCCGGTAGGACGCATAGCGGTCTACCGCGAAGAGCATGGATGCCGCATAGGCATTCACCTCTCCGGCAGTTTTTCCCAAATCGCCTTCCAGATAACGCTTTGCCGGCTCTGCAAACGGATTTCCATACCGGGGAAAGTCAATTTCCCGGTAGGCAATCCCCTCCCGCTCCAGCCGCTGGCAGATCAGTTTGGTCTGTGTGGTCTTGCCGGAGCCGTCCGTTCCTTCAAATACAATCAGCTTTCCATTCATCTGCGGCGCTTCTCCTGTTTCACATGCACCAAAAACAGCGGCAGCTTCATCATCCGGCCGATTCTGCGGGGCTCCCGGCACAGCCGGTACAGCCACTCCAGACCGTGATCGGACCAGAACTTGGGTGCACGCTCCGTGGTACCGGAAAAAATATCCAGGCTGCCGCCCAGGCCGCACAGCAGCCGGGCACCGGTAGCCGGACCGTTTTTCTCCATCCAAAGCTCCTGCTTGGGCGCGCCCAGACAGACAAACACCGCGTCCGCGCCGCTTTGGCGAATCTCCTCCACCACCGGCGCATCCTCGTGAAAGTAGCCGTCATGGGTTCCGGCAATCCGCAGTCCCGGATGGGCCTGGGCCAGCTTCTCCCCGGCCATCTTGGCCACACCCGGCTTGGCGCCCAGCAAATAGAGGGACATTCCCTCCCGGGCCATCCGTTCCATCAAGCCGGCGGCAAATTCAATACCGGGAGTTTTTTCCTTCAGAGGCGTGCCCAGCATACGGGCGCCCTTGATGACTCCCACACCATCCGGCAGCACCAGGTCCGCGCCGTTGACGGCCCGGCAGGCCGCGGGATTCTCCCGACAGACCTCCACGATCTCCGGGTTAGGAGTTACCACGTAATGGCAGCCCTGACTGTGCAGCAGCTCCATTCCCCGGTCAATCGCCTCTTCCATCGTCACATTATCAAATCCGACGCCCAAAACGTCGATGCGCATGGAATCACCTACCTGTAACATACTCATACAGATTCGTATTATACCACACCATTCCAACTCCGTGCAACCAAAATCCACCGAAACCCCGGAATTTGGACAAGAAAAAAGAGAGGCAATTGCCTCTCTTTATCCTTTGGATCAAAGCTTCTCCTTGATCTTGGCGCCCTTGCCCACGCGGCCGCGCAGATAGTACAGCTTGGCACGACGGACAGAACCGTTGCGGACAACCTCGATGGTGTCGATGGAAGGAGAATGGACGGGGAACACCTTCTCCACGCCGATGCCGTAAGAAATGCGGCGAACGGTGATGGTCTCCTCAATGCCGCCATGACGCTTGGCAATGACGGTGCCCTCGAAAACCTGGATACGCTCGCGAGAGCCTTCCTTGACCTTCACGTGCACACGCACGGTGTCACCGATCTGGACGCGGGGCGTCTCGTTAGCCAGGGTTTCTTTGTTCAGTTCCTTAATGAGATCCATGGATATTTCCTCCTATAATATAGGTGTTCATGCCGCAGATGTACCTGCACGCGGCTCTCTTGGCCCGTGCGCGACAGAGGACCACCCTTTGTAGCCCTGATAGTGTATCACACGGAGTGCCCAATTGCAAGCATTATTTTACAAAAATCCTCCAGATGGGAACGTTTCCTCTTCATACCCCCGCAGACACCGCACTGCGGCAGCAGCGGCTCCCACTGCCGGCGGCAGCAGCCACAGGCTTCCCTGCGTGACTGCCATCAGGCAAAGTGCTGCTGCGCATAAGGATACCGCAAAACTCCCACCAATCCATCGAACAGCCCACGCTCCCGCTGCCGGTCCCGCTGCCCAGGCCGTGCACAGATACAACGCCCTTCCCCCATCCAACGGATAGATCGGCAGAAGGTTGAACAGTGCCAGCACCAGATTCGCTCCCATTGCCCCGGCACTCCCCATATCAAACGCCCGCATTCCTGCGGCCAACAGGCAGTTGGCACCGGGGCCTGCCAGCACCACCAGCAGCTCCTGTCCATAGGGAAGGCACGCACTCCCTGTTTCCAGCACAGCACCCAGAACACCGATTCGGAGTCCTGTACATTCTCCCCCGCACAGCCGCAGCATGAGGCAATGCCCTGCTTCATGGACCGCCGCTGCCAGTAAAATCGTCCCCAGCAGTCCCCAGCCGTTTCCGGCAGCAAACCAAAACAGCAGCAGGATAAATCCCGGGGAAATCCGGACCGCGCCTTTAAACCGTTGAAACATAGTAGATTGGATTGAGATACGTACCATCTTTATGGAGCTCAAAATGCAGATGAGGACCGGTCGCGATCCCCGTCTCCCCTACTTCTGCAATCTTTTCTCCTTTCGACACCGTCGCACCGGACGTAGTGACAATCCTGCTGCAATGGGCATACAAGGTAGAATACCCGCCATCATGGTCAATAATACAATACTTCCCATAGCTGCTGCTCTCTCCCACTGCCTTCACGGTCCCATCGGCAAAGCAGGAAATTTCCGTACCAGTATTGGCTGCCAGATCCACCCCGTAATGGAAACGCTCTTCCCCTTCTACCGGATGCTCCCGATATCCAAAAGGAGACGTAAGGGTACCGGAAATGGGGGTGCAGTAATCAAATCCCAGGATGGCCTGTTCCAGACTGACATTCTCCGGCAGGTTCTGGTCGGAATACAGGATATATGCCAATGTAGAGACCTGCTGTTCCGGCGTGGAATCCTCCGCCGGAGTCTCTTCGTCCTGTTGGGAATAGGTATGCAGACGGTCCAGGGCCGCCTCCCCCGGCGCTCTCTCTTTCAGTTCGATACCGCTGTGCGCCGCAGTCTCCAGGGCCTCTCCTGCCTCCGGCTCAAAAACTGCCCGATACACCTCTTCAGCCGCACCGGTCCAATCCTCTTCTCCCGAAAACGTCCGGCCCACGGCAGAAAAGACCGCCTGTAAATCCATGTTCTGCTGCAGCGCATCGGAGAGCGTGGCATTGAGCGCCGCCATACGTCCGGGCAACAGCAGCTTGACGGCCACCAGCAATACGAAAACGCTGCCGCAAATGACCAACTGAATCAATCGCTGCCGCTCCCGTGAACTCAGAGGCACCTCTTTTTGTTTTCCCGTGCTCCGGCGAGCTCCGCTTACCTTGGTATGCACCGTTTTGCGGCGCTTCTTCTCCGCCGCGATCGTACTGACTCTGCGTCCGCTGTACCGTGAAGCCATCGCCGCTCCTCTCCTTTCCGATCTTTTGCATCGTATGTCCGTTTTTTCTTGAATATAACCTTGACATTTCTCCAAAGATTGCTTATAATGGTTGAGCTGCAGTGAGAAAAAGTTAGCAGTTTTATCCGGGTGTAGCGCAGTTGGTAGCGCGCTTGGTTCGGGACCAAGAGGCCGTGGGTTCAAATCCCGCCACTCGGACCAACTAAGGTTGCTGAAAAAGATGCAACCCCTGAAACCCTT
>CALXDJ010000014.1 GCA_944387035.1 uncultured Oscillospiraceae bacterium | reverse complement strand
GAGGAAAACGGCAAGCTGATCTGGAAGTGCCCCAAGTGCGGCAACACAGATCAGGACAAGATGAATGTGGCCCGGCGGACCTGCGGCTACATCGGCACGCAGTTCTGGAACCAGGGCCGCACCCAGGAGATCCGGGACCGGGTGCTGCATCTGTAAGGGTGCTCCAGGGGGGCAGCGCCCCCCTGGATACGCAAGGAGTGCGCCGCTGGGCGCCGCCGTCCTTGCGATCCCCCCACGCCCGCTCACGGAGCGGGCGGCTGTGGCCGCTGCGGCCACAGGCATTGGTGTGCTCCGCAGGCGCATGTCCTGCTGCGCACGGATTGTTCTCAAGGCGCAGGTCCCCGGGAAAAACGATGATCCGGAAAACGGGCCGGGGTGGCTCAAGGAGCGTGAGGACTGTTTATGTACTACGGTGAGATCAAAAACTGCGATATCGCCAACGGAGAGGGTGTGCGGGTGACCCTGTTTGTCTCCGGGTGCACCAACCACTGTAAAAATTGCTTCCAGCCCCAGACCTGGGATTTTTGCTACGGCCAGCCCTTTACACAAGAGACGGAGGAGCAGCTTCTTACGATGCTCTCGCCCAGCTATATCAACGGGCTGACTCTGCTGGGCGGGGAGCCCTTTGAGCCGGAGAATCAGCGGTGCCTGGTGCCGTTTTTGCATCGGGTACGGGCGGCGTATCCGGACAAGACCATCTGGGGGTTCAGCGGCTTTACCTATGAGGAGCTGACCACCGAGGGCACCCATCCCCGCTGCGAAGTGACGGATGAGATGCTCTCGCTGCTGGATGTGCTGGTGGACGGCCGGTTTGTGGAGGAACTCAAGGACATCTCCCTGCGGTTCCGGGGCAGTTCCAACCAGAGGCTCATTGATCTCAACGCCAGCCGCGCCGCGGGGAAGCTATGCTTCCTGCCGGACCGGCGATAAGCGAACAAAAACAGCGGAACGGATAACAGTCCGTTCCGCTGTTTTGCTTTTTGACGCTGTGTATTGGTTTCCGCCCGGTCCCGGTCACACCAGGGAGTAGAGCACCAGTCCCGCCACGCCGGAGGCCACCATGACCAAAATGGGATCCAGCTTCCATTTGCGCAGAATCACAAAACCCACGGCAAAAATAGCTACGGACAGCCACTGGATGTTCTCCACCGAGACGCTGCCTTCGCCGCACAGTGCCAGGGCCAGCAGGGAGAGGCCTGCCGAGGCAATCAGGGCTACCACCGCCGGACGCAGTCCTGCCAGGATACCCTGAACCACGCCCAATCCCCGGTAACGCTCATAGAGGAAGGCCAGAAACAGCACGATGATGCAGGAGGGCAGCACGCATCCCACAGTAGCCACAATGGCGCCGGGCAGTCCCGCTACCCGGGTGCCCACAAAGGTGGCGGAGTTGATGGCGATGGGACCCGGCGTCATCTGAGAAATGGTGACGATGTCGGCAAACTGCGTCATGTTCAGCCAGCCGTGGAGGTCCACCACCTGATGCTGGATCAGCGGCATAGCGGCATAGCCGCCGCCGATGCTGAACAGGCCGATCTGAAAAAAGCTCCACAGCAGTTCCAAATAGATCGTCATGCCTGTTCCTCCTTTTGGTGCTTGTCCCGCCAGATGGTTTCCGCCGCGCCCACGCAGCCGCACACCAGCAGGATGATCACCAGATTGATGTCCAAAAAGACAGCGGCCAGGAAAGCCAGTACCATCATGACTGCCGGGATGATCCGCTTCTGGCTCAGCACACCCTTGGCCATAGTCACCACCACATCGCAGATCACCGCCGCTACACCGGCCTGCATGCCCAGCATAACGAGGCTGACAATGGGGTTATCCCGGAAGGCGGCATAGAACACCGAGATCACGGAAATGATGATCAGAGGCGGCAGTACGGTGCCCAATACCGTGATGAGTGCCCCGGGGATGCCCGCTACATGGTAGCCCACCAAGAGGGAGGCGTTGACGGCAATGGGTCCCGGCGCCGACTGGGACAAGGCGGTCAGGTCCAGCATCTCCTGCTCCTCAATCCAGTGGAGCTGTTCGACAAATTTTTTCCTCATCAGCGGCACAATGACATAGCCTCCGCCGAACGTGAAGGCACTGAGCTGAAACGTGGATAAAAACAAGGTCCGGTACGGCTTTTTCTCCGCATTCATGTACATCTCTCCTTTGCGGTCCTATCATACACCTTGCAAAACAATAATAAAAATAATATTATAAAATTATATTCATAATAAAATAATAATGAATTGGAGGGGGAGGACTATGACCCTGCGGCATATCCGGATCTTTCTGGAGGTTTGTGAGCAGGACTGCCACGTCACCCGGGCGGCGGAGGCCCTGCACATGACCCAGCCCGCCGTGACACTGGCCATCCAGGAGATGGAGGGGTATTACGGCGTCAAACTCTTCGAGCGCATCGGCCGGCGGCTGCGGATCACGGAGGCGGGCGTGCGGCTGCGGGAGTCCGGCGGCCATATCATCGAGCTCTTTGACCGGATGGAAAAGGGGCTGCGGAACTGGGACGCCTTGGGCGTGCTGCGGGTGGGGGCCAGTCTGACCATCGGGTCCCAGCTGATGCCGGGGTACGTCAAGGCCTTCCGGCAGAAGTATCCGGACATGGAGGTACAGGTGACGGTGGCCACCTCATCCCAGCTGGAGCAGAAGATTTTGGACAATACCCTGGACTTTGCCCTGATGGAAGGCGTAGTACACACCCCATCTATTGTAGCTGAGGCGTATATGGAGGACCGTCTGGCAGTGCTGTGTCCGGCGGACGGTCCCTTCCGGCCGGGGCAGGTTATTTCCCAGGAAACGTTCCGCGCTCAGCCGCTGCTGCTGCGGGAGCACGGCAGCGGCACCCGGGAGACCTTTGAGCGGGCAGTGGGGCAGGCGGGGTTTTCCGTCACACCCACCTGGGAGGCCATGAGCAACCGGGCGTTGCTCAACGCCGTCATTGGGGGACTGGGGATCTGCGTCCTCTCCGCCCGGATCGCGGCGGGGGATGTGGCCCGGGGCCGGGTGGCGGAGGTGACAGTGGAGGGATTGGACTTTACCCGGCACTTCCGCATCATCCACCACCGGGATAAGTTCCTCACTCCGGCGGCCCGGGACTTCATGGACCTGTGCCGCCGCTATGAGTCGGAGCACCCGGAAGAGGCCTGGGAGGGCCACTGAAGATTGCCGGTGGCAATTTGCATGGGGCTGTGCTACAATGGGGCGGAAAACGCACACCCATAGAGGAGGTACACAGCCATGGAATACAATAAACCCATTGCGCAGATGCAGCCCGGAGACAATGTCGAGGGCTTTTACATTCTGAAAAATGCCGCTGTCAAGACCAGCACCAACGGCAAGCCCTTTCTCAGCGGTGCCCTGGCGGATAAGGATGCCAGCGTGGAGATCCGCGCCTGGGATTATGCCGGACCGGTGGGAGCTGACGGAGAGGGGAAGATCGTGAAGATCCGGGGCACCGTCTCGGAGTACCGGGGTACCACCCAGATCGTACTGGACCGCATCCGTCTGGCGGAGCCTGCGGACCCGGTGGACCGCAGCGCCCTGGTGCCCACGGCACCCATTGATTCTGAGGCGGCCTGGCAGGAAATTGAACAGTTTGTAGCGTCCATGGAGGACCGGGACTATCAGGCAGTGTGCCGGATTTTGCTGGAGCGCCATGGGGAGGCCCTGCGGACGATTCCGGCGGCCAAGAGTGTCCACCACGGCTTTGTGGGCGGGCTATTGATGCACACCCGGGACATGCTGCGTCTGGCGGACTTTTTGGCCGGGCAGTATGGCTCCGTGGTGAATCGGGATCTGCTGCTGGCCGGGACGCTGCTGCATGACTTTGCCAAGGAACAGGAATTCACCCGTTCGGAGCTGGGCCTGGTGACGGACTACTCCGTGAAGGGTCAGCTGTTGGGCCACTTGGTCATGGGGGCTCAGGAGGCAGCCGATGCCGCCCGGGAGGCGGGGATTCCGGAAGAGAAGTCGGTGCTGCTCCAGCACATGATCCTCTCCCACCACGGCGAGCCGGAGTACGGCGCGGCGGTACGGCCCATGTGCGCCGAAAGCGAGCTGCTTTCGGAAATCGACATCATCGACAGCCGCATGGAAATTTACCGCGAGCAGCTGGCCCAGGTGCCCGAGGGCGCCTTCAGCGGCCGGATCTTTGCTCTGGACAAGAAAATCTATCATCACGCATAAAGCGCAGATCGGAAATCTGCCGGAACGGATTTTCCGGCGGGGAAGGAGAGGCACATATGGACAAGACTTGGACGCAGGACCTGCTGGACTTTTTGGACCGCAGTCCCACCTGCTATCATGCCGTGGCGGAGCTGGCCGCAAAGCTGACGGCGGCGGGGTACCGGCTTTTGCAGGAGCAGGAGCCCTGGACTCTGGCACCGGGGCAGGGGTATTTCGTCATCCGGGGGCAGGCGTCCCTGGCGGCCTTCCGGGTGCCGGAGGGCCCGTGGCGGGGATTTGCCATTGCAGCGGCCCACAGTGATTCCCCCACCTTTAAGGTCCGGGAGGAGGCGGAGGTCTCCGGCGCCGGCAAGACAATGCGGCTTTCCGTGGAGCCCTATGGCGGCGGGATCTATCGCTCCTGGCTGGACCGGCCGCTGTCGGTGGCGGGCCGGGTGCTGGTGCGGACGGCGGCGGGAGTGGAGCCCCGGCTGGTGAATGTGGACCGGGACCTGCTGGTGATCCCCAGTGTGGCCATTCACATGGACCGCGCGGTCAACAAGGGGACAGCACTGGACCCGGCAGTGGATCTGCTGCCGCTGCTGGGCATGGAAGACAAGGGCGCCTTCCGGCGCCTGATCGCCGCGGCGGCCGGTGTGGAAGAGGCGGATCTTGTAACCACAGACCTGTTCCTCTATCCCCGGATGCGGGGAACCTGCGTGGGCGCGGCAGGGGAGCTCCTCTGTGCGCCGCGGCTGGATGATCTCCAGTGTGTGTACGGCTGTCTGCAGGGCTTTCTGGCAGCCGGAACAGGGGAGAGTATGCCGGTGCTGTGTGTGTTCCACAATGAAGAGGTGGGCAGCGGCACCTGGCAGGGGGCGGACTCCACGTTCCTGACGGATATCCTCTCCCGGGCGGCTGCGGCCTTGGGCCGCACCGGTGAGGCGTATCAGACCAGCGTGGCGGAGAGCTTCCTGGTCTCGGCGGACAATGCCCATGCCGTGCATCCGGCCCACCCGGAGTATGCCGACAAGCAGGAGTTTCCGGTGCTCAACGGCGGCGTGGTGGTCAAGTACAACGCCAATCAGCACTACACCACCGACGCTCTGTCCGATGCGGTGTTCCGGGAGCTGTGCCGCCGGGCGGAGGTACCGGTACAGAGATACAGCAACCGGGCGGATCTGCCCGGCGGGTCCACGCTGGGGAATATCTCCACGTCCCATCTGTCCATCCCTTCCGTGGACATCGGACTGCCCCAGCTGGCCATGCACAGCTGCTGCGAGGTGGCGGGCGTCCGGGATACGGAGGCCCTGGCCCGGGTCATGACGGTCTATTTTGCAGCCGGGATGCACCGCCTGCCCGGCGGCGGCATGGCCCTGGCGTAAAATTGAATTGAGAACACCCCGGAATCCCAACGATTCCGGGGTGTTTTTGTCAAACGTCCAGTGTGCAAATAGATGGGAGAAAAGGCGGTCCGCGGTGTCATCTTTACGCCGAAAACAGGACTTGACAGTCGTAGAAAATGTGTTAGAATATGAAGCATCCTTCATGTGAAGGATGCTTCATATTTGATGCATTCCAATCAAACAGGAAAGGTGGGAAGAGATGTGAAAAACCGGGTACGGGAGCTGCGGACAGCGGCCGGACTGACGCAGCAGGAGCTGGCCCGGCGGGTGCACGTCTCGTCCCGCACGATTATCTCCCTGGAGAAGGGACAGTACAATCCTTCACTGCTGCTGGCCTACCGGATGGCGTTAGAGCTGCACACTACCATGGAGGAGCTGTACTGCCTCCCGGAGAACAAGAAAGAGGAGGACCGGGCGTATGAAATGGAAGATTTATAACCGGAAGGGCTTTTTCGGCGGCGTGCTGGAGCTGGCGCTGGGTCTGGCACTTCCCCTGACCTGTGCGGTCAAAGGCTGGGAGCACTTTGAACTCAAAGACGGCATACTGACGGTCCTTTTGATTTTGCTGGGCATCGGTACCGTGCTGCGCAGCCTCAATCAGGAGATGTCCCAGGAGGACTGGGTGGAGGACCACGACGAGCGCCGCCGCTGGATTGCCCTGCGCTCTCAGGCCCTTTGCTACCGGGTGTTGTGGTGGCTGCTGGTGGCTGGATTTGTGGGCTGTGCCATCGGTTACGGGATTTCCAAGGATCCGGCGTACATCCATATGGCAACGCCTCTGCTGCTATTGTATCTGGCGGCCATGGCAGTGCGTCTGGCCGGCTGGTGGTATTATGAAAAGCGGGAATAGGGAGGGGCGGTATGAAACGCTATCAGAAAAAACGATTTGCATGCGGAATTGCCTGTTTGATTCTGGCTGTGATCTGCGGTTCGGTTATGGCAGCGGAAGGAGTGTCCGTGAAGCTGGCTGTCAGCGCCCTTATTTTGACGGTCCTGGGCGGTGTGGATCTTCTGCTCTCCATGGACAAAACTATACAGATGCCCCGTCCGGACGAACGGGACCGGCAGGTGGTGCAAACGAGTGCCTGGCGGGCCTACCGGATTCTGGTTCACGGATGTCTGGCGGCGGGAATTATATTGGCCGCGGCCTACGGGGCATGGCGGATGCCGGAGCTGCTGGCAGCCCTGATAACGGTATGGCTGGTGGTGCTGGTGTCCTTTGGAATTCTGCTGGGATGCAACCTTTATTATGAAAAGCGGATGTAACAGCAATCCCCCGGCCTCGTGAAGAGGCCGGGGGATTGCTTATCCCTCCGGATGGGACTTTTTATAGGTGAGATAGCCCTCCAGAATCAGGGACGCCGCCACAGCGTCCACCACCTTTTTGCGCTTTTTGGCGTTCTTGCCTCCGGCCATGAGAATCTGATGGGCGTCAATGGTGGTGCGCCGCTCGTCCCAGAGAATGACGGGCAGGGCGGTGCGGCTGCGCAGAAGCTCCGCCATGGCCGCGGCCTTTTCCGCCCGGGGCCCCAGGGTGCCGTCCATATTTTTGGGGTAGCCCAGAACCAGCTCCTGGGCGCCGTGCTCCTGCGCCAGGGCGAGTACCTGGTCTGCGACAATCTCGGGACGGTAGGCGTGGATGGTGGTGGTGAATCCGGCGAGAAAGCCGGTGGGATCCGAGATGGCGATGCCGGTGTGGGCGTCGCCGTAATCAATGGCCATAATGCGCATGGCAGTGCATCCTCTCTACGGTAATTGTTTTGTCCATCATAGCATACTGCGAGGAGCAGGTGCAAGGGCGGCGAAAAATCCTTGGATTTTTTTGCAAAAAACAGTTGACCTTCCGGTAAGGCTGTGGTACAATCGATCTACCTGTGAAAAAGGGCTTTGTTGTCGTGCGCATTTTTCGCTTTTCTGCCGCGGCTTCGGGTTCCTTTCATCCGGCAGGGAGGCAGTCGGTATCCCCGGCAAGCCGGGAATGATACCAATAATAAGGAGGTGCCGTTAGATGCGCGTTAAAGTCACGTTGAGATGCAACGAGTGCAAGCAGAGAAACTACAATACCATGAAGAACAAGAAGAACACCCCGGACAAGCTTGAGCTGAACAAGTATTGCCCCTTCTGCAGAAAGCACACGCTCCACTCCGAAACCAAGTAATGGCGACGAATTTGAGAAAGGGCGTGTAACGAATGGCAGAAGAAGCGAAGAAGAAACGGGATCGCGGACTCTGGTTCCGTGAGATGAAAAGCGAACTGAAGAAGGTTGTCTGGCCCAGCAAGCAGACCGTTGCCAAGAACACCGGTACTGTGCTGCTGTGCTCCCTGCTCATCGGCGCCTGCATCTGGATCTTCGACGGTGTGGCCGGTTCCGCCGTACAGATGATCCTGGGCGTGTTCGGCGCTTAAGGAGAGGCTTATGTCAGACAGCGCGAAGTGGTATGTCATCCATACCTATTCCGGGTATGAAAATGCCGTTAAGACCAGCATTGAAAAGTTCGTCACCGGGCGCAACATGGAGGATAAGATCCTGCGGATCGAGATTCCCCTGGAGACCGTGACGGAGGTCACCGAGTCCGGCTCCACCAAGGAAGTCGAGCGCAAGGTGTTCCCCGGCTATGTGCTCATTAAGATGGTCATGACGGACGACACCTGGCATCTGGTGCGGAATGTCCGCGGCGTTACGGGCTTTGTGGGCTCGGCCAATAAACCCATTCCTCTGACGGAGGAAGAGGTGCTGGCTATGGGCATGGAAAAGCACGAGATCGTAGTGCGCTACCAGGTGGGCGATCATGTCAGAATCGTGGATGGTCCGCTCTCCAGCTTTACCGGCGTGGTCGAGGAGATCGAGCCCGAGAAGAATCGGGTCAGCGTAATGGTCTCCATGTTCGGCCGGGAAACGCCCGTGGAATTGGAGCTGGATCAGGTCGAGGTTCAGGACTGATGAGCGTTTTGCGTCCGCGCTGGACGCGGCCGGTTTAACCGGCACAAGTGGGAGGGGTTTTCCACCCCGCCAAGAACGGACCACTGGTCCGCCACCACATTTATGATTTAGGAGGTGCTACTCCGTGGCACAGAAAATTACTGGATATGTAAAGCTGCAGATTCCCGCAGGCAAGGCAACTCCCGCTCCCCCGGTTGGTCCCGCTCTGGGCCAGCACGGTGTGAACATCGCTGCGTTCACCAAGGAGTTCAACGAGCGGACGAAGAATGATATGGGCATGATCATCCCCGTGGTGATCACCGTGTACGCCGACCGTTCCTTCTCCTTCATCACCAAGACGCCCCCCGCGGCCGTCCTGATCAAGAAGGAGTGCAACATCGAGTCCGGCTCCGGTGTGCCCAACAAGACCAAGGTGGCTACCATCTCCAAGGCCTCCATTCAGAAGATCGCCGAGATCAAGATGCGCGACCTGAATGCCGCCAGCCTGGAGGCTGCCATGAGCATGATCGCCGGTACCTGCCGGTCCATGGGCGTCGTCGTCGGCGACTGAGATTCATCACAACCAGCCGAGCGGCTCTAGGGCCGCTCCATACAGTGGGAGGATTTGATTCCGAAGAACCACTATGAGGAGGAAGTAACATTGTTTAGAGGCAAGAAATATCAGGAAAGCGCCAAGCAGATTGATAAGAATATGCAGTACGACGCTGCCGAAGGCATGGCGCTCATCTGCAAGACCGCCAGCGCCAAGTTCGACGAGACCGTCGAGCTGCATGTGAAGCTGGGCGTTGACTCCCGGCACGCCGACCAGCAGGTCCGCGGTGCCATCGTGCTGCCCCACGGCACCGGCAAGACTGTCCGCGTGCTGGTGTTCGCCAAGGGCGACAAGGCCGACGCTGCCCGTGAGGCCGGCGCTGACTATGTGGGCGATATGGATCTGGTGGAGAAGATCCAGAAGGAAAACTGGTTCGAGTTTGACGTGGTGGTTGCCAGCCCCGACATGATGGGCGTGGTGGGCCGTCTGGGTAAGGTTCTGGGCCCCAAGGGCTTGATGCCCTCTCCCAAGGCCGGTACCGTGACTCCCGATGTGGCCAAGGCCGTTAAGGAAGTCAAGGCCGGTAAGATCGAGTACCGTCTGGACAAGACCAACATCATTCACTGCCCCATCGGCAAGGTTTCCTTTGGTGCTGAGAAGCTGACCGAGAACTACAACGCTCTCATGGGCGCCATTGTCAAGGCCAAGCCCGCTACCGCCAAGGGCCAGTATATCCGCAGCTGCGTGGCCGCTTCCACCATGGGCCCCGGCGTGAAGATGAACACGTCCAAGCTGATCTGAGTTCCCTGATATATCGACCGGAAAAAAGTTTTTCTTGACATTTTTTTCAGGTTTGATATAATACCAGATGCGTTCCAAAGACAGCAGGTGGGCTTTGCCCGTAAATCCTGCCGAGGGCGGCAAATCGTGAGATTGCTATCCGTCCTTGTGTCTTTGCGGCACAAGGACGGTTTCCTTTTTTGAACGCACCTACAATTTTCCTGGAGGTGAAAACAAGAATGCCTAACGCAAAGGTCTTATCCGAGAAGCAGGCCATCGTTGCCGAGCTGACCGAGAAGATCCAGAAGTCCACCGCAGGCGTGATTGTCGACTACAAGGGTATTACCGTTGAGGAAGACACCGCTCTGCGCCGCGAGTGCCGCGAGAACAACGTGGACTACGCTGTCGTGAAGAACACCCTGCTGCGCTTTGCCTTCAACAACACCGGGCTCAGCGAGCTGGACGGTCTGCTCAACGGCACCACGTCTCTGGCTCTGTGCGAGGATCCCGTGGCTCCCGCCCGGGTCATGGCCAACTACGCCAAGAAGCTCGACGGCAAGTTCGAGATCAAGGGCGGTTTCATGGACGGCAAGCCCGTGGATCTGGCCACCATCAACTCTCTGGCTTCTATTCCCGCACTGCCCGTCCTGCAGGCGCAGGTTCTGGGTACCATGCTGGCTCCCATCACCGGCCTGGCTGTTGTCCTCAAGCAGATCGCCGAGAAGAACGGCGCTCCCGCCGAGGAAGCTGCTCCCGCCGAAGAGGCTGCCCCCGCCGCCGAATAATGTCTGCGGCATCTATTTTCTAAATTTTACAATTAGGAGGCAAATACAATGTCTGAGAAAGTTACCGCTATGATCGAAGAGATCAAGGGTCTGACCGTTCTGGAGCTGAGCGAGCTGGTGCACGCTCTGGAGGAAGAGTTCGGCGTGTCCGCTGCCGCTATGGCTGCTCCCGCTGCCGGCGCTGCTGCTCCCGCTGCTGAGGAGAAGACCGAGTTTGACGTGGTCCTGACCGGCTTCGACGCCGCTGCCAAGATCAAGGTCATCAAGGCTGTCCGCGAGATCACCGGCCAGGGTCTGGCCGAGGCCAAGGCTACCGTCGAGGGTGCTCCCACCACTCTGAAGGAGGGCGCTTCCAAGGAGGATGCCGAGAACATGAAGAAGCAGCTGGAAGAGGCTGGCGCCAAGGTCGAGCTGAAGTAAGCTCCTTTGCTTCTGCAATGAAAAATCCCTGTCCGATTGGACAGGGATTTTTTTTTCTTCCAGTGGGATTTTTTCCTGCCTTACTCCGTATTTCTAGTGAAAAGCTTTTCAAGGAGAGAGTGCCATGACGGAACAGGAATTCAACCAGGCCGCGCAGAGGTATCTGGATATGGTTTACCGGATTGCCCTCAACGCCCTGCGCAGACCTGCCGATGCGGAGGATGCAGCCCAGACGGTGATGCTGCGTCTGTGGCAAACGCAGGAGGCGTTTGAAGGGGAAGATCACCTGCGCCACTGGCTGGTTCGGGTGACGGTGAATGTCTGCCGCGATCTGACACGCAGTGCGTGGTACCGGCGGATTGTTCCCTTGGAGCACTGTCCGGAGCCCACCTTTTCCGCACCGGAAGAGGGAAGACTGTACGATGCTGTCATGGCCCTGCCGGGCAAATACCGGCTGCCCCTGTACCTCTATTATTATGAGGGATACGGGGCGGCAGAGGTCGGGGAGCTGCTGGGCGTGAAGACCTCTACCATACAGACCCGCCTGGCCCGGGGGCGGGAGAAGCTCAAAAAACTGCTGGAGGAGGCATGAACGATGAAACGTGAATACCAGAAGCTTTTTGATCAGGTACAGGCCCCCCAGCGTCTGCGGGAGGAGGTATTGCAGATGACAAAGCAAAAACAAACTGCCAGGCCGCGCTGGCTGCCCAAGGCGATGTTGGCGGCCGTGCTCATTTTCGTTATTTTGGCCGGGACGGCCATTGCTGCGGTAGGTATGCCGGGAACGCTGCGGGACTGGTTTTCCCGGGAGTGGGAGACCCTGTCCGGCGCTCCGATGACCGAGGAGCAGCTGGCCTTTGTGGATGCGCTGACACAGCCGGTTGGAAAAAGCAATACGCAAAATGGCGTGGAAGTGACGGTGGATTCCGTCACCGTAGGCAACAGCACCATGTGGATGCTTTTGAAAGTGCGCGGCGACTATCCGGTAGTGGGAGAGACTGGCGAGGAGTATCTCTATCACTTTAGTGGGATGGACCTGCTGTTTGACCCGGACCCGGATCAGGTCAATACCCCCGGCGGATATGGGATGGACGTTCCCTACGTTGCAGTGGCGGAGGAGGGCGTACTGACCATGATGATTCGGTTCACCATCGATCTGGCAGGGCAGAGCTCCCTGCTGGACGGGTCCCGCGAGGTTACCCTGCTGCTGAACAACCTGATGTACAGCGACCGGGTATTGCTGGAGGGGGGCTGGACGGTGACGTTCCCGCTGGAAGTCAACGGAGAAAGAACAGTGAAGACCCTGGAAGAGATTCAGGTTCCGGCTATGGATCTGGATACGCGGGAGACCAAGACGGTTACGCTGTATGACGTGGAGATCTCTCCCACGGATATCACATATGTTTGCTCGGCTGAAGACCAGATGTGGCACCCGATGGCCTGCTCTCTGGAGCTCTCCGACGGTACCGTGGTGGGGGACAGCGGCGGGGCCAGCCGATTCCGTGATGAGGCCTATACGCAGTGGAGCAGCGTCTATTACTGGCAGGTCCCGGTGGATCTGGAACAGGTTACGGCGGTGTGGTTTGGAAAGACGCAGATTCCACTGACCTGACAAAAAAACAACGCCCGGTGTATGCACACCGGGCGTTGTTCTGCATGCTGGATGTCACATGACCAGGCACAGTAAAATGGGCAGGAAGATGGCCGGGACCAAATTCATCACCTTAATTTTGGTCAGGCCCAGCATGTTCAAAGACAGCGCTACAATCAGCAAAGAGCCCACACAGGTCATTTCCGCGATCACCGCATCGCCCAGATAGGGCTGGAGAAAGGAGGCCATCAGGGAAATGGAGCCCTGATAGAGCAGAATGGCCACTGCGGAGAAAGCCACGCCCAATCCCAGGGAGGCACCGAAGACGATGGAACTGATGCCGTCCAGCAGGGATTTGGCAAACAGTGTGGAGTGGTCGCCGGTAAGGCCGTCCTGCAACGCGCCTACAATGGCCATGGCACCGACGCAGAAGAGCAGGCTGGCGGTGACAAAGCCTTCGGAAATGGAGGCCTGTCCGCCGTTGGTGACCAGATGTTCCGTGCGTTTTTGCACCCAGTCCCCCAAAGAGCGCATCCGCTTGTCCAGGTCCAGCAGCTCTCCGATCAGGGCACCCAGTACCATGGACAAAATGGCGATGAGGGAATTGTTGCCCTCCAGACAGCCGCTGATGCCCAGATACATCACGCACAGGGCAACGCCCTGCATGATGATGGTCTTGAGCCGCTCGGCCAGCAATGTGCTTCCGGCAGGGAGCAGGGTGGAGAAGTGGCCGGCCAGCCAGGTCAGCAGCATTCCCAGCAGGGAGCCGACCAGGATGGCGGCGGCATTTACAAGGGTGCCTGTGAGCATGAAGAATCCTCCTTTTCAATCAGGGCCCGGACCACGGCACTGCCCAGAAGCAGGCCAGCCGTGGCAGGAACCCAGGGGTTGCTGGCTGGAACGCTGCGCCGTCCCGGCGGTGGGGTCTCAGGCTGAGCGGCCGCGATGGGTGCCTCAGGACTGAACACCACGGTTTGATGGGTGATTCCCCGGGCTCGCAGCTCCTTGCGCATGACACGGGCCAGCGGGCAGCCAAACGTCTCGGACAGATCAGCCAGGCGCAGCTGGGCGGGATCCAGCTTGTTGCCGGTTCCCAGAGCCATGATCAGAGGAATCTCCAGGCGGCGGGCGGTCAAAGCCAGATCAATCTTGCAGCTGACCAGATCGATGGCATCGACGATGTAGTCATACCGGCAGCCGTCTGGGAAGCAGAGGTTCCGATGCTGCGCGTCGTAGGTGCCCTGGATGGGATGGATGACGGCACTGGGGTTGATCTCCTGAATCCGGGCTGCGGCTGCCTGGGCTTTGGGCAATCCAACGGTAGAGCTGAGGGCCAGAAGCTGACGGTTGAGGTTGGACAGGGAGATGACGTCACTGTCCACCACAGTCAGCTCACCGATGCCGGCCCGGGCCAGACACTCCACCACATAGCTGCCCACACCGCCCAGTCCCAGGACCAGCACATGGGCGCGGGTCAGACGGGCCTGGGCAGCCGGTCCCCAAAGCATTTCATTTCGGATAAAACGTTCGTCCATCCAATCCCTCCTAAAATCGAAAAAAGAGAGCCGGCTTTGGTCTCAAAGCCGGCTCTTTGCAATTTGCCTTTGCCGGAAGATCAGCCCACAAACTTCATAGCGAAGTTATGAGACACGGCGCCGTAGGAGGCGCTCAGATCGCTGATCCAGGCGTTGAAGTCCTCGGTCTTCAGGTCGTAAGCAACCTGGGAAGCCCAACGGGGCAGGTCCTCGCCAACAAAGTACATCACATGGGCACCGTAATCGGACTCCACCACGCCGGTGTCGCCGCTCTGGCGGGCGGGATCGAAGCACCAGTCGTTGAAGGTGGTGACCATCTGGTCGTGGTAGACCTCGGTGTACAGACCGCCGGTGTACTTGGAACTGTCAGAAGAATGCTCCATAGCCAGGGCGGCGAAGGATTCCTCAGTTGCCTCGCCGGCCTTCCACTGTTCCAGCAGCTCCTCGGCCTGGGCCTTGGCATCGGCCTTGAGCTGAGCCTGCTCGTCCTCATAACCCTCGTCGGTAGAGGAGAGCGTGGACTCGCCCAGAGGAATCAGGATGTGACGCACGTCGATGGTGTTGTACTCTTCGCGGTAACGATCCCGGAAGACCAGCACGTAATAGTTGGATGCACCGTTGTTGATGACAGCGGAGTCGCCGCTGACACGGGCCTCATTAAAGAGCCAGTTGGTAACCTCGTCATCCAGATAGGTGCCGTTGGTACCGCTGGAATACGTAGCCTTGTCATGGCCTTCGGCCAGAGTTTCCAGATCCCCGCCGGCACGGTAGGCGGCCAGCAGTTCATTGGCGGTGGATTCCGCAGCCTCCTTGGCGGCGGCGCTCTCCTCCTCGGTGGGAGAGACCGTGTTGCCTTCTTCGTCGGTGGTGGATTCGGCAGTACCGCTCACCGTGACGCATTCGTAGGACACCAGATCATACAGCTTGGAATCCTCAGCGTAGGCGGCCTCCAGGGCCTCATCCGTATAGGTCAGGTTGTCGGTATAGTTGTTGACATAGGCGGTGTACTGAAGCATCCGCAGCACCTGAGCGTTGTAGATCTCCTCAGTCATGACGGAGGAACCCAGACTGGAACGGAGATACTCCGTGGGGGAGAGGGCGCTGGCAGTAGCTGCCTGCTCCAGGGAAGCCACGGAATCCTGATACTGGGCTTCCACACCCTCGGGATACACAAAGCCCTGGGCTTCCGCATCCTCCAGCACGGCCTGAATGGTGGTCATCTGCTGAATGGCCTGGTTGAGGAAATAGTCGTGCCAGGTGGAGCCGGCCTCGGCGCCATCCAGCATTGCAGCCGCAGTCTCGTCAATGGTCTGGCTGCGCAGGGACTCACTGGTGTTGAGGCCCAGGTAGCTGGTATAGTAGGAGTAGTTGGACAAAAAGCTCTGATAGACGTTGTGATAATAGAAGTCTACCTCGGCAGCGGTGTAGGTCTCGTCTCCGATGGTGACGGCGGGCAGGGTCCGGGCCAGGATGTTGCTGTTCCAGATCAGGGAGACCACGGCCACCAGCACAAAGACCACGGCGATGGTGCCGTAGAGGAGATTGCTGCGCTTTTCCGCCTTGCGCTGCTGCGCCTCCTGGGCGGTTTTGGGATCTGCCTGGCCGAAGCTGCCGAGATCCTGGAAAGTACGTTTCTCGTTCGATGCGCTCATGTTTCGTATTCAGTCCTCTCAAGTATTGAAAATGCAGGGGAAGTGTGCGTAGAGATCAAGATACGCACTTGCTCATTATATCGGATTCCCGGCCGTTGTGCAAGCGGAAAATCCGAAAAGAGCATACCGGACGGACCTGAAATGAGGCTGAAAGGCCGCAAAGCGAAAAAAGAGCAGGCAAACTTGCCTGCTCTGATTCATTCGGACCCCGCAAAGGCCGTGTAGACCCGTTATAACCTGCACCTTCACGGCCAGGTGGGTTGCCTCCAGCGCGCTTTATCGCTTCCAACTTCCAGCCGCAGACAGCAGCCGGGAGGCCTGCGAACCACGAACTGATCCGGCGTCCCGTATAACGAAATGTGGGTTAAAAAAAGATCTATCACGCACCCCGCAGGGTTATGAGTTGTGTTTTACGCTTATTCCTCGCCGTCTTCTTCGCTGAACAGCGCTTCCATGAAACGCTCGTATACAGCGTCCAGTTCCTCATCAGAATCCAGCGTGGAGAGCAGCTCCTCGCCATTTTCTTCAATGACCTTCAAAATCACCAGGCCGGTGTCTTCCTCGGATGCCTCTTCCGATTCATCCTCGGTCTCAGCAGGGAAGAACGCCTGATAGAGCACACCATTGTACTCCAAAGCATCTACAAACTCCAGGACGATCTCTTTGCCGTCCTCGTCGGTCACAGTAATAAAGGTGGGGCCGAAGTCTTCGCTCATGAAAAGGTCCTCCTGTCGTGATCTGTGGCCCTATTGTACCCGAAAATGGAACGGATTGCAAGGGAGAAAGAGGTGAAAAAAGCCAGAAGATTGTCGGTTTGGCCAGGGATATCTTCCCCCTGAAGCAAAAAAATATCCCGAATCGGGAACTTTTTTTCATGGAAATACGACATTTTCAGTGTTGACAGAGGATGTTACAATGGTAGATATTATGGCGTTTTATAAGTTTTCGCATGGCAGGCTTTGTTTTTGCGGGAATTTGGCCAAAAAAAGACACAAAGGAGGTGCCACCGCATTGGAGCATGAAAGAAAGCGCAGACCGGCGGAACAGGCATCCCATCACCGGCAGACACAAAAGCGCAAGTCCTCCGGCGGAATCGTACGGCGGGTGCTGTTCATTGTGGGGACATTGCTGCTGGTGGGGATCTGTACCGGGGCCATGATGCTGGGGATCTTTTTAAAGTATGTAGATACGACGCTCGCGTCTTCCCTGCAGGTCCGGGCGGAGGACTACACCATGTCCCTGAGCTCCGTGATCTATTATCAGGACAAGGAAAGCGGAGAGTGGGTGGAGTACCAGAACATCTACGGCGTGGAAAACCGGATCTGGGCGGACCTGGAGGATATGCCCGACGCCCTCTGGCAGGCTGCCGTGGCCATTGAGGACCAGCGGTTTTTCGAGCACAATGGTGTGGACTGGCTGCGTACACTCCACGCAACGTTCAATATGTTTACCGGAGGCGAGGATACCTTCGGCGGTTCTACCATTACCCAGCAGCTGCTCAAGAATATGACGGGCGACAACAAGGGCACCGTCAACCGGAAGGTCCGGGAGATTTTCCGGGCACTGGAGTTCGAGAAGAACTACACCAAGTGGGAGATTCTGGAGCTTTATCTCAACCACATCGCCCTGGGCAAGAGCTGCTATGGCGTGCGGACGGCGGCGGAGTATTACTTCGGCAAGGACGTTTCGGAGCTGTCCGTGGCGGAGTGCGCCAGCATCATCGCCATCACCAATAACCCGTCCATGTATGGCCCCATGTCCACGGTGGTGATGACCAATCCGGAGACGGGGGTCCAAAAGACGGCCCGGGAACTCAATAAGCAGCGTCAGGAGCTGATCCTGGACAAGATGACGGAAGTCACCGATCCGGAAACGGGCGAGCCGTTCCTGACAGTGGAGGAGGCGGAAGCCGCCAAGGCGGAGGAGCTGCATTTCACTGACGGCTCCACCTCCGCAGAGGATCTGGTGGAAGCGGCCGCTGCACAGAGCGGGGAAAACCGCATCAACTCCTGGTTTGTCGATCAGGTATTTGTGGAAGTGGCCCAGGACCTGGCCGACTCCATGGATATTTCCGAGGATGCCGCTTATACCCTGCTCTACAACGGCGGATACCACATTTATACTACAATGGATCCGGAGATTCAGGAGATTGTGGAGACGGTCTATGAAGACCGCAGCAATCTGGATGTGACCTCCGCCAAGGGACAGAAACTGCAGTCGGGCATTACGATCATTGACCCGTCCACAGGCAACATCGTGGCAATGGCCGGCGCTGTGGGAGAGAAGGAGGGCAACCTTCTTTGGAACTACGCGGTGAGCAAGCGGCAGGTGGGTTCGTCCATGAAACCGCTGACGGCCTATGCTCCCGCCATCGATGCAGGGGTTGTCACTCCGGCTACCACCTTTGATAACTATCCCATTCAACTGCTCAACGGAACGCCCTGGCCCAAGAACTCCCCCAACCGGTATACGGGCTGGACCACGGTGCGGACCGGTATTCGGGATTCCATCAACACCATCGCCGTGCAGAGCCTGCAGGCGGTGGGCGTGACGGAGGCATTCGCTTTTGCCACGGAAAATCTGAATCTTTCCCTCACAGCGGATGATATGAACCTCTCCGCTTTGGGTCTGGGCGGATTGACCTACGGCCTTTCCACCGTGGAAATGGCAGCAGCCTATGCCAGCTTTGCCAACGGCGGCGTGTACAACTCTCCCCGGATGTACGTGCGGGTGACGGATGCCAACGGCAATACGGTCCTGGAGAATGAAGGGGAGAGCCATGTGGCCATGAAGGAGAGCACGGCTTACCTCATGACGGACATGCTGCAAAACGCGGTGAACTCCGGTACCGGCAGTTCCGCCAAGTTTGCGGGAATGTCCATTGCCGGTAAGACCGGTACCACCAGCGACAACTATGACCGTTATTTCGTGGGCTATACGCCGTATTACTGCGCGGCCGTCTGGACCGGTTACAGTAATCCCGAGCGGATCAGCTATTCCGGCAACCCAGCCATCACCATGTGGAAGAAGGTCATGCAGAAAATCCATGAGACGCTGCCCAACAAGGCCTTTGAAAAGCCTGCCACCGGTCTGGAGACGGTGACGGTGTGCGCCGACAGCGGAAAGCTGTGTACGGACGCCTGCCATGCCGACAGCCGCGGCGACCGGGCGGTGCAGATCCTGGTGGCCTCCGGTACCGGACCGACAGAAGAGTGTACCATGCACGTCTTTAAGGACTACTGCACCGAGGGCCAGTGCCTGGCTACGGAGTACTGTCCGGCGGAATCCGTGGTGCAGAAGGGCTTCTTGGATTATACCCGGGAGGATTATGGCCCCAGCATCGTGGCACAGGACAATGACGCCCTGGTCTCTACCCAGGAAAAGAAGCTGGAAGAGCAGGGCGGCTGCACCGTCCACAACGCCGGAACGGTGGTCATCGATCCGGGTACCGGTGAAGAGGGCGGTGAGAACGGCTCCCTGACGCCGGATCTGGATCCCAGTGATCCCAACTACCAGCCGCCCATCCCGCCCACGGAGGATGAGACGGAGGACGAGAATTCTTCTGGTTCTACGTCGGGCTCCACTTCCGGGTCCACGTCTGGTTCCACCCAGACACCGCCGGATACCGGAACCAGTGACGACTGGTGGAACGATCTCTGGCAGAACAACGCAGGATAAACGCATTCGGCGCCGGAGGGAAGCGTTGCTTCCCTCCGGCGCTGCTGCTTGACGCCCGGGGATTGGACATGCTATCGTAAAGAACATGAAAGGGGGAACGGTTATGGAGCTGTGGGAACTGCTGGAGATCCCGGCGGGCGTTACGGCGGTCATCGGCGGCGGGGGAAAGACCTCCCTGCTGCGGGCCTTGGGCCGGGAGCTGTCCCGGCAGCACCGGGTGGTGCTGTGTACCACCACGAAGATCTACCCCTTCCCGGACCTGCCCTGTGCCCGGACGGCGGCGGAGCTGAACGCTTTGGCCGGAGAACCCCTGATCTGTACCGGGACGGACGCCCCCGGCGGCAAGTTGACCGTGCCGCCGGTTTCCCTGACGGAGCTGGCCCGGATTTACGACTATGTACTGGTGGAGGCGGATGGATCCGCCGGCCGTCCCATGAAGGCCCACGCCGCCCATGAACCGGTGATTCCGCCGGCAGCCCGGCGACGGCTGCTGGTGGTGGGGGCGTCGGGATTTGGCCTTCCCATTGAGACGGCGGCCCACCGGCCGGAACGGTATGCCGCCCTGGCCGGAGCGGCTTTGACGGATCCGGTGACATCCCAGACCCAGGCGGCCGTCATGCTGGCGGAGAACCTCCATGACAGCGTGTATCTCAACCAGGTGGAAATGCCCGCCGCCTGGGCCGCAGCCGAGGAGCTGACCCGGCGTCTGGACTGTCCGGTGGCGGCGGGGAGTTTGCATCAGGGAGTGTTCCGGCGTTTGCGGTGATTTGGGGAGCCGGGCCATGTCCCGTGATATTCCTAGATATTGAAATTCTAAATGTTTGCAGATAGAAACAAAGCCCCCTGCAGGTGATTCCTGCAGGGGGCTTTGTGATAGAAGGATTAAACGATTAATAGTGCCGCTCCATCTCGGTGATGGTCTCATAGAGCCAGTCGTTGACGGGAACGGGAATGTGGTGCTTTTGAGCCAGGCGGCGCACCGTACCGGAGAAGAGCTCCACCTCACTTTTCCGGTGGGCCTTGCTGTCCTGGCGCATGGAGGGTTCATTGGTGGGCGTGATGCCGTCGATGACGGCGGTCCACATGGTGATGTCCTCCTCCGTCAGGGGGATGCCCTCGGCGTGGGCCAGGGTCAGTACCTCCCGCATGGCGGCGAGCATAGTGTCCCGGGCGGGACCGGGGGACTGGAGGACGCTGTAATTGCATTCGTAGGCGGTGGCGGCCTGGTTGCAGCCCACGTTGCACAAGAGTTTGCTCCACATGGTCACCAGAATGTTTTCCGGCAGGCAGTAGTGAAAGCCGATGGAGTCAAAAAAGGCGGTGAGCCGGTCCAGGTGGGCATGGGAATGCCCGGCAGGAACGCCCAGGTCCATCTCTCCGGCTGGGGGAACCACCGGGAACATGGTGACGCGGTTGCCCTCTTTCTGGGCGGCTACTTTACCCACCACGCACCAGACCACGCCCTGATCCCCAAAGGCTTCGCACAGCAGCTCCTCGCTGGAGATGCCGTTGAGAATGGAGACCAGAGTGGTTTCCGGCCCCACCAGATGACGGCAGGTTTCAATGGCATCGGGCAAGCCGGTAAACTTTACCGTGAAGAGAAGCAAGTCCACCGGCTCGGTGACAGTGGCGGCGTCGGTGTAGTTGAGATCGCACCGCTCGCCGTTGTACCACATGCCGTCCCGGCGGTAGCGCTCGGTCCGTTCCCGGTCTGCCAGCACCAGCACATGCTCTTTGCCCAGAGCCCGGGTGAAGAGCTCGGCGTACATGGTGCCCAGGGCGCCCAGGCCCACGATGCCGATGGTTTTGATGTCGTTCATAGTCTCCCTCCGAAAAAAAGCGGCGGAGTGCTCCGCCGCTTGATGGGTATTAGGCGATCCGGGCCAGCCACTTGAGATCGTAGGGCTCGTAGACCACTTTTTCATAGGCGTCCACATCCAGAAGGGTGCCGTCCCAATCGGAATGGATGTCGCCGTTTTGCTTGATGAGGATATCGTAGAGAATGTCGTAGGTCACGCCGTCGCTGGGGTCCTGCTCGACAATGGTGGAGTAGGGCAGGGTCTTGTGATAGGTCAGTTCCATGCCCTGGTAGTCGAAGTGGAAGCCGCAGCGCATCCGGCAGCCGTCCAGCCCGGTATAGCGGGCAATCTTCTTGAGGTCCTGGAGGATCTTGTCGCCCTCCTCCTCATAGAGATTGTCCGGAGTGGTGGCGGTGTAGTCGAACCGGAACTGAATGGAGGCGCCGGGAATCTTGTGGAAGCGCTCCAGATAGGGCACCAGCTGCTCGGCAGGATAGTTCTTGTAGAGCACGCAGTTGACCCGGAAGGGCACCGGCAGACGGGCCAGCAGTCCGTCATTAGACTCCACCACATACTTCTGCATGTGACGGGAGATGTTGATGCAGGTGATTTTGTCCTTGTTCCGCTCGGCAAAGGCGAGGATATCCTCCTCGGACTGGTGCTCCGAGACCGGAAGCGTAGTGTTGATATAGACTTTGTGGGTGTTGGGAATCTCGTCGAGCATCATCTGAAGTGCGTCCAGATCCGCCAGAGGCTCGCCGCCGGTGAAGACGAAGTCGCAGCGGGGAGTGATGGCGTCCATCCGCCGGATGCTGCGGCAGATCTTCTCGGCGGAAAAACCCGTCAGATCCGCGTATTCACCTTTATTGATGCAAAAAGGGCAGTGATTCTTGCAGTCGTAGGGGACGAAGATCGTCACCGTAGCGCCGCCTTCCCGCGTCTTATAGGGATGTTTCATGTCGTCGATCGGCCTTTCGTATAGTGGATGGGGCAGATGTGTGAAAACGGCGCGGACGCCGTCTTACATGCTCATGCACAGATTCTTATTTTAATGTATTTTTTACAGAAGGTCAAGAGCAAAAAACAGTCTGACGACGGTTTTTTGAAAACCGGAAGGCGTATCCTGGTCCGGGAAGGACTGGAAATGGCGGGGCGGACTGTACAGCCGGGAAAAAAGATGCTATACTAAACCATTATTTCCGGCATCACACGTGCCCAAAGGGAGGCAACGATATGGAGATATTGACAGCGCCGGCACAGGCGCTGGTGGATACAGTGTGTCTGCTGCTGGAGCGGTGGCCCATGGCGGGGCAGTGGTATATGGCATTTATCCGCTTTGTATTCCCGGTCCTGGCGATTTTGATCGTCTTCCGGGCGGTGCGGTCTTTGCTGCGGATTCCCCACACCCCGGAGACCTGGGGGCAGCTGAGTCTGCCCAACGGCACCCCCATTCTTCTGACCCACTGGGAGAACATCATCGGCCGGAGCAAGAACGCCGATGTGTATTTGAACTATCCCAGCATCTCCCGCCAGCACGCGGCACTGTGCCGCGGGGAGGATGAGGACTGGACGGTGTACGATCTGGACTCCAAGGGCGGTACTCTGGTCAACGGCCGTCCGGTGGAGGGCTCGGCCCCGGTGAAGCTGGGGGACACCATCACTCTGGGCGGTGTGCCCCTGGTGTTTTTGCCGCAGACCGTGGCGGAACGGGAAGAACTGGAGGAAAAGCGCCGGGCGGAGCGTCCGGCTGCCATCTGGCCGTCTTTTTTGTGGCTGACGGTATTTCAGGTGCTGGCGTGCCTGCAATTGTTGGTGGCCATGGGCGCGGAGGCCACAGCTGCGGTGCCCATGGCGTTTTTTGGGCTGACTGCGGTGATGTGGGTATACTTCGCGGCGCTGCGGTGTACCCACTGTGTGGGGTTTGAGCTGGAGACCATCGCCTTTTTCCTCTCCACACTCTCCCTGTCGGTTACAGCTTCCAGCGCACCGGGGAGCCTTTTCAAGCAGTTTTTGGCAATTTTATTGGGTTTGGTGCTCTTTATTGTGCTGGGACTGTTTCTGCGGGACCTGGAGCGGGTGCAGAAGATCCGCTGGCTCATGGCCGCGGGGGCCATTGGCCTTCTGGGCATCACCCTGGTGCTGGGGCAGGCCAAATACGGCGCGGTGAACTGGATTTCCATCGGCGGTTTTTCTTTCCAGCCCTCGGAGATTGCCAAAATCTGTTACATCTTTGCCGGATCCGCCACGCTGGAGCGGCTGTTCCGCAAACGGAACCTGACGCTGTTCATCGTGCTCACCGGCGTGTGCATCGGCCTGCTGGGGTTGATGAGCGACTTCGGTACGGCGGCGATTTTCTTCATCACCTTCTTGGTCATCGCCTATCTGCGCTCCGGAGACTGGACGACCCTGTCCCTGATCTGCGGCGCGGCGGTGTTCGGCGCGGGCATTATTGTCAAGTTCAAGCCTTACATCCTGGACCGGTTTGCTACCTGGGGCCACGCCTGGGAGGCTGCTTCCACCACCGGTTATCAGCAGACCCGCACCATGTCTGCCGCCGCCTCCGGCGGATTGCTGGGCATGGGTGCTGGGAATGGGTGGCTGCACAAAATTGCCGCGGCAGACACGGACCTGGTGTTCGGCATGCTCTGCGAGGAATGGGGACTGCTCATTGCGGTGCTGGCGGTGGTATGCATCATCGCCCTGGCTTTTTTTGCCGCCCGGGCGGTCCGGGTGGGGCGGTCCAGCTTCTATACCATTGCCGCCTGTGCGGCAGGATCGCTGCTGGTGTTCCAGACCTCTTTGAATGTATTTGGTTCTGTGGACCTGCTGCCCCTGACCGGCGTGACATTTCCCTTTGTTTCCAACGGCGGCTCGGCCATGATGTCCGCCTGGGGACTGCTGGCGTATTTGAAAGCGACCGACACGCGGGAAAATGCCAGCTTTGCCATCCGAAGGGTGTCTCAGCGGCGATTGACAGAGCAGGCACGGCGGCGGGCGGAACCGATAGACGATCCGTTTGCAGATCAGGAGGCAGCAGATGAAGAAGATTGAACAACGAGCCATCCTCTGCTGTGTGCTGGCCCTGGTGCTGGCCTTGGGATTGGGTGTTTTTTTGGCACGGTATTTGGTCCGGGGCGGGAGCTGGGTTTCCTCCCCCTTTAACCGCCACCTCTATAATACCAGCGGACAGCTGGCGGTGGGCACCGTGCTGGACCGGGACGGTGACGTGCTCTCCGGCGTGGAGAATGGCGAGAGAACCTACTACGATAACGCCACCGTCCGCAAGGCAACCCTCCACGCGGTGGGGGATTTGCAGGGGAACATCGGCACCGGTGCGCTCAACGCCTTTGCCGACAAGCTCACCGGCTATAATCTCCTCAATGGCGCCTTCGGCGCTGCGCAGGGCGGGGAACTGTACCTCACCATTGATGCCCGGTACAACTATGAAGCCTATGAGGCCCTGAATGGCCACGCAGGCACCGTGGCGGTGTACAACTACAAAACCGGCGAGATCTTGTGCATGGTTTCTGCCCCCAGTTATGATCCGCTGAACGTGCCGGAGGACATTGAGACCAATCCCCGGTATGAGGGCGCCTATCTCAACCGGTTCCTTTCCTCCACGTTTACCCCGGGCTCCATTTTCAAGACGGTGACCCTGACCGCAGCCCTGGAGAAGATTCCGGACCTGGACAGCCGGACCTGGACTTGTGAGGGCAGTGTGCAGATCGGGGACGAGACCATTGTCTGCTCCGGTACCCATGGTCAGCAGAATATCGGCGATGCCTTCGCCAACAGCTGCAACGTGGTCTTTGCTCAGCTGGCCCAGGAACTGGGGGCGTCCACCATGAAGCAGTATACGGACGAGGCCGGTCTGACGGACAGTTACTCCGTGGACGGCCTGCCCACTGCCAAGGGCTCCTTCGCCTGGGAAGGCATCACCGACGGTCAGCTGGGCTGGGCCGGTGTGGGCCAGGGCCAGGATCAGGTGAATCCCTGTGCCATGATGTGCTATATGGGCGCCATCGCCAACGGCGGAAAGGCGGCAAAGCCCTATCTCATTGAAAAGACCGTCAGCCCCCTGGGACTGCCGTCCCTGCCCCGGCTCAACGGCAAGACCAGTCAGCTCATTGCTTCTGATACCGCGGAGATCCTGGCGGAGATGATGGCCCAGAACGTTCAGAAGACCTACGGTACCGGACGGTTTCCCAATATGGACATCTGCGCCAAGTCCGGCACCGCCGAGGTAGGGGAGGGAAAAACGCCCCACGCCTGGTTTACCGGATTCCTGCGCAACGAGGATGCACCCTATGCCTTCGTGGTGTTGGTGGAAAACGGCGGCGGCGGAAGTTCCGTGGCTGGCACCGTGGCGGGCAAAGTATTGGATGTCATCGTCAACGGCTATTGAGCCTTGCTGAAAAGAGAAGAAATAACGGTGCGCCGCGTACCTTTTGGTACGCGGCGCACCGCTGCATATTCGGAGAATCAGCCCTTGAACTCCACGTACAGCTCCCGCACGGCGTTGGGATCGGCGGGTTTTGGCGCAGCCTGGGCTTCGGCCTTGGGCGGCTCCGGCGCGGGGGCCTCGTGGGGGCCGTCCCGCCAAGCCAGGAACTTGGGGGCCACCTGGGGGAACAGGGCCAGGGAGAGCACATCCTCATCGCTCTGGGCGATGGTCCGGAACTCCTCCCGGTACTTGGGCAGCTCCGGCTCCAGCAGATCGGCCGGGCGGCAGGTGATGACCTCCTCCGGGGAGATGCCGGCCTTGGCTCGAACGGCCTCGTTGACCTCTCCGGGGAGCTTGCCGTACTCACCGCGCAGCATGGCCTTAGACTCCTTGGTGAAGGTCTTGTAGCGCTCGCCGGTGATGATGTTCATCACCGCCTGGGTGCCCACGATCTGGCTGGAGGGGGTGACCAGGGGCGGATAGCCGAAGTCTGCCCGAACCCGGGGAATCTCGGCCAGGACGTCATAGTAGCGGTCTTCCTTGCCGGCCTGCTTGAGCTGGGAGATGAGGTTGGAGAGCATGCCGCCGGGGACCTGGTAGAGCAGGGTGTTGGTGTCCACATGAAGGACCTTGGGGTCCAGGGAACCCTGCTGTTCCAGGCGCTTGGCCACAGTGCGGAAGTGGGCGGCAGCTTCGCTCATCTTGTTCAGGTCCAGTCCGGTGTCCCGGACGGAGCCCTGGAGCGTGGCCACCAGAGACTCCGTAGCGGGCTGAGAGGTGCCGTTGGCCATGGGGGAGAGGGCGGTATCCACGATGTCCACACCGGCATAAGCCGCCATCAGCAGCACCATGTCGCCGGTGCCGGTGGTGTTGTGGGTGTGGAGGTGGATGGGGACGGAGACCGTCTCCTTGAGCCGCTTGACCAGGGAGTAGGCATCCAGCGGCAGCAGGAGATTGGCCATGTCCTTGATACAGATGACGTCCGCGCCCATTTGCTCCAGCTCCTTGGCCAGCTTGACGAAGTACGCCTCGTCGTGAATGGGGGAGATGGTGTAGCTCATGGCAGCTTCCACCATGCCGCCGTATTTCTTGGTGGAGCGGATGGCCTGCTCCAGATTGCGCACGTCATTGAGAGCGTCGAAGATGCGGATGATGTCGATGCCGTTTTCAATGGACTTGCGGCAGAAGGCGTCCACCACATCGTCGGCATAATGCTTGTAGCCCAGGATATTCTGACCGCGGAAGAGCATCTGAAGCTTGGTGTGGGGCAGAGCCTTGCGCAGCGCCCGCAGGCGCTCCCAGGGGTCCTCGTTCAAAAAGCGCATGCACGCATCGAAGGTGGCGCCGCCCCAGCACTCCAGGGACCAGTAGCCGATGGAGTCCAGGACCTCGCAGGCCGGGAGCATATCCTCCAGAGTCATGCGGGTGGCCGCCTGAGACTGGTGGGCGTCCCGGAGGATGGTGTCTGTGATATACAGGGGTTTGTTGGATAGAAATTCCATACTATGCCTCCCTTAACCGAAGAGGGAAATCAGGACGCCCGCCGCGATGGCGGAGCCGATGACACCGGCCACGTTGGGACCCATGGCGTGCATCAGCAGGAAGTTGCCGGGATTGGCCTCCTGGCCCACCTTCTGGGAGACCCGGGCGGCCATGGGCACGGCGGAGACACCGGCGGAGCCGATGAGGGGATTGATCTTCTCCTTGAGGAACAGGTTCATGAACTTGGCCAGGAGCACGCCGCCGGCGGTGCCGAAGCCGAAGGCCACGATCCCCATGGCCAGGATGGCCAGGGTCCGGGGGCTGAGGAAGGTGTTGCCGGTGGCAGTGGCGCCCACGGAGACCCCGAGGAAGATGGTGACGATGTTGATGAGCTCATTCTGCACGGTCTTGCTCAGCCGCTCGGTGACGCCGCACTCCCGGAAGAGATTGCCCAGCATCAAACAGGCAATCAGAGGCGCGGCGGAGGGCACCAGCAGCGCCACGAAGATGGTGACCACGATGGGGAAGAGGATCTTCTCCTTTTTGGAGACCCCACGCAGGGGCTTCATGACGATCTTGCGCTCTTCCTCCGTGGTCAGCAGCTTCATGATAGGCGGCTGAATCACGGGTACGAGTGCCATGTAGGAGTAAGCAGACACCGCGATGGGACCCAGCAGGGCCGGGGCCAGCATGACGGTGACGAAGATGGCGGTAGGGCCGTCGGCGCCGCCGATGATGCCGATGGAGGAGGCCTCCGCCCCGGTGAAGCCCAGGAAGCGGCAGCCCACATAGGTCATAAAGATGCCCAGCTGCGCGGCAGCGCCCAGCAGCAGGCTCTTGGGGTTGGCGATGAGGGGACCGAAGTCCGTCATGGCGCCCACGCCCATGAAGATCAGGCACGGGTAGATCCCCAGCTTGACACCTAAGTAGAGAATATCGATGAGGCCCACGGAGATGGTCTGCCCCACCGTGACGGTAGAGAGTACTGCGTCGGTGACGCCGGCGGCGGACATCTCCGAGAGAAATTCCGCCGTGATGGGAGCGCCGCCGATGAGGTCCCAGTGGATGTGGCCTCCGGCGAAGAGAATCTCATGGTACATCTCCGCACCGGGCAGGTTGGTGACCAGCATGCCGAAGGCGATGGGGACCAGCAGCAGAGGCTCAAACTTCTTGACGATGCCCAGATACAGCAGCACGCAGGCCACGCCGATCATGATGAGGCATTTCCAGTTGCCCTCTTGTGTAAACTGATAGAATCCCGTACTGGTAATAAAATTCAGGATCGCTTCCATACGCGCCTCCTGTTCTTCATCCGATGACGCACAGCAATGTGCCGGTTTCCACGGAGGCGCCCTTGGTTGTATTGAGAGAGAGCAGCTTCCCGTCCCGGGGGCACATGATTTCATTTTCCATCTTCATGGCCTCCAGGATCATCAGAACCTGTCCGCGCTTGACGGAATCGCCGGCGGCCACATTGACGGAAAGAATGGTGCCGGGCATGGGAGAGGTGACCTGCTCACCGCCGGCAGGAGCCGGAGCAGGAGCCGGAGCGGGTGCTGGGGCAGGAGTGGGTGCGGCAGCGGGGGCGGCCGGAGCATTGGTCAATTCCTCCAGCTCTACTTCATAGACGGTGCCATTGACGGTTACACGATACTTTTTCATGAGCCAAACTCCTTTTCCCAAAATCGGATTACAGTTTTTTCAGTGACAGGATTCGGATGCCGGTGATATCGGTCCCCAGATCCTCCGCCACAGCGGCAGCGATGGCCGCCGCCAGGGCCTGACGGTCCTCGGCCGGAGCCGGGGGAGCGGCTGGGACAGCGGGAACCGGAGCGGCAGGGGAATGTCCGCGTCCGCAGATGGCGCTCATCAGCGTGGTCAGAACGATCAGGCAAATGAGACCAAAAAACACCGTTCCCATACCCATAAGACACACAAAAAGGCTGGAATAATCCATATTCTCCCTCCCAAAGTATGATGTTGACTACATTGTAGCAAGATCCCCAGGGAAAAACAATGTAATGGGATTCAAATTTATTCCAACTATTTTTGTGCAATTAAACGAAAAAACAAAAATTTAAAACGATTATATTGCCATGAATGTCAATGCTCGCTGTGCTATAATCAAAAAATATACATACACGGGGCAGACAGCGTGCCCGGAAAAGGAGGGTACATGCGGTACGGACAGGTAGAGGAAGGGCAGTTTGTTGAACGCCCCAACCGCTTTATTGCCTATGTAGATACGGCGGAAGGCCGTCAGCGGGTCCATGTAAAGAACACAGGCCGATGCCGGGAACTGTTGGTGCCGGGAGCCACGGTGTATCTGGAGCGGGGGACCACACCCGGACGCAAGACGGACTGGGACCTCATCGCTGTGCGCAAAGGAGAGCGGCTGATCAATATGGATGCCCAGGCGCCCAACCGGGTATTTGAGGAATGGGCCCGGGCCGGGCAGTTTTTGCCGGATGTGACGGCGGTGCGGCGGGAGTATGTCTATGGGGACTCCCGGCTGGACTTTTGTTTGGAAACACCCCGGGGGCGGCATTTGGTGGAGGTCAAAGGCGTGACTCTGGAAGAAAACGGAGCGGCGCTGTTTCCCGACGCTCCCACGGAGCGGGGGGTCAAGCACATCCGGGAACTGATGCGGGCAGTCGAGGAAGGGCTTGACGCCACGCTGTTTTTTGTGATACAAATGGAAAACATTTGCGCCATGTCGCCCAATGACAAGACCCATCCGGCCTTTGGCGCGGCACTGCGGGAGGCTGCGCAAGCCGGTGTGGGGATTTGTGCGCGAATGTGCGCAGTGGAACCGGACACGCTGATCATGGCCGGACCGGTACCGGTGATTTTGTGAACGTGTATGGAGAGATGATATGGGAATCACGGAGCTGTTTTTGATCGGTGTGGGGCTGTCCATGGATGCCTTTGCCGTGGCGATTTGCCAGGGGCTGTCCATGCCTCGGCTGAATTGGCGTCATGCCGGGGTGATCGGACTGTATTTCGGGGGCTTTCAGGCGCTGATGCCTCTGCTGGGATGGACGCTGGGGTCTCAGTTTGCCCGCTATATTCAAAATGTGGACCACTGGGTGGCCTTTGTGCTGCTGGCACTGATCGGCGGAAACATGATCCGGGAAGCGCTTTCGCCTGAGGAAGAAGAGGAGGCGTGTGCCTGTTCCGGGGGACTGGATCACCGCAAGCTGTTTTTGATGGCGGTGGCCACCAGCATCGATGCCCTGGCGGTGGGGGTGACGTTTGCGTTTTTGCGGGTAACGATTGTGCCCGCCGTATCCATCATCGGCTGCACCACATTCTGCTTGTCGGTGACCGGTGTGGCGGTGGGAAATTTCTTTGGGACCCGCTACCAACGCCGGGCGGAGCTGGCTGGAGGCATCATTCTGGTGCTGTTGGGCAGCAAGATTCTGCTGGAACACCTGGGGATTCTTTGATCCAAAAGAAATCGAGACTGCAGGAAGCACACGCGCCCGCTGCGGACCAAAGAGTCCGCAGCGGGCGCGTGTTGTGTATGTTGGAATGAACACACAAAAAGCATAGGAAAAAGAAAAACGACACGACGAAATGTCGTGTCGTTTTGGTGGAGATAAGCGGGATCGAACCGCTGACCTCTTGACTGCCAGTCAAGCGCTCTCCCAGCTGAGCTATACCCCCAAGTGGTGTGCTCCATGTCGGAACATTTGGTATTATAGCAGGCAGGGTATGCTTTGTCAACACAAAATTTCAGGAAATTTGAAAATGCAAACGTGCATGGTCCGCCGCAGGGGAAATGGGAAGGGGGCGTCGGGAAGAAGCCGCACGGCGCGGCGAACGGTCGTGCCGTGTGGCTGAAAAAGGGAGGGACAGACTGCTGATCTTGCAGAGGGCTGGGCAGGAAGCATTTCGGCTGTGCGGCCCAGTGATGGAAGAACCGTTTTAAACGGTTCGGGGGGTGTACAGCCGCATATACCGCGCTCCCGGGCCCACCGGTTACACACCCCTGTAACCGGGGCTTTGCGGTGTACTTTCATACGTATATCCATCAGCGGGGCAAAATCCGGGACCATTCAGATCCCCAGAATTGTAAATACCGATTCTGTTTGAAAGCATTCCTGCGCCCACAGATCAATTTCATCCATGATCGCTTTCACTTCTCCGCCAAGATTTTGGGCAGTGAAATGTATCTGATGCCATTGCGGTTTCGTTATGACGGTTTCGCCATAGTACCGAAATTCCGGCGGAAAGATCTTATACAGGTGCAGTCGATCAAAGTCATCGGCGTCCAAATAAAGGGAGGTGTCTTTCCAATAGACACCTTGAAAGATGCCGCGCTGAAACTCAAAATAGCAGCTGCCGTGACGCTGGATGTTTGAAACACAATACTGCATTTTTCTCAACACCTCAATTCCCATAAACCGGCTGGTGCCATTGCGTACAGAGTTTTTGCGGTGGGGAAAGGGGATGCCCCTTTCACAGTTTTCTCCATCTGTAGATGATATCTTTCGTGAAACAGCATGGCAAGGCCCGGATTCTGACGGGAAAAAGAAAAACGACACGACGGAATGTCGTGTCGTTTTGGTGGAGATAAGCGGGATCGAACCGCTGACCTCTTGACTGCCAGTCAAGCGCTCTCCCAGCTGAGCTATACCCCCGAGCCGTGTGTTCCGCGGCGGAACATTTGCTAGTATAGCAGGCAGGCAGAAGAATGTCAACCCCCTTTTTTCGATTTTTGCAGATCTGCTCCGAGAACGTCCCGATGGGGGTGAACGGTCCGGCACCTCCGGTCCGGGACAGCCCTGCCGGAGCGCGAGATTCAACGAGTGTAAAAAAGCGGTCTTATTCTAAAACCGGATGGACCGCTTTGATTCTCGATTCGTGCTGGTGAACTAAAAAATGCCCTTGTTGTACTTGAATTGACCATAGAGAATTATAGCCAATCCAACCACATAACCAGTAAGGACTATGTAATCAAATATCGTGGTTTTAAGAATCACTTCAAGAAGTGCAGAAAGCATCATAGAAACCCCCATTATCAGAGTTCCGGACCCGACACACTTTCCGTATTTGGGAATATCACGCTCAGAGACTTTGCGGCGGTTATACCAATGAATGGAAGAGATATTTCCTTTGATATTGGTGATCCCTAGTACTATAAAGACACTCCCAATCAGTAAAAATGCAGCAAATTTACCCATTGTAACGTCTCCTATCAATATAACGTGGTTTCTTGCCGGGATTTCTTTTTAAAACGTATTATACCTGAGCTCCTACGATAGATCAAGGAATGACCATGATCCCATGACCGGTGCGTGCGTTTTGGTATCATCACCGGCTATACGCACTTTTTTCCATCAACACGCAGCTTGAACAGGGGCTTTTTGGGAAGGGGCTTGACAAACCGGGAAAACCTCCGTACAATGGGGCTGTTAAAGACTTGGAAGGGAAGAAAGACGGGAATTCCCGCCCTCAGAGAGCCGGCGGATGCTGCGAGCCGGTGGGGGAGCCCGTATGACTGCTCCCGGAGTTTTCCGCCTGAACCGGTTCAGTAGGGCGGAACGGCGGCCCCGTTACCGGCCGGATCGTTCAGATCGCTGAGGGCTGGCCGGGCAACCGGCAGCTGAATCAGGGTGGTATCGCGTGGCAACGCCCCTGACCGTCGGGTCGGGGGCGTTTTTTGTATTCCCATTCCATTTATAAGGAGAAAGCTATGAAGTACGATTTTACCGCCATTGAGCAGAAATGGCAGCAGAAGTGGCTGGAGGAGAAGCCTTTCGCCGCAGTCACCGGGGACAAGACCCGGGAGAAGTTCTATGGCCTCATTGAGTTCCCCTATCCCTCCGGACAGGGACTCCATGTGGGCCACGCCCGTCCCTTCACGGCCATGGACATCATCTGCCGGAAAAAGCGGATGCAGGGCTACAATGTGCTCTTCCCCATCGGCTATGATGCATTTGGCCTGCCCACGGAAAACTACGCCGTGCAGCACCACATTCATCCGGCCAAGGTCACCCACGACAACGTCTCCAACTTCCGCAAGCAGCTGCACATGCTGGGCTACTCCTTTGACTGGGACCGGGAAGTGAACACCACCGACCCCTCCTATTATAAGTGGACCCAGTGGATTTTCCTGCAGATGTTCAAGAAGGGGCTGGCCTACAAGGCCTCCATGCCCGTCAACTGGTGCACTCGCTGCAAAATCGTCCTGGCCAACGAAGAAGTGGTGGAGGGCGTGTGCGAACGCTGCGGCGGCGAAGTCATCCGCAAGGAGAAGAGCCAGTGGATGCTGGCCATCACCAAGTACGCTGACCGCCTCATCGACGATCTGGATGATGTGGACTTCATCAACCGCGTCAAGATCCAGCAGCGCAACTGGATCGGCCGGTCCGAGGGTACCGAGGTGAACTTCACCACCACCGCCGGAGATACGCTGACGGTTTATACCACCCGGTGCGACACCCTGTTCGGTGTGACCTACATGGTGCTCTCTCCCGAGCACCCCTTCCTGGAGCAGTGGAAGGACCGGATTTCCAACTGGGATGCCGTGGCTGCCTACCGTGAAGAGGCTGCCCACAAGTCCGACTTCGAGCGCAGTGAGCTCAACAAGGACAAGACCGGCGTGCGCCTGGAGGGCGTGCGGGCCATCAATCCTGCCAACCAGACTGAGATTCCCATTTTCGTCTCCGACTACGTGCTCATGAGCTACGGTACCGGCGCCGTCATGGGCGTGCCCGGCCATGACCAGCGTGACTGGGAGTTTGCCACCAAGTTCGGCCTGCCCATCATCGAGGTGGTCCAGGGCGGCGACATCACCAAGGAGGCCTTCACCCTCAAGGATGACACCGGCATCATGGTCAACTCCGGCTTCCTCAACGGCATGACCGTCAAGGAGGCCATCCCCGCCATGAAGAAGTGGGTCACGGAGCAGGGCCTGGGCCATCCCAAGACCAACTTCAAGCTGCGGGACTGGGTGTTCTCCCGTCAGCGCTACTGGGGCGAGCCCATTCCTCTGGTCAACTGCCCCAAGTGCGGCTGGGTCCCCCTGCCGGAGGATCAGCTGCCCCTGCTGCTGCCTGAGGTGGACAGCTACGAGGTCACCGATACCGGCGAATCTCCCCTGGCCAAGATGACCGACTGGGTCAACACCACCTGCCCCAAGTGCGGCGGCCCTGCCCAGAGAGAGACGGATACCATGCCCCAGTGGGCCGGTTCCAGCTGGTATTTCCTGCGCTATATGGACCCCCACAACGACAAGGCTCTGGCCTCCAAGGAGGCGCTGGAGTACTGGTCTCCCGTGGACTGGTACAACGGCGGCATGGAGCACACCACGCTGCACCTGCTCTACTCCCGGTTCTGGCACAAGTTCCTCTATGACATCGGCGTGGTGCCCACCAAGGAGCCTTACGCCAAGCGTACCAGCCACGGCATGATCCTGGGCGAGGGCGGCGAGAAGATGTCCAAGTCCCGGGGCAACGTAGTCAACCCCAACGACATTGTCGATCAGTACGGCGCCGACACCATGCGCCTGTATATCATGTTCGTGGGCGACTTTGAGAAGGCGGCCATCTGGTCCACCGAGGCCGTGAAAGGCTCCAAGCGCTTCCTGGACCGGGTGTGGAACCTGGCGGAATCCGCAGGGGAGAGCTATGAGGTGACGCCTGCCAATGAGGCGGCCATTCACAGAACCATCAAGAAGGTCACCGAGGATATTGACGGCCTGAAGATGAACACCGCCATCGCCGCGCTGATGACCCTGGTCAATGAGCTGGCCTCCAACGGCTGCACCCGGGGCGATCTGCGCTACCTCATTTTGCTGCTCAATCCCTTTGCCCCGCATATCACCGAGGAGCTCTGGGAGAATCTGGGCTTTGCCGCGCAGACCGGCAAGATGTGCTGCCAGGCCCAGTGGCCCGAGTTTGATGAGAGCAAGACGGTGGCTTCCACGGTGGATATGGCCGTGCAGGTCAACGGCAAGCTCAAGGGCACCGTCACCATGCCGGCCGACAGCGCCGAGGCCGATGTGGTCCAGGCCGCTCTGGCCGTGGAGAAGGTGGCCAAGGCTGTGGAGGGCATGCAGGTGGTCAAGACCATTCTGGTCAAGAACCGTCTGGTGAACCTCATCGTCAAGCCCCAAAAATAAAATGCCTTTCGGCAGATGAACGGTTTCCTTCAACCGGGCAGGCGGATGTGCCTGCCCGGTTGACTTTTTTGCGCGGACCCGGTAGAATGGGGAAACCCCGGAAAGGTGGACCTCCGGGGCCTGCAGGTGTGCCGGCTGCGGCCGGCGGGACAGTCCGGATGGTTCCGGACAGAAAGGAAGCATTCCCATGACAAACCTGGAATCCATGATGCAGCTTTTGTGCGGCCGCTTTGATAACCGGCAGCAATATGAGGCCATGCAGACCGCAGGCAAGCCGTTTCCCTATGCCGAACACGTCAACACAGTGTGCAACGACAAGATCCGGAATCTGCCCACGAACTTTGCCGGTGCCTTTTTGCTGGAGGAGAGCTATTACACCACCGACGGAAAGACCCATGCCTCGCCCCATCTGTTTTTATTTACGGAAGAAGCGGACGGCAGCGTGAAGCTGTCGTCTTACGAGATGCCCCAGGGCTATACTGCCGAGACCTTGACCTATGACCGGCTTGACGCGGTGGATTATGCATCCCTGGTGCCGTCTGCCAAGTTCACGCCGGCGATCTATCACCGGAAGGACGGCGTGTGGGAAGGCGGAAGCGTGAGCATGTTCACGCCGGTATTGAAGTTCACGCTCTGGGAACGCTTTTCGGAAGCGGAACTGGAAGTGCAGGAGACCATGGAGGTCAACGGCAAACGGACCTTTGGCTATGACGCCCCCATCCGCTACCAGAGGAAGGACTGCGGGGAAGCAGGGAGTTTTTGAAAAAAGCTCTTGACAATTTTTCGCATGGCCGATATAATGCATATGTTAAAGCCATAATTTATGGCCCTTAAAGTATCCTGGAATGAGCCGGATACCTCGGAGGGAGGGAAATATAGATGTCTGAGATCCATGTCAAGGACGGCGAGTCCATCGACAGCGCGCTCAAGCGGTTTAAGCGCAGCTGCGCCAAGGCTGGCGTGATCGCCGAGGTTCGCAAGAGAGAGCATTATGAGAGTCCCAGCGTGAAGCGCCGCAAGAAGTCTGAGGCTGCGCGCAAGAACAAGAAGCGTTATTATTAATGCTGGAGGGAAGCTGTGCTTTGGCACAGCTTCCTTTTTTATCCGCCGCTGAAAAGCCGGCCGGCCAGATCCCGAATCTCGGGCCAAAGGAAGAATGCGGTACCAATACCAGCACCCGCCCCCAGGCGGACTTTGCGGCTGAGCGTGTCGGCGTCGTCAAAGAGAACAAAGTGAACGCTGCCGCGCTGCGTATAGGTAAAGTAGCGGGCGCATAGGTCTTGAGAGAAGAACACCGATGGATTTTCCCGGTCCCACAGAGTCTGGAACTCCTCCGCGCTCAGTGGGGTCCCCTGGCCGGAGGGGGCGGGGAGTGTGAAGTCCATCCGCAGGCGCTGTACATCCAGTGCCAGGTGCTGATAGCCGCCCCAGCGGTCGGCGGCTTCCCGCAGGCATTGGGCAAGGCTCCCGCCGGAGACGGCGGTAGAGATCAGCACACAGGCGCCGGGTGCTGCTGCGCCGTAGGATTCCGGCAGATAGAGCTTCCGGCGGCCCGCCTGCTTGCCCAAAGCCCGGACCAGGGCGGTGAGATCCGGCCGGGGAGAGTGCTCGAAATCCAGCAGTATGCCGGTATAGCCCCGGCGCCCGCATTCCCGCAAAATGGCCCCGCACAGCGCCTCGGGGCGCTCCACCGGCGGTACATCCCGGTCACTGAGCGCCATCAGGCCGCCCCGGGCTTCCAGCAGGAGGTTCCCCCGCAGCAGCGCCGAGTCCGTTCCAATGCGGTAGGCGGCGTGACAGAGCGGACGGTTGTGGCGGGCGGCTTCCCGGACATCTTCCGGTGCTGCGGTGAGATAGACCTGCAATGCGAACTCCCCCTTGTCGGATACGCTTTGAGCTGATATACTGAACGTACAAATCATGCTTATGCAGACAAGGAGCCGACTATGCCGTTTTCCCTGATTCCCCACCGGGTGGTGGACCGATATGCGGAGATTACCCCTGCCTACCTGCACGAGCAGGGCGTGACACTGCTGCTCAGTGATCTGGATTTTACGCTGGCGCCCAAGTGTGTGGCCCGGCCGGACCAGGCCCTGCGGGACTGGATTGCGGAGCTGGAACGGGCCGGAATCACGCTGATGATCGTTTCCAACAATCGCTCCGGCCGTCGGGTGCGGGAGTTTTGCGCTGATCTGGGGGTAGCGTATCAGGGGCGGGCAGGGAAGCCTTCCACGCGGGGACTGCGCTCTGCCATGGCCCGGGCCGGTGTGGACCGGAGCGCCACCGCTATGCTGGGAGATAAGCTTTTGACCGATGTGCTGGCAGCCCGGCGGGCCGGGGTGCTGGCGCTGATGGTGGAGCCCGCCGGGGGAGCGGTGACCCCCTGGCAGAAGGTGCTCCACGCCCTGCAGGCGCCGTTCAAGGCGGTCTGCCGGCGGCGGCAGGGCTGAAAAATGGAAAAAAACCAGGAACTGCCTGAAAAATACTTGCAATGCCGGGCAACATACGGTAAAATAGCTTCGGTCTGTTAAGAACGTGAAATTTTGAGAAAATGTCCTTCCACAGGTCGTTTTCTCGTAAGATTTGTGAGGAGGAAAACCTATGCCTACGATTACTGCCGGTGATTTCCGCAAGGGAATGATCTTTGAGATGGAAGGAAAGCCCATGCTGGTGGTGGACTTCCAGCACGTCAAGCCCGGCAAGGGCGCCGCTTTCGTGCGTACCAAGTATAAGAACGTCATTACCGGTGCCGTCCGTGAAGAGGCCTTCAACCCCAGTGCCAAGTTTGAGCAGGTGGCTGTGGAGCGCAAGAACGCCGAGTACAGCTACAACGACGGCGATCTGTACTACTTCATGGATCCCGAGACCTTCGATATGACCCCGCTGAACAAGGACGTGCTGGGCGATGCGTTCCAGTTCGTCAAGGAGAACACCATGTGCTCTCTGCTCAGCTACAAGGGCAGCGTGTTCACCGTGGAAGTTCCCAACTTTGTGGATCTGGTGGTCACCGAGACCGAGCCCGGCGTCAAGGGCGACACGGCGACCAACGTGACCAAGTCCGCCACGCTGGAGACCGGCGCTGTGATTAAGGTGCCCCTGTTCATCAACGAGGGCGAGAAGATCCAGATCGACACCCGTACCGGTGAGTATCTGGGCCGCTGCAAGGAGTAAGAAAAAGGGGGGACTGCCGTCCCCCCTTTTGTTCCCACCTCCCGGAAGGGAGATCAACAACAAGAAACAGGTAATATGAAAGGAGCTGCCGCTATGGAAATCACGGAGAAGGTTGCGTATCTCAAGGGCTTGGCCGAGGGCATGGAGCTGGACACCGAGAAGAAGGAGGGCAAGCTGCTCTCCGCCATCATCGACGTTCTGGAGGACATCGCTCTGGAGCTGGAGGACATCCACGATGAGACCAGCGAGCTGGCCGACGGTCTGGACGCTGTCAGCGACGATCTGGAGGACGTGGAGGATGTGGTCTTCGGCGAAGAGGATGAGGACGAGGACGACGAGGACAGCGAGTACTACGAGGACGACCTGGACGAGGACGAGGACTGCTACGCCACCACTTGCCCCACCTGCGAGGAGACCATCTATTTTGATGAGTCCGTACTGGAAGACGGCCAGGTGATCTGCCCCAACTGCGGGGAGAAGCTGGAGTTCGATACCAGCAGCCTGGACGAGTCCGAAGAGGACGAGGACGATCAGGAGTAAGCGTTCGTCACCACATAAGCAGACGCCCCCGGGCCTTATGGCCCGGGGGCGTCTTTGCATTATAAAAGGAACAGATCAGGGGTTATTGTCCGGCGTGTCCCGCAGGCTGCACAGTGCCGCGCCGATGGCAGTGGCAAACGTGGCGTTTTCCGGAATCACATACTGGTATCCGAACAGGCGCTGGAAGTTCTGGAAGTTCTCCACGGCCTGGGGCATGGTGGTCATGGCGCCGGTGAGGATGACGGTGTCTGTATTGCAGGCCTGACAGGCCAGCACCGTCATGATGCCCACCGCCTGGAGTACCAGATTTACCACACCTGCCGCCAGATCCGCGGGGGTGGCGTCCTCGGCCAGATTGCCGAAGTTGGCGGCAGTGAGGTCGGGGTCCAGAGTGGCGGCGGGATTTTGCGAGATGTCCTTGATGGTCAGATCCACCTTGTTGAGATCACCCTGCCGGGCCAGTTCCCGGATCTGGCCGAAACGCTCCATGCCCACCAGCTTGCGGCACAGTCCGCCCATGGTACCGCCGCCGATGCCGCTGCCGCACAGGTGCCGCACGGTGCCGTTTTGCTCGGCCCAGAGGAAGGCCGTGCCGGTTCCCATGGTCACCACCACGCCCTGTTCCCGGCCGGATAATGCCAGAGCTCCGGCGGCGCTGGCGGAAAATTCATCCACCTTGCAGGTGGGGATGCCGAAGATGTCTCCTTCCGTATAGCTGGCGCCCACGCCGGTGAGGACGATCCGCCGCACATCCTGCAGAGTCAGGCCATTGCGGGTGAGATAGTTGCCCAGAGCGCCGTACAGGCTGGTGACCTGATCCTCCGCCCGGACCCGCAGCATGGAGATCACGCTTCCGTCCGTCCGCAGGCCGACGATTTTGGTCGTGGAACCACCGATATCAATTCCCAGAATTACGTCCATTGGGGTTGCTCCTTCCGGCGAAAGATTCCGCCTGTCATTTCCTCCCATGATAGGGGAGAGAGGTCCCGTTTGTCAATTCCGATTTGACATTTTTTTGACGCATTTATGCAAAAACGATTGCTTTTCACTACGCAGGCGACTATAATCAATTGCAATAACTCCGATTTCGGAAGCTTGCTTCCATGGTACGAGGTGTAAGATGAATACCGAACGGAAACTAAACATGACCATGCTCTGCGATTTTTATGAGCTGACCATGGGCAACGGCTATTTTCAGGCGGGCTATCAGGACCGCATCACGTATTTTGATGTGTTTTTTCGGGACGTTCCGGACAAGGGCGGCTTTGCCATCTGCGCGGGACTGGATCAGCTGATCGACTATCTTCAAAACCTGCATTTTGATGAGGAGGATATCGCCTATCTGCGCGGCCGGAACCTCTTCTCGGAGGACTTTCTGCGCTATTTGAAGAATTTCCGGTTCACCGGTGATATCTGGGCCATCCCCGAGGGCACGCCCATTTTCCCCCGGGAGCCGGTGGTGACGGTGCGGGCTCCGGCCATTCAGGCCCAGCTCATTGAGACGTTTATTCTGCTGACCATCAATCACCAGAGCCTGATTGCCACCAAGGCCAACCGGATTGTTCGGGCGGCCCAGGGCCGGACGGTACTGGAGTTCGGCTCCCGCCGGGCCCAGGGTACCGACGGCGCCATCTCCGGCGCCCGTGCGGCTTATATCGGCGGGTGCAAAGGAACAGCCTGCACCATCTCCGATCAGCTCTACGGAGTCCCCGCTGGCGGCACCATGGCCCATGCCTGGGTCCAGATGTTTGACAGCCAGTACGAGGCATTCAAGACCTACTGCCAGATCTATCCCCACAACGCCACGCTCTTGGTGGACACCTACAATACTCTCAAGTCCGGTGTGCCTGATGCCATTCGGGCCTTTAATGATGTCTTAAAGCCCCTGGGCATCACCAAATGCGGAATCCGGCTGGACTCCGGCGATATCGCGTACCTGACCCGGGAGGCCCGGAAAATGCTGGATGATGCTGGCTGGACCGAGTGCCAGATTTCTGCGTCCAACTCCCTGGATGAGTATATCATTCGGGACCTTTTGCAGCAGGGAGCCAAGGTGGACTTGTTCGGTGTGGGCGAGCGGATGATCACCGCCAGCAGCCAGCCGGTGTTCGGCGGCGTGTATAAGCTGGCCGCTGTGGAGGACCGGGAGGGAAACATTATCCCCCGAATCAAGGTCAGTGAGAATTTGAACAAGATTACCAATCCCCACTTTAAAAAGACCTACCGGATTTTTGACAAGGCTACCGGCAAGGCCGAGGCGGACTACATCGCCGTTTGGGACGAGGTGGTGGATGAGAGCCGTCCTCTGGAACTGTTTGATCCCGAGGCAACCTGGAAGCGCAAGACCTTTACCAACTATACCGCCCGGCCTCTGCAGGTGCAGGTGTTCCGCGGCGGAGAGCTGGTGTACAAGCGTCCTGCCCTGCAGGAGATCCAGCGCTATTGCCTGGAGCAGGTGGACACGCTCTGGGACGAGGTCAAGCGGTTTGAAAATCCTCATACCTATTACGTGGATCTGTCCCAGCGCCTGTGGGATATCAAGCAGGCGTTGCTGCGCAAGAATCGCTGATGCTGCCAGCCCCGCCGGAAGGCGGGGCTGGTTTGTTACCGGAAACCCGGTTGAATCAGTAAGCGGTTTTCGGTATAATACCAGAAAAGAGTGTTGAGAATGCATGGAAAGAGAAAGAGGTGAGCGTTCTCATGCATAAAAACCTGCCACAATCCACGGAGCGCACAGAGCGGCGGATTTCCGCGGCAACCAGCATCTCCATGTGCGTGCTGACCGTCCTGGCGCAGATCGTCACAACCTTGGTGCTGACCCATTTTCTGCGTGAAAAAGCGTATTTCATGTATGCGGCCCTGGAGATTGCCGGTGCCATCGTGGCTATCCGGGTATACTTGCGTCCGGGCAGCCCGTCTTATAAACTGGTTTGGATGTGCCTGCTGCTGGCCCTGCCGGTAGCCGGTATGATTCTCTTTTGCCTGTGGGGCGGAACGCATCAGGCCAAGAGCCTGAGCCTGCGCAAAATTCCGCCCACGCCAGCCCGGGAGAGTCAGAAGATGGCCAGTGATGTCAATCTCAGCCGTTTGATGAGCCGCTCGCCAGCCTGGGGGCGGATCGCGGCGTACCTGCAAAAGCGGGGATTCTTTCTCTACCGCAATACCGATGCCCACTATTTCGGTGACGGCGCTGCCTTTTTTGATGATCTCATCATGCGCATGTCTCAGGCGGAGGTCTATATTTTTCTGGAGTACTATATTCTGGCAGAGGGAAAGGTCTGGGACCGGATTTTTTCTGTTTTGCGGGAGCGGGCTGCGGCAGGGGTGGAAGTGCGGATCATCTTTGATGACTTCGGCAACCTGACCCGGCTGCATGATGAGATGCTTCAGCAGATGCAAAATGCCGGCATCGAGGTGGAGGTATTCAACCCGGTGCACCGGTACGTCAACCGCATCTACTTCAATTACCGGGATCACCGGAAGATCGCCGTGATCGACGGATACTATGCCTACACCGGCGGGATCAATATTGCTGACGAATACGCCAATCTCATTGTGCGCTTCGGTCACTGGAAGGACAGTGCTGTGCGCATCGAGGGCGAGGGTGCCTGGGGCTTTGCGGTTCAGTTTATCCAGATGTGGAAGATGATGGGGCGGACGCTGCCCAATGAGGATGACTATTATCGTCCCCGCCACGATGGTCCGGCCACCCAGGGATTTTGCCAGCCCTTTACCGATGGCCCCCTGAATAATCCGGATAATCCCATTGAAGAGACGTATTTGCAGCTCATCGCCTCAGCCAAACGGATGCTTTATATCACCACACCTTATTACGCCGTGGAGGAGTCCATGCAAAAGTCGCTGTGCATCGCGGCAGATGCCGGAGTGGATGTGCGGCTGCTGGTGCCGGCGATCCCGGATAAGAAGTTTGCCTATGTGGTGGCAAAGACGTACTGGGGTGAGCTGCTGGCCCACGGTGTAAAGATTTATCGCTATACCCCCGGGTTCCTCCATGCCAAGAGCGTGATGGTGGACCGGGAGGTGGCGCTGGTCGGCAGCACCAATATGGATTACCGTACTTTCCAGCTGCACTACGAGTGCGGCGTACTGTTTTACCACATGCTGGTGGTGGAAGAGCTGCTGGAGGACCTGGACGATATCATGGCCCAAAGCAGCCTGTACACTCTGGAGGAGTGGAACCGGCGCTCCTGGCTGGAGCGGACCTTTGCGTCTGTTCTGCGGCTGGGTGCCATCTGGCTGTAAGGCCAGGATTGCCTGAACACACTTGGAGGTTACCATGTCCCGAGAACTGAGTCCCCGGGAGATTGCCGAGCGCAGTCTCATCAAAACCTATCGCAAAAGCCTGTGGAACCCCTTTATCGCGGCGGTGAAGCGCTACGAGCTGGTGGAGCCGGAGGACCGGATCGCCGTGTGTATTTCCGGCGGAAAGGACTCCATGGTTCTGGCCAAGCTGATGCAGGAGCTCCAGCGCCATACGGACCATCCCTTTTCCCTGACGTTTCTTGTGATGGACCCCGGATACCGGCCGGAAAACCGGGCGCTGATTGAAGCCAATGCAGCGCTGCTGGGGATTCCCGTTACCATTTTTGAAAGTGACATCTTTGAAGTCACCACCCAGGTGGAGAAGAACCCGTGCTACCTGTGTGCCCGGATGCGCCGGGGCTTTCTTTACGCCAAGGCGCAGGAGCTGGGATGCAATAAGATTGCCTTGGGCCACCACTTTTCCGATGTGGTGGAGACGACCCTGCTGGGCCTTTTCTACGGTGCACAGCTCCAGGCCATGCCGCCTAAGCTCCACAGCAAGAACTTCCCCGGCATGGAGCTGATCCGCCCGCTTTATTGCGTACATGAGGATGCCATCATCGCCTGGAAGAATTACAACCATCTGCAATTCCTTCAGTGTGCCTGCCGCTTTACGGAAGCCCGGGATGCTGCGGGTGATGGCATCGGGGAAAGCAAGCGGCAGGAGATGAAGCTGCTACTGCGGGAATTGAAAAAAACCAATCCGAATATTGAAAAGAGCATTTTCCGGGCCATTCACGGCGTCCAGCTGGATACCTTTCCGGGCTTCAAGTACCACGGACGGGCCTATTCCTTTTTGGAACGATATCGTGACGGCGCCGCGCAGGAGGACCTGGAAGATTGATGGAGGACACTATGGAATTCTATCGCTGTGAGAATACAGATTGCGGTTTTCTGGCCGAGGAGGAGCCGGATGTATGCCCCCACTGCGGCGGAACCTTTTTTCAGAAGCTGGATGAGGATGAGCTGACGGCCGGGGATTGGGTGAGCCTGGGAAACCAGGCTGTGGAGGCCCAGCGCAATACCGATGCCCTGGCCAGCTATCAGAGGGCCGCAGCCATGGGAGACGCCCTGGGGCTGACGAATCTGGGCTGGTGCTTTGAAAGCGGCATCGGTGTGGAGGAGGATCCGCAGCAGGCGGTGGTACTGTATGCCCAGGCGGCAGCGCGGGACTATCTGCCGGCCCTGACCAATTTGGGCTATTGTTATACATACGGCATCGGCGTGAAAAAGGATGAAGCCAAAGCACTGGAGTGCTTCCGCAAGGGTGCTGAGGGGGGGTTCCCCCGGGCCCAGTTTTTGCTGGGAGAGGCATATCGCTGCGGCCGGGGCGTGGAGCAGTCTGACGCCGATGCGGTGCAGTGGTACCGCTCGGCAGCGTGGCTGGGGTATCCCGGTGCCCAGACGGAGCTGGGCCGCTGCCTGGAATTTGGCCTGGGAGTTGCCGAGGACCTGACCAAGGCGGCGGAGTGGTACCGGGCCGCGGCGGAGCAGGGCAATGCGCCGGGGCAGTGCTGCCTGGGCTACTGCTATGAAGCTGGCCGGGGCGTGGAACAGAGCTGGGAAGAGGCCGTGCGCTGGTACCGTATGGCGGCGGAGCAGGGCTATCCCCGGGCGCAGTGCAACCTGGCTTGGTGCTATGAGCACGGCCAGGGGGTGGAGCAGTCCGATGTGGAAGCGGCAAAATGGTACCGGGCCGCGGCAGAACAGGAATATCCCCGTGGCGAATTGTGTATGGGCTTTTGCTGTGAGCGGGGCCGGGGGGTTCCGGTGAATAAAGAGGAGGCAGCCAGGTGGTACCGCCGGGCGGCCGAGCACGGCGACGAGGACGGTGCGTGCTGCCTGGGTTATCTCTATGAGACCGGTGTAGGCGTGGAGCAAAGCTGGGAAGAAGCGGTGGGCTGGTACCGCGCCGCGGCGGAGCAGGGACTTCCCCGGGCGCAGTGCAACCTGGCTTGGTGTTATGAACACGGCCGGGGGGTGGAGAAGGATCTGGAGCAGGCGCTTGCCTGGTATCGCAAGGCCGCAGAACAGAAGGATCCCCGGGGCCTCTTTTGCGTAGGGCGTGCTTACGATTATGGCCTGGGCGTAGAGCAGAACGCGGTGGAGGCGGTCCAGTGGTACCGTCAGGCGGCGGAAGCCGGATCTGCACCGGCAATGTGCGATCTGGGCGTATGCTATGAGCGCGGCGAAGGCGTGGAAGAGGACCTTGCAAAGGCCGCTGAGCTGTATCAAAAGGCAGCGGAGGGCGGCAATGCGCCGGGACAGTGCAACCTGGGGTATCTTTATGAGACCGGCCGGGGCGTACCCCAAAGTTGGGAAATGGCGGTGAAGTGGTACCGGGCTGCAGCGGAGCAGGGGCTTCCCCGGGCACAGTGCAACCTGGCCTGGTGCTATGAAAATGGATTGGGCCTGGAGAAGAACCTGATCCGGGCGGCCAAGTGGTATCAGGCTGCGGCGGAACAGGGATATGCCCAGGCGCAGTGCAATCTGGGCGTGTGCTATGAGTACGGCAACGGCGTGGAAAAGGATCTTTCCCGCGCAGTGGAGCTGTATCAGGCCGCGGCGGAGCAGGGAGACCGGGTAGCGGCATGCAACCTGGGATATCTCTACGAAACCGGAACGGGTGTCCGGCAAAACTGGGAACAGGCAGTGGCGTGGTATCGCCGGTCTGTGGAACGGGGGTATGCCCGGGCACAGTACCGCCTGGCGCAGTGCTATGAGCACGGCCGGGGCGTACAGAAGGATTCCGCCCAGGCTCTGGAGCTCTATGATGCGGCGGCAAAGCAGTCCTATGAGGATGCGGCCGCCTGTGCGGCCAGGCTTCGGCGGCACACTGCGCCGGAGGAACGAGGGGGCTTTTGGAACGGTTTATTCGGCGGTCATTCCCCTCGTCGAAAAAAATGAAAAACTTTGAAAAAACCTATTGACAAAAAAGCAATATTCTGTATAATAATATCTGTTCGCTGCGGCTGATCACTGCGGCCGACAGATCTAGCGGGTTTGTGTAAAGGTAGCACAGCAGACTCTGACTCTGTATGTGAGGGTTCGAATCCTTCACCCGCTGCCAAA
>CALXDJ010000013.1 GCA_944387035.1 uncultured Oscillospiraceae bacterium | reverse complement strand
GATTCAAACACGGTTTCCTTCACGGTATTGGTCTTCATCGTCAAGACTCCTCTCTTACCGCGCACCGCCGAAGCGGACATAGTTGCGGATCACGGATTCAAACACAGTCTCATTCACAGCTCTGGTCTTCATGGTTAAGACTCCTTTCTTACCGCACACCGCCGAAGCGGATGTAGTTGCGGATCACAAATGCAAACGCACGATTGGTTTTATCAAACATACCTGGCTCCTTTCTCTTACCGCAGGCCGCCAAGCTTCAGGCAATTCCGAATTCTGGAGAAGCACCCCATGCTGGCCAGGCTTGCACTGCCGTAGCACGTGCTGGGGGAACAGGAGATTTTCGGATCATATACCAGGCGGTTGGGAATCCAGTCCATCATGTGAAACAACTCCTTTTCTTTGGTTTGGAAGGGGTTTCCCTCTTTCTGCCCTTATCATAGGGCCGCCGCCCCGAAAAGTCAAAACGTTAAAACCGATTGGCGCAATCGCAAAAATTAATGCGCCAAAAAGTGCAGAAAAACACAGGGAAAGACAAGCTCTCGGCCTGTTTTCCCTGTGTTTTCTCACTGTGCTTTGTTATGTCTCGTCGCCAGCAGGTGTACTTTTGCGCTGGGTCTGGGTACCAAAATAGAAGGAGATGACCACCGTGAACACTGTGAGAAACTGCTCACTGCTGACACTCCCCCGGACAGACAGCCCGGCAAAAATTACGGTCAAAGTTACCGTCACCAGGCTCTTGACACTCAGCAGATTTGCCAACCGTTCCTGGATGCGTTCCATGAATTTACGCCTCCGTCAGCATATCGCCCTGAACCGAATACCGCTTCCCACCAATGAGCACATACGCCAGCATATTGACCGTTCCGTCCGGCTGCACCTGATTGACAGCATGCTCCAGACGCCCCCTGTGCACATGTACCTTTTCCATGGAACCGGTACCGGTATCCAGCAGTCCGTATCCTTCCGCCTGATCCGGAGTGTCTCCCACGCGGGTAGCCTGCTGTTCCGCTTCGGTGATCTCGTTGCGCCCGGGCTGCAGCCGCACCGGCGCCCCCATCTTTTTCAGCTCCTGGTTGGCCTGCTGGGCATCCAGCTTACCGGCCGTGTAATCCCGCAGGATTTCCTCCATTCGGGATTGCTTCATTGCCTCACGCTCCTTTCTGAATTTACGCGCATCAGAGCGCAGGCAGGACTCAAACCTTACTGAAATTGTGGGCAGCCTCGTCCCGAACGAAATCGATATACGCCTCCCGGGCGCCGGCAGCCGCCTCCATGGCTTCCTCCACATCCCCATTGGTATGCATCCCCGTCAGCTTCTTGGCTGTAATCAGGGACAACGAACAATTTGCATACATCAGTTCCATGGCCAGGCGGCTCTCCTTTTCCCGGCGCTGCGCACGGCTCTCCGCACGTTTGACGCTGCTGCGGGAACGCCGCTCCGCCAGTGCCGCCAACACGGTGGACGCCCCTGCCACTAAGGCGCACACAACCTCTGGATTCACCATTCCACCTCCCCGGCCCCGCTTTTCTCGCCGTTGGCCGGCGTGTACGGTTTGTTTTGCTCCATGCCTCCGCTCCTTTTCCGCTTTGGGAGCGCCGCAGTGCGCTCCCTATATATCCCGCAACACTGTAGACTTTGTGCACGCACCCATACAATTCCGCTGTATTTTTTTATTTTTTTGCACACTGTGCATTTGGGCCTTGACTTTTTCGGCCAAGGGCGCATAGTGAAGAGGAGACCGCCTGACAGGCGGACAATCGAGGCAGCCGGTCTGCCGCAGGAGGGAATGGAACATGCCTGTGACGGAGCAATCCAACACCATGACACAGGGTGCAATCTGGAAAACAATCACTTGCTTTGCATTGCCTATTTTTCTGGGCAATCTCTTTCAACAGCTTTATAATACCGTGGACTCCCTGATCGTGGGCAATTTTTTAGGCAGCAACGCCTTGGCGGCGGTCAGCTCCTCCGGCAGTCTGATTTTTCTGTTCATCGGCTTTCTCAGCGGCTTGGCCATCGGCGCCGGGGTTGTGATCGCCAAGTTCTTCGGCGCCCGGGATACGGCAAATATGTCCCTGGCCATTCACACTACCGTGGCAGTGGGGCTTGTGGCCAGTGTGCTGATGACCGCCGTGGGCGTCATATTCTTACCTCATATTCTGATCTGGATGGATACCCCGCCGGAGGTCATGGCAGACTCGGTGACCTATCTGCGGATTTACTTTGCCGGGTCCGCCGGTGCCGTCATGTATAACATTCTGGTGGGCATTTTGCAGGCGGTGGGGGACAGCCGTCACCCCCTCTACTATCTCATGGCCTCCTCCGCTGTCAATCTGGTGCTGGACCTGCTGTTTATCGGCGTATTTCACACCGGAGTAGGCGGTGCCGCCGTGGCCACCATTCTCTCCCAGTTCGTCAGCGCCGGGCTGTGCCTGCTCCAGCTGACCTGCACCCGCCAGAGCTGGCGGATTCAGCTGCGCCGCGTCCGCTTCTACCGCCCGGTACTGGGGCAGATCCTGCGGTTCGGCCTCCCTGCAGGCCTGCAAAACTCCATCATTTCCTTTGCCAACGTGGTGGTACAGTCCAACATCAATGCCTTTGGGGAAATGGCCATGGCCGGCTGCGGCGCCTATTCCAAAATCGAGGGCTTCGGATTTTTGCCCATTACCAGTTTCGCCATGGCACTAACCACCTTTGTGGGCCAAAACCTGGGCGCCGGAGAATATGAGCGTGTCAAAAAAGGCGCCCGCTTCGGCGTGCTGTCTGCTGTTGTGCTGGCAGAGCTGATCGGCGCCGTGGTCTTCATCTTCGCCCCGGCGCTGATTGCCGCCTTCGACTCCACTCCCGAGGTCATTCGCTTTGGCGTGGAAAAATCCCGCACCGCCGGTCTGTTCTTCTTCCTTCTGGCCTACTCCCACTCCATGGCCGCTATTTTGCGGGGTGCGGGCAAGGCCGTGATCCCTATGGTGGTCATGTTGGTATTCTGGTGCATTGTGCGGGTCACATTCCTCACCATCACGGTTCCCCTGACACAGAGTATCCAGATGGTATACTGGGTCTATCCCCTGACCTGGCTGCTCAGCTCCGTCACCTTCTTCCTATACAGCCGAAAGGCTGACTGGCTGCACAGCCTGGAGTAATCCCTCCCAAACCCAAAAACTGCCGGGCAGGACCGAATCGGTCCTGCCCGGCGATTTTTAATTGGATTCAGCACAGTCCAAAGGAGAATACCGTCTCGCTGTACATAGACTCTCCCGCCCGCAGAACCGGCGAGGGGAATCCATAGCGATGAATGCCATTGGGGAACAGCTGCGTCTCCAAGCAAACCGCATCCCGGGGGCCCATGGTACTGCCCTGCTTGCCCGGCCGCTGCGTCAGTCCGTTGGCCGTATAAACCTGCATCCCCGGCTGGTCCGTCTCCACGATCATCTCGATGCCGCTTCGCCCGCTGCGCAGAACCGCTGCCCGGCGTCCGGAGAGCACATAGTTGTGGTCATACCCGCCGCCGCAGCGCAGCTGGGCATCATCCGCGTCAATTTCCGCCCCGATCTGCTTGGGAATCCGGAAATCGAAGGGGGTCTGCTCCACTTCCAGCAGCCGCCCTGTAGGCAGGCAGCCGGCATCATTTTCTGTAATGCGGCTGGCAAAGACCTGGAGCTCATGGTCCAACACGCTGCCGCCGCCATTGAGATTGAAATAACTGTGATTGGTGAGGTTTACCAGGGTGTCTTTCTCAGCCCGGGCCTCATACTGGATGGAGAGCGCATTTGCCTCATGGAGGGTAAAGGTCACCCGCACCCACAGATTTCCGGGGTAGCCTTCCTCCCCGTCGGGAGACAGCCGGGAACACACCAGAGCATCCTCCCGGACCTCCACGTTCCACATCTGCTTGTCAAACCCCTTGATTCCCCCGTGGAGATGGTTCTCTCCGTCGTTTTTCGCCAGGGGATACGTCTTGCCGTTCAAAGAAAATTCCGCTCCGCCGATGCGGTTGCCTACCCGGCCGATGGTGGCTCCCAGATACCCGCCGTTTTCCTCGTACTCCGCCACCGTATCATAGCCCAGAACAACATCTGTCAGCTCTCCCCGGCGGTCCGGAACCCGAAGGGATTGAATGGTGGCGCCATAGTCCAGCACCGTCAGCTGCATGCCGGTCCGATTTTCCACCCGGTAAGCCGTAACGGTCTCCCCCTGCTTCGTATGCCCGAAAATGGATGTGGTAACGGTCATGGGAACATACCTCCTCAATCAGATTGTCTCCAGGAATTCTTTAATAAAATGCAGCGCTACGCCCAGCGGGACAGTATGCCGCCGCAGATTGCTCAAATGCAGATAGTCGGCGCTGGGCTCAAAGGTGTTTCCTGCGGCAACATACTCCTTGAGCAGCGGCATATAAGGCGGCAAAAACTCCGTTAAAAAGCCGCCCAGCACCACATCGCAATCCAGGGCCATCCGAATATTGTTGACCCCGATGGCCAGATGCCGCAGCAAATCATACCAAAGCGTCTCATACTCCGGAACATGCCGTTCCAGGCCGTCGAAAAACTCCTTGAGCGAGATCCCCAGATCATCACTGACCCGGGAGGGGGAACAATACGCCTCCAGGCACCCGCGCTTGCCGCACTTACAGGGCAATCCGCCGGGTTCCACGCACATGTGCCCAAACTCTCCGCTGCGGTGATTGACCCCCCGGTATTGCCCGCCGTTGACCAAAATCGCGCCGCCCACGCCGGTTTCCAACAGCAAATACGCAATGTCGCGTCCCTGCCAATGGGTAAACCACTCCGCATAGCCGCCGCTGGTGGCGTCATTTTCAATGTACAGAGGATAGGGGATCGTCCCCATCAGCCGCTGCAGTTCCACATCCCGCAGATGCAGCGTGGGCGCCAGCGTGATGCGGCGGCTCTCATCCGGCGCAATCACCGCCGGCAGGGCAATTCCCACACCCAGAAGCCGGTCCCGGTCCAGGGCATTGTCATCGATAAACCGCTCCAGCTCCCTCGTGAGAAAGTCCCCGAAATTCTCCATTTCCGCCACGGAGGGATGGTGGACCTTTCGGTAAGCCATCTCCCCCAGCCGCAAATCCGCCGCCACAAAGCGCAGCCGGGTCTCCGTGACAGAAACGCCAATGGCATACCGTGCATCGGCCACAATCTCCAGTCCCATGGCTTTGCGCCCGCCAGTGGACTGTTGTTCTCCGGAGTAATGCACCAGTCCCTCTTCCATCAGTTCCGTCAGATGCTGATAGACCGTGGGCAGACTCAGCCGCAGGTCCCTGGCTAAGGACTGCTTGGAGCAAAACTCCCGCGTTTCATATAGGTAATGATAAATACTGTTGCGCGTCTGCCGCCGGCGCTGGGTCATATTGGCTTCCTTTTCCATTTTTAGGCACCCGCACTTTTACAAAAGTATTTTATATATGCACATCTTATTACACCGCTTTCCACCCCGTCAACCGTTTTTTTCATTTTAGTCTAAAATTCCGGTTTTTCCGCAATTAAATAAAGCAATTTTACTGAGATCTTCAAATCAGCAATAAAGTTGCACAATATTAAATCGATTAAACATGTTGTAATTAACAAAATCACGAATATGACGAATCTTTGGATTGACTTTTGTAAAGTCATTTTATAGAATCAAATTACAGAAGCGACCCGCTTCACGAATTTTGTCCCATTCTGCTGGGATGGGACCAAGGAGAAGAATGCGTATGAAAAAGTTTCTTGCACTGGCACTGTCTCTGGTAATGGCACTGTCTCTGGTGGCCTGCGGCGGAAGCTCCACCGAAGAGCCCGCAGATGAGGGTGAAACCGCAGAATCCGGCGAGACCGGCGGCGAAACCGGCGGCAGCGGAAAGATCGGCATTGCAATGCCCACCAAGTCCCTGGAGCGTTGGAACCGTGACGGCTCCTACCTGCAGGAACAGTTCGAGTCCGCCGGCTACGAGGTGGAGCTCACCTATTCCGACAACGATGTGACGCAGCAGGTCAACGACATTGAGAACCTGATCTCCGACGGCGTGGATCTTCTGATCGTGGCCGCCATCGACGGCGAATCCCTGACCACGGTTCTGGACTCCGCTGACGAGGCCGGCATCCCCGTGATCTCCTATGACCGTCTGATCATGAACACCAAGGCCATCGATTACTACGTCTCCTTCGACAACTACACCGTCGGCGTGCTGCAGGGCCAGTACGTGATCGACACCCTGGGCCTGGATCTCAACGACACCTCCAAGACTTACAACATCGAGTTCACCGCCGGCGACCCGGCCGACAACAACGCCCCCTTCTTCTTCAACGGTGCGTTTGACACCCTGAAGCCCTACATCGACGCAGGTATCCTGAACATCGTCTCCGGCCAGACCGCTTTCGAGGAAGTGGCCACCGCCACCTGGGATACTGCTACCGCTATGAACCGTATGCAGAACATCCTGGCTTCCTATTATTCTGACGGCACGCAGCTGGATGTGGCCCTGTGCTCCAACGACTCCACCGCTCTGGGCGTGACCCAGGCCATCGAGTCCGACTACGCCGGCTCCAACCAGCCCATCATCACCGGCCAGGACGGCGACGAGGCCAACCTGAAGAACATTGTGGACAGCAAGCAGTCCATGACCGTGTACAAGGCCGTGGCCAACGAGGCCGTTGTGACCCTGGCTCTGGCCCAGGCCATCCTCAACGGCGAGCAGCCCGGCGAGGAGCTGACCAGCCAGTTCGACTGCGAGTGCGCTTATGACACCAGCTCCTACGACAACAACACTGGTATCATTCCCTCCTATCTGCTGACGCCTACCGTGGTGACCGCCGACAACATCCAGGAAGAGCTGGTGGACACTGGCTACTACACCATGGGCAGCGACGGTTATCCTGTGGCTGTGGGCTGATCTGACACCGCACCAATTCCAATCAAGGAAATTCTGAGAGAAGAGCGGGCGGGGCAACTTGCCCTACCCGCTCTTTTTTCTTGAGTTTGCAGATTGCGCCTCACGGGGCGGCATTCCATTCCATATTCCAACTAAGAAAGGAGGACATCAGTTTGGCTGACAATATCCTGGTGATGAAAGACATCACAAAGGAATTTCCGGGCGTCAAAGCCCTGAACCACGTCAATCTGGAAGTTGCGCGGGGAGAGATCCACGCACTGGTTGGCGAAAACGGCGCCGGTAAGTCCACGCTGATGAACGTACTCAGCGGTACATATCCCTATGGCTCCTACACGGGGCAAATCATATACGACGGTCAGGAGTGCCACTTCAAGACCGTCCGGGACAGTGAGAAAATCGGCATTGTCATTATCCATCAGGAGCTGGCACTGATTCCGGAGCTGTCCATCGGTGAGAACATGTTCCTGGGCAACGAGCGCAAGGGCAAGTTCGGCCTGGACTGGGACGAGACCTTTGCCCAAGCGGAAAAGCACATGAAGCAGGTGGGGCTGAAAGAGCGTGCCACCACCCTCATCAAGGACATCGGCACCGGCAAGCAGCAGCTGGTGGAAATCGCCAAGGCCCTGTCCAAAAACGTCAAGCTGCTGATTCTGGATGAACCCACTTCCTCTTTGAACGAAGAGGATTCCAAGATGCTGCTGGACCTGCTGCTGCAGTTCAAAAAGGAGGGCATGACCTCCATCATCATCTCCCACAAGCTCTCCGAGATCGCCTATGTGGCAGACAAGATCACCGTGGTCCGGGATGGCTCCACCATTGAAACCATCGACAACTCCGCCCGGGATATCGATGAAGACCGCATCATCCGGGGCATGGTGGGCCGGGAGCTCACCGACCGCTTCCCCAAGCGGCCCCGCTGCACCTCCACCGAACCCATTCTGGAAGTAAACGACTGGTGTGTCCACCATCCCATTTACACGGAAAAGCAGGTGGTCAGCCACGTCTCCTTCCATGTCAACCGGGGCGAGATCATCGGCTTCTCCGGATTGCAGGGTGCCGGCCGCACGGAGCTGGCCCGGTCCCTCTTCGGTCACAGCTACGGCACCGGCATCACCGGCCAGCTCAAAATCAACGGCCGGGAAGTCCACCTGAAAAACGAGCGCAGCGCCATCGAGGCAGGTCTGGCTTACGTCACCGAGGACCGTAAGGACAACGGTCTGGTCCTCATTGACACCATTGCCGTGAACAACACCATGGCCCGGCTGGAAAAAGTCTGCAGCCGCGGCATCATCGATATCGACCAGGAAAACCAGGTTGCCGAGGACTACCGGCGCAAACTGGCCACCAAGACGCCTTCCGTTCAGCAGGCGGTGGGCAACCTCTCCGGCGGCAACCAGCAAAAGGTGCTGCTGGCCAAATGGATGTTCGCCGACCCCGATGTGCTGATCGTGGATGAGCCCACCCGCGGCATTGACGTGGGTGCCAAGTACGAAATCTACTGCATTATGAATGATCTCATTGCCCAGGGCAAATCCATCATCATGATCTCCTCGGAGATGCCGGAACTGCTGGGCATGTGTGACCGGATCTATGTCATGAACGAGGGCAGCCTGGTGGGCGAGTTCCCCATCGAGGAAGCCACACAGGAAAAAATCATGGCAGCCATTCTGCAATCCGGGAAAAAAGAAGAGAGCAAGGGAGTGCTGCAAGCATGAAAGGAACGATCAATCAAGACGCCAAAACGCTGGAATCCCGTGCAAACAGCATCCGGGTCAGCGCCATTTTGAAAAAATACACCATGGTCATCGCCCTGGTGGTGGTTTTCATTTTCTTCACTGCCCTGACCGGCGGTAAAATGCTCTACGCGCAAAACATCTCCAACCTGCTGCTACAAAACGCTTACGTGCTGGTTATGGGCTGCGGCATGCTGCTGTGCATCCTCACCGGCGGCAACGTGGACCTGAGCGTGGGCGCCACGCTGTGCCTGGTGGGTGCCATCGCCGCGCAGCTGATGTCCAACACCTCCCTCAACGCCGTGCTGGTGATCATCATCTGCCTGGCCATCTCCGCCGTCATCGGCACCTGGCAGGGCTTCTGGATCGGCTACATGCACATCCCGCCCTTTATCTGCACCCTGGCCGGCATGTTCCTCTTCCGCGGCCTGGGCCGTGTGGTGCTGGAGTCCAAGACGGTCAGCATCTCCAACAAGCTGTTTTTGAACATCTTCAGCTCCTACATCACCGTCCCCGGTGTGGACGCCGGCGAGATTCACTGGTCCGCCATGATCGTGGGTGTGGTGGTCGCCGCGGTGCTGCTGGTGCGCACCATTACCGGCCGGGCCAAGAAGGCACGCAAGGGCTACGCCATGGATTCTGCTGCAAGTGCATTTTCCAAGGTGATTCTCATTGATCTGCTGATCCTCTTCTACTGCTGGAAGCTGGCCAATTACAAGGGTATCCCCGTCATGCTGGTGTGGGTGCTGGGCATTTTGCTGCTCTATGCCTTCATCACCTCCAAGACCGCGTTTGGCCGTTACTTCTACGCCGTGGGCGGCAACGAGAAGGCCACCAAGCTCTCCGGTATCGACACCCGGAAGGTCTACTTCGCCGCTTACTGCTCCATGTCCATACTGGCTGGTCTGTCCGGTCTGCTGGTCGCCGCCCGGATTGGTTCCGTCAACGGCGATACCGGTATGTCCTATGAGATGGACGCTATCGGCTCCTGCTTCATCGGCGGTGCCTCCGCCTACGGCGGCTCCGGTACGGTTCCCGGCATCGTGGTCGGCGCTATTTTGCTGGGCGTCATCAACCAGGGCATGTCCATCTACGGTCTGGACAACAACTGGCAGTATGTGGTCAAGGGCGCCGTGCTGCTGATCGCCGTCATCTTCGACGTGGTGTCCAACCACAAGACCGGCAAGGCCTAAGGAGGAAACCATGCTGTATATCGGAGTGGATCTGGGCACTTCTGCCGTCAAGCTTTTGCTGATGGACGGCAGCGGTGCCATCCAGAAGATCGTCTCCCGGGAGTATCCCATTTGTTTCCCGCACCCCGGCTGGTCTGAGCAAAACCCTGAGGACTGGCTGCATCAGACCCTGGACGGCATCCGGGAGCTGACCGCTCAGTGCGACCGTTCCCAGATTGCCGGAATCGGCTGCGGCGGTCAGATGCACGGTCTGGTGGTGCTGGATGAACACGACCAGGTTCTGCGCCCCGCCATTCTCTGGAACGACGGCCGCACCGCGGAGGAAACCGAGTATCTCAACACGGTAATCGGGCGGGAAACCCTCTCCCGCCGCACCGCCAACATCGCCTTTGCAGGCTTCACCGCGCCCAAGCTGCTATGGATGCGCAAGCATGAGCCGGAGCTCTTTGCCCGAATCCGCAAGGTGATGCTGCCCAAGGACTATCTCAACTACATGCTCACCGGCGTGCACTGCACGGATGTCTCCGACGCCTCCGGCATGCTGCTTTTCGACGTGGAGCACAAGTGCTGGAGTCCGGAGATGCTGGAACTGTGCGGGCTGCATGAGTCCCAGATGGCCCGGGTGTTTGAAAGCTACGAAAGCGTCGGCACACTCAAGCCGGACGTGGCCCAGTCCCTGGATCTTCCCGAAACCGTGAAGGTCTGTGCCGGCGCCGGCGACAACGCCGCCGCGGCAGTGGGAACCGCCACGGTGGGCGACGGACAGTGCAACATCTCCCTGGGCACCTCCGGCACCATCTTCATCTCCAGCGAACACTTCGGCGTGGATCCTCATAATGCGCTCCATGCCTTCGCCCATGCCGACGGGCACTATCACCTCATGGGCTGCATGCTCTCCGCCGCCTCCTGCAACAAGTGGTGGATGGACGACATCCTGGGCACCAAGGACTACGCCGCCGAACAATCCCCCATTACCGATGACCATCTGGGCCGCAACCATGTGTTCTTCCTGCCCTACCTCATGGGCGAGCGCTCTCCGCACAACGATCCCGCCGCCCGGGGCACCTTCATCGGCCTGACCATGGACGCTTCCCGGGCCGATATGACCCAGGCGGTGCTGGAAGGCGTGGCCTTCGGCATCCGGGATTCCCTGGAGGTCGCCCGGTCTCTGGGCCTCAATATTCAACGCAGCAAGATCTGCGGCGGAGGCGCGAAGAGCCCCCTCTGGCGGAAAATCTTTGCCAACGCCCTGAATCTGGACATCGATGTTCCGGTGACCGAGGAGGGGCCGGGCTACGGCGGCGCCATGCTGGCAGCGGTGGCCTGCGGGGAATATCCCAGCGTGGCCGCAGCGGCAAACGCTCTGATTCATGTAAAAGAAACCATTCACCCCGATCCGGAGATTGCTGCACGGTATGAGGTGCAGTACCGGAAGTTCCGGGAGATTTATCCCACACTCAAGGCTCTATTTCCCCGTTTGCAGGGATAACGCAGAGGGAGGATGCCCATGACCCATGGACCTTCCGCACCGCAGCCGGTGTATCACCCCGCCCGGAAGGCCCGGGCGGGGCGGACCATGACGCTGCGGGTGCTGGTGTGCTTGTATTTTCTCTATCTGGCCTGGCAGATTGCCTCCGGCGGTGCCTCTGGCACATCTCCCATCCCCCAGTGGGGCGTCGTGGCACTGACTGCGGCGTTTGCCGCCGTGGCGGTAGGCTTCGGCTATTACGCCTGGCGGCGCTACCGTTCGGATCTCAAGGCCGCGGAACTGACGGAGGAGGAACGCCGGGAACTGGAGGCGGAATCGTGAAATCCCGCTCTGTCCGGGAGGAAGCCGTCCGCCTGGTGCTGCTCCTGGCCGGGCTGTGCGTAGCCCATTTGGGTGTCACGCTGTTTTTGCAGACCGACCTGGGCTCCGACCCCTTCAACGTTTTTGTGCAGGGGCTGTTCCGGTTCCTGCCTTGGTCCGGATTCATGACCCACGGCCGGGTACACCTGCTGGTGTCCCTGGTCATTATGGTGGTACTGCTGGTGGTGGACCGCAAATTCGTGCGCATCGGCACCGTGGTGTGCATGGCATTGGGCGGCCCCATCATTGATGTCTTCACCGTACTGCTCGCCCCCCTGATCCACAGTGAGCGCCCCCTGCCGGTACGGCTGGCGGCGCTGGTTCTGGGCTGTGTGATTCTGGCCTTCGGCATGACCATTGTGATCTGCTCCGAAGCCGGCACCGGCCCCAATGATCTGGTGGGGGTCGTGCTCAGCGACAAGCTGGGCAAGCCCTTCGGCCCGGTCCGGGTCGCAGTGGATTTGTTCTTTGCGCTCTCCGGCTTTGCGCTGGGCGGCGTGCTGGGCCTGGGCACCGTGATCTGCGCCTTTGTCGTCGGTCCCGCCGCCCAGGGATTCATGCCGGTGAGCCGGCGTATTTGCGATGGCTTTGTCCATCAATTTGCAGGGAGGGATTCCCTCCCGAGAGGTGATTCTTTATGACGATTCTTCCCATTTCTGATCCCGCCTTTGCGTCTTACGGCAAGATTCTGGAAGGCTATGACACCCAGGAATTGCTTCGGACCTTGGAAGCAGCCACCCCGCTGCCTCAGGGCGTAGAGTACGTTCCCTCCCAGCCGGAGCTGGAAGCTCTGCCGCTGACGTCTTTGCTGGCCTCCAACGCCTATGGCGGCATGCCCATTCAGATGGGCTGGTGCAACGGCCACAACACCAAGCTCAACTGCCTGGAGTATCACCGGGACAGCGAGCTCAACTGCGGCACGGAGGATTTCATTCTCCTGCTGGCCCGCATGGACGACATTGCCCCTGACGGCACGCTGGATACCGGCTTGGTCAAGGCATTCCGGGTCCCTGCCGGCGTGCTGGTAGAGGTCTATGCCACCACGCTGCACTATGCTCCCTGCTCCGCCGCCAAGGGCGCGGGTTTCCGGGTACTGGTGGCACTCCCCAAGGGAACCAATGGTCCCCGTCCGGACATTCAGGTCCTCAACCGGGAGGACTCCATGCTTTGGGCCTGCAACAAATGGCTCCTGGCCCATCCTGAAAGCAGCGAAGCCGCGCAGGGCGCCCCCGCCGTACTGCGGGGTGAAAATATTGATATTGCCGCCGATGTGTAAGGCAAATATTCAGAAAGAGGTGCGTTCATCATGCTGACCAACATTCCGGAAGTCAAGCTGGGCATCATTGCGGTGTCCCGGGACTGCTTCATCATTTCTCTCTCCGAGCGCCGCCGGGCTGCCATCGTGGCCGCCTGCCAGGGCAAGGGACTGGATCTGTACGAATGCAAAACCACGGTGGAAAATGAGAAGGATATGCTCAAAGCCGTGGACGAAGTAAAGAGCGCGGGCTGCAATGCCCTGGTGGTGTTCCTGGGCAACTTCGGTCCCGAGACGCCTGAAACGCTCATCGCCCAGCGGTTTGACGGCCCCGTCATGTATGTGTCTGCCGCTGAGGAAAGCGGCAAGGACCTCATCGACGGCCGCGGCGACGCCTACTGCGGCATGCTCAACTGCTCCTACAACCTGGGCATGCGCCATCTCAAGGCCTACATCCCCTCCTATCCCGTGGGCACCGCGGAGGATATCGCCTCCATGATTGCCGACTTCAAGCCCATTGCCTGCGCCCTGATTGGCCTCTCCGGTCTCAAGATCATCACCTTCGGCCCCCGTCCCCAGGACTTCTTTGCCTGCAACGCCCCCATCAAGGGATTGTATGAGCTGGGCGTGGAAGTGGAGGAAAACTCCGAGCTGGACCTGCTGGTGGCCTACAAGGCCCATGCCAATGATCCCCGGATCCCCGAGGTCTGCGCAGACATGGCCAAGGAGATGGGCGAGGGCAAGTATTATCCCGATCTCAACGCCCGGATGGCTCAGCTGGAGCTGACTCTGCTGGATTGGGCCGAGGCCCACAAGGGCGCCCGCCAGTACGTAGCCTTTGCCGACAAGTGCTGGCCCGCTTTCCCGGAGGCCTTCGGCTTTGAGCCCTGCTATGTCAACTCCCGTCTGGTCAGCCGCGGCATCCCGGTCTCCTGCGAGGTGGATATCTACGGTGCGCTCAGCGAGTATATCGGCATGTGCGTCTCCGGCGAGACGGTAACCCTGCTGGACATCAACAACTCCGTTCCCGCCGACCTCTATCAGGAGGACATCGCCGGCAAGTTCCCCTATCAGCTCACAGATACCTTCATGGGCTTCCACTGCGGCAACACCCCCAGCTGCAAGCTGTGCGCCGACCGCGCCGTGAAGTACCAGCTGATCCAGCACCGTCTGCTGGAGCCCAAGGGCTCCGAGCCCGATTTCACCCGCGGCACGCTGGAAGGCGACATCGCCGCCTCCCCCATCACCTTCTACCGTCTCCAGTGCGACAGTGAGGGCAAACTCCGCTCCTACATTGCCCAGGGCGAGGTCCTGCCGGTTAAGACCCGTTCCTTCGGCGGCATCGGCGTGTTCGCCATTCCCGAAATGGGCCGGTTCTATCGTCACGTACTGGTGGAGAAGCGCTATCCCCACCATGGTGCCGTGGCCTTCGGCCATTACGGCAAGGCCCTCTTCGAGGTTATGAAGATGCTGGGCGTGGAGGACATCGCCTACAACCAGCCCAAGAGCCTGCCCTATCCCACCGAGAACCCCTTTGTCTGATCCCATGGAACTGCTGGAGGAGCTGCAATCGCTCTATACAGGCTATCTTCTCAAAACCGCTCAGCTGGAGCGGGACCGCAAACCAGCAGACGGACTGCTGGGCATGGGCAGCGGCCCGGCCGCAGATCCATGCCACGATCGGTTTGCCCAGGAGCTGGAAGCGCTGCTGCACCGGATGGATTCCCTTCCCTCTTCCCAGCTCTTTCAGGCGCTCTCGTTCATTTACACCGCCCCCTTTGCCCACCGGGACAATCCGTCCGCATACTGGATGCTCCAGGCCGTGCATGGGCTGACCGTGCCTCTGATCCCCCGACTCTCTCCGGAGGATGCGCAGGCCCTGCGGACCCAGTACCAGGAAGACTATCCCCGTTGGGAACGATTGCCTGCCCAGAAGCAGGTCCTGGCAGCCTTGAAGCGCAATCGATAAAAACAGCACGCGGCCATCTGTTATGGCCGCGTGCTGTTTCTTTTCCAGAAAATTGCCGGCAGCTTTACACGGCTCCCAAGTACGTGCAGGGCCCCATTCTCCCGGCAGCCTGCCATTGCATGAGAAAACGCCCCCGGCCGATTGGCCGGGGGCGTTTTATTGGATCTAGGGCAATTTTCTGAGTGGTTCTTACTCAGCCATATCGCGATACAGGAAGGTCACAACCTGTGCACGGGTGCAGGTGGCGTTGGGAGCAAAGGTGGTAGCGGTGACACCGCCGGTAATGCCCTCTTCCGCAGCCCATGCCACTGCGTCTGCATAGTAAGCATCAGCGGGAACATCCGTAAAGGACACGCTGCTGTGTGCAGCAGGGCTGCCCTGCGCACGATGCAGGAAGGTCACGATCTGGGCACGGGTGCAGGTGGCATTGGGAGCAAAGGTGGTCTCCGTCATGCCGCCGGTAATGCCGCTGGCATATGCCCACAGGATGGCCTGGTAGTTGTAAGCGTCCTCGGAAACATCGGTAAAGGGATTGACCATATTCACCACGGGAGAACCAGCCGCTCTCCACAGGAAGGTCACAACCTGGCCGCGGGTGCAGCCGTTGTTGGGGCCAAACGTGGTGGCGGTGATGCCGCCGGTGATCTCCTCTTCGGCAGCCCAGGCTACCGCGTCCGCGTAATAGGCGTCAGAAGGAACGTCGCGGAATCCGGCAACCGTCTCGGTGCCGATGGCCCAGGTCGCCTTGACCTTCACGCTGCCAGCGGGCATGGTAAAGGTATAGCGGCCGTCGGCGCGCTTGGTCAGCTCGATCTCATCGCCGTTGCTGGCGGTGGCCGTCAGGTCCTTGAGCACATATCCGTCGTCGGGATTGACGGTAATGGTCACCTTGTCGCCCTTGGAGGCGTTGCGGGGAGACACAGTAAGGCTTCCGTGGCTGCCGCTGTCAACGGAAACGTTGTAAGAGGAGCCGCTGGAACCGCCGCCGGAGGGACGAGGCTCCTCCCGCTCCACGATGGTCACGTTCACCAGAACCTCCACGGGAGAATAGGTGTCCAGATCATCCGGGGTGAACACGGCGATCTTCACGCCGCTGTCCGCCACATTGGTCAGGGCCTGCCCATCCTTGAAGGACCAGGTGCCGGGAACTTCCTGGCCGTCATACATGGCAGTGCCGCGCAGGAGGCTGCCGGAGATGGGGCTGCCGGTATAGGTGGCGGTGAGATCCTCCACTTCCACCACGGGGACATACTCGTAAACGACGTTGACATCCAGATCCGCATAGGAGTCCTCATAGTTGACGGAGCCAATCCGGATCACGGCAGATGCCTGCTTGCCGGTATCCGCCTCCGTCAGGCCGTCCTTCAGGGCGAAGGTCACCTGGCCGTTGGCATCCACGGCAAACGCTTCGCCCAGCAGGGCATTGTCGTCCACCGCTTCAAAGACATAGTAATCGTTGGTATCCGGCACGAAGCCCGCCACAGTGGCGCTCTTCCGGGCGGTATCCTGATAGTTGACATACAGGGTCTGACCGGGAATCGTCTTGGCCGCAGCCTTGGCAATGGTGCCGGTGGCCGCAATCTGGCCGTTGGTCAGGGTATAGTTGGCCGTTGCAGCGGTGGACAGGAGCTCCACGCTGACCGTCACGCTCTTGCTTGCGCCGGCGTTGGCGTCGGCAAAGGCCGCGCTCACCGTGTAGTCCGTGCCGGCAGTCAGGCTCTCCCCGTTGGCCAGACCCGCGAAGCTCACCGCAGCGGTGGCGTCGGTGGTGCCGTCATAGGTCTTTTCCGCCACGGTGGCAGAAGCCGTCAGAGGCGCCGGGGTAATGGTGAAGGTGCGGCTGACGGTACCCAGATTCTCCTCATCCTCATAGCAGGCGGTAATGGTGTACGTACCCACATCGGAAACGGTATCCGTCAGGGCGACCGTCTGGGCGCTGCCGCCGTCCTTGGTCAGGGTGTAGGTGAAGGCCGCCGCAGGGGTAATGTCCGCAATGCTGGCTTCACTGACAAAGGTGTTCAGCGCCACCGGACCGGCATAGACCGCCGTATCCTGCGTCTGCGCAAAGGTGATCTTGTCGCTGACATCGTTCTTGTCCGCCAGGGTCCACTGCGCCGTCACCGTGGTGTCGCCGCTGGGGATGAACTCATAGTTGGTCGCCACCGTCTGACCGTTGAGGCTGAAGCCCGTGAGGGTATAGCCCGGCTTGGTGAAGGCGTAGTCGCCCAGCTTCACATGGGCGGGATACGCCTGGGCCACCGTCACGGTACCCTGCCCATTGCAGGTGCCGCCGTCACCATTGAGGGTGGTGGTGTAAGTCTTGGGATACAGGGTGAGCTGATAGGGCGTATTGCCGTAACGGGCAAAATCCGACTCCATATGCTCGCCCACGCTGGCGGTGCCGTTGCGGTTATACACCACAGCAGCTGCATTCTGTGCCGCCGTCAGAGTGGCGTTGAGGGCACTGGTGCCGTCCTGGCTGCCAAAGCGCACGGAACCGTTGCTGCGCACAGCGCCGGACGTACCTTTGACCTCGCCGTTGACATCCATGCTCACATCATTGCCCCGGATGCCGTATCTTCCGGCATTGATGGTCAACAGGCTGCTGCCCTTGCCGTCATAGTAGGTCTTGCCGTCGGGGCCGGTCCACACCAAAGAGTTGGAACGGACCGTCACGTCACCGTTGGCAACGATGCCGTTGGCGGACTTGCTGTTGATCGTCAGCGTGCCGTTGACCACCAGATCCAGGCTGTCATCAGATCAGAGCTGAATGGCACTGTGATAGGTACTCTCGTTATCGATGACCACGTTGCCGTTGGCATAGATGGTCAGGTTGCCGCCGGTAGTCACATCAATGTAGCCGCCCTGGTAGTTGTCCAGAGTCAGGGTGCGCTCGCTGGCGTCATAGACCCAGCCCGGGCCGGAGTGATCCACAGTTCCGCTGCCTTTTCCGATCACGATATTGCTGCCCGCTGCTCCCGCCGAAACCGGTAGGATCAGAGAGCACAGCAGCACCAGCGCCAGATTCAGCGCCAGCAGCCGCCGCTTGGGTGTGGTTCGTTGCTTCATACTTGTTCTCCTCCTTATTGGTTTGCGTGGTTGCTATCTCGCTCGCACAAGGCGAGGAAAAGCCAGAATAGTGCGGCCGCGCCGCAGTCCCCAATGGTGAAGCACCCCTGGATGAAATATCCGGCCAGCGCCGTCCACAAAAGCAGCGACACCGCGCCGCCCCGCCGGATTCCGGCGTACAGCACGGTACCCAGGAGCGCAAGATACGCACCCATCGCGGGCAGCCCCTGGTTGACTGCGATGTTGAGACACTCGTTGTGCGCCGCGTCCGTCACCGTCTGAATCATCATGCCCGCTTCCTCGGAATACCGGCTGAAGGTAAATCCAATCCGGGCCACCAAAGTATCCGGTCCGCCGCCCAGCAGCGGCCGCTCCCCAATCAGGCGCAGCACCTCCTGCCAGATTCGCAGCCGTCCGGAGCCAAAGGACGCCTCCGCCTGGCCATGGAGCAGTGCGTGAAACTCGCCCGCCGTCCCTGCTGAAAAGGGGATGCAATACGCAGCGGCCAGTCCTGCCGCGCCGGCGCACAAAACGCCGGCACACAGTCCCCGGCACTGCCGGGGCCGGAACGGTCCCGGTTCCTCCGGCCAGGTGCGTGCCGCCCAAAGGGCCGCTGCCGCCATGGCCGCGCTCAGGACCAGCAATCCCAAACTCACCGGCCCGGCGGTCAAATGCAGCGGGGTCTGCGCGTCCGCCTCCAGAAGCGTTGCCGCCCCCAAAGCCAGCGCCAGCACTCCCGCCGCCTCCATTCCCCGGATCCAGCACCGGGGCCGGGAACCATAGGCCGGAACCGTCAGCACAATGGCACCGGCAAGGCCCACAAATCCCGAGGATACCTGGGCCAAACCCAGGGTAAAGATTCCCGCTCCCATGGGGATCAGCGCCAGCCGCCGCCCAGAGAGCAGATAGGCCCCGTAAAAAAGCGGGACCATCAGGCACAAAAACGCGGACAGTGTATCAACATTGCCCAGCGTTCCCATAAACTGGCCGTTATACAAAATGAATGCGTCATGATAGCCGGTTCCTTCCGGAAACAGCCCCAGGGGATTATATCCGGCGTACTGCAATAGACCGATCCCCGCGTTGAAAACCGTCACAGCACCCAGTGCCCAGAGAAACCGGTCATCCCACCGTCCATAGGCGGATACCGCCCAAAAGACCGCCGCGTACAGCAGGATGGTTGACAGCCCCGCATGGCGGCTCAGCCCCTGCCAGACCCCCTCATAGGGAGAACACCAGGCTGCCAGCGCACTCCATCCCACATAGACCAGCAGACAGATCCGGGGCACGCTCAGCCGCGCCAGCGGCGCCAGCAGCGCTTTGATCCGCCCGCCGCCGGTCAGCGCCACTTCCGCCGCCGTCAGTGCCAACAGCACCAGATAGGCCAGCGAGAGCCCGCGCCAAAGAAAATAGGCCCAGTCCCCGATCCGTTCATAGCCGCCGGCAGCAGGGAAGAGCAAAAACGCGGAACACATCACCGCAAGATATCCCATTGTGAGTGTGTGCAGAGGTGCCGTCTCCTTTCGGGACTTTTTGCCCTGCAAGGTTCCCACATCATCGCCTCACTTCTGCCGCTGCCGTCTGTAAAATCCGATCAGCAGAGGGTCTTCTCATTTTCTGAAAACAGGTGGTCGTTGATCTCTTCCAAAGACGTGTGATGGGCGATTCCATAGCTGATGATGGCATCCCGCTTGATCTTGGGATACAGCTGGGCATAGGACGCCTGCTTCAAAAGCCGCTGCGTCTCCTCCAATGTGACGCCCAATCCCACACACAGGCACAGCAGCCGATCCCGGGACGGATTGCGCCGCCCGGCAAACACCTGATGCAGGTAGACCTCGCTCATGCCCGCCTTGCGGGCCAAGGCCGCCTTGGAGATATCCTGCTGCTCATAGAGCGCGGTGAGCAGCTCTGCAACACTCTGCTGAGAGAAAAACGGTCTATTTTCATTCATATAGGAGTCAAAACTCGGCTCGCTCATCAGTTCATTCTGCAGATCATCAGTGGGCTTATTCTGCACGCAATTCCCTCCTCGATTTCCAGTTTGACTTCCAATTTCAAATCATCTATACTTAATTTACAACGGTTTAAATGCGGAAACAATATGCCCGCTGCATAGTATTGCGGCTTTTGGGGGGATTCAAAATTTATACCTGGCTGTCAAATGCTTTGGAAACGGAATTTGAGCCCGTCCGGCTGATCAAAGAAAGTCCCCGGGGCAGTGTGCGGTCCATCCGGCACAAAGCCACGGGGCAGCTTTACATTCTCCGCCGTTTTTCCGGCAATGCAGAGGTCTATGCCCGTCTGCTGGAGTACACCTGTCCCAACCTGCCCGTCATTTACGAAGTTGCCCAGCAGGATGGGGACAATCTGGTGCTGGAGGAGTTCATCCAAGGGGATACTCTGGGCTTTTTGCTCCAGGACGCCCTCTTTTCTCCGGAGGAGACGAAAAAAATCGTCCGGCAGGTTTGCCGGGCGCTGTGGGTGCTGCACTCCATCGGTGCCGTGCACCGGGATGTCAAGCCGGAAAATATCATTCTCCGGGGTGACAATGCCGTCCTCATTGACTTCGACGCCGCCCGGTTCCACAAGCTGGAAAACTCCGCCGACACACAGATTCTGGGTACCACCGGCTTCGCCGCTCCGGAGCAGTACGGCCTGTCCCAGTCGGATGTCCGTACGGACATCTATGCCCTGGGCGTCCTCATCAACGTCATGCTCACCGGCGAGCATCCGTCCCGCAATCTGGCCAAGGGACGGATGGGCCGGATTGTGGACCGCTGCACCCATGTCAATCCCCAGCGGCGGTACAAAAATGTTCTTCGCTTGATGGAGGCGCTTTGAAATGGCTCAACGCATGGTTTCCTGTCCCCATTGCAAACGTCCCCTGCCGGAGCACGCTTCCTTTTGCCCCTACTGCGCCCAATCCGTCCGCCCCCGGCGGCCAATCAAGCCGCCCTCCCATCTGTGGGGCAAGGCCCTGCGCTGGGGCCTGGGCGTTTGTCTGGCTTTGGCCGCGGTTGCGGCAGTTGTGGTTCCCCGGCTGCCCAAGACCTATGACGCCTACGGCGAAGTCCTCTATACCGACGCCGACGGCACCTACCAGCTGCTGCTCTCGGCTGTGAGTGACCGGTTTACGCCTATGCCGGAGATTCGGGAAAAGGCGGAGCTGGATATGGAATACCGGGTGCCCTCCCGCCTGTTCATCAATCACGTGGGAACCGGCGTCAACGCCGGTCCCATGTTTATGCAGAAAGTGGCATTTATCTCCACGGAATTCATCCAGTCTGAGACCTCTCCCTCCCCCATGGTATGTTCCCAGCCGGAGGAGATGTCGTTTTCTCCCGAGGCTGCCCGGGTTTCCCTGCTGGATTATACCGGCCGGAGCGACCCGGCGGAACTGGTCTGGACTCTGCGGATGAAAAACCGGGACACCATCCGCCTGCGCCAGAAAATTCAGCTCCAGCCCATCCGCACCTATGATTACTACCCTGAAGACTTCCCCATGGAGACCACCCAGCAGCTGCAGGACCTGGTGGACCGCCTGTCGGAGGAAATTCCCCTGCCCGACATCGTCAATCTCCATCTGCCGCCGGTGACCTATGAGGGAGGCCTGTTTATCCAAAGCCGCCCCTTCAATCTCTACGGTTCCACGGACCAGCAGGGACACCGCACTACCTTTACCGATACGGTTGCCATCCATGCCCAAAACGAACCCATCACCTATTTCTATGATCTGGACTTCGTAGGAAACGGGGAAAACATCGGGCTGTCCTCTCCCTCCCGGCTCTGGGCGGAAAACTGCACCTTTTCCAACTGGAAAACCGGCGTCATGGGCTACGGAAGTGCCTGGGTCAATGTCATCGGCTGCCGGTTTTCCGGCAATCAGGTGGGCTTCCACTTCAACAGCACCGGAAGCTCTGTTTCCCACACCATGTTTAACGACAATCACTTTGAAGAAAACACTACGGCTGTGCTGCTGGAAAATGTCCCCACCGACGTGATCATGAACTTCCAGAATTCCCGCTTCAGAGGCAACCGGGTGGATATTGATAACCGCTGCGGCCAGCCGCTGGATCTCACACAGGCGATTTTTGAGTGAGTCTCGAAAGGAGCTTTCTCATGGAACAACGCTGTCCCCATTGCGGCGCCGACCTGCCCGCAGGCGCCTCCTTTTGCCCCTTCTGTGCCCGGGACATCCGCTCCCGCAAGACACCCCACATTCCGATTCCCCTGCGGAAAAAAAGTCCTCTGTGCTCTGCTGGCGCTGGCAGTGGTCTTCGCCGCAGGGATCGGTATCGTCCGCTCCAACCGTCCGCAGATCCACGACGCCCAGGGGGAAGTCTTCTACACCGACGGCGGCGTCACCTATCAGCTGGTGCTGGCCTGGGCGGAATCCCCCAACGTTCCCGCTTCAGAAATCTATATGAGCCAGGAGCTGGGCGGCGATTTTACCTGGCCCTCCCGATGGTTTGTCAACTATCAGGACTCCGGCGCCAACGCCTGGGCCGAATTTGAGGAAAAAGTGGATTATGTCACCACGGAAATCCGCCTGGGTGAGCTGGGCGCCTGCCCCATGGAGGCCTCCCAGCCTGCTCATGACGACTATTCCCCCACCGCCGCCATGGTCTCCTTCATCCATTTTATCTGCGGTACAGACACCAACCAGGTGGTCTGGTCCATTCACATGAAAAACGGTGATATCATCCGGCTGCGCCAGGATCTCGTCATCACCGCCACCCGGACGCTGGACTACCGGTATCAGGACTATCCCATGCAAACCATAGAAGAGCTGGAGGCCCTGATGGACGAGATCGAACAGGAGGTCTCTCCGGATGATACGGTGAATCTCTATCTGCCGCCTGTAACCTATTCGGAGCCCCTGGTTCTGGACCAGAGGGAATACGATCTCTACGGCTGCACAGACGGCACCGGACGCACGGTCTTTACCCAGGGAATTCAGCTGCGCTACGGCTCCGGAGCCATCTCCTTCCTGCGCGATCTGGATCTTACGGGCACCGGCTCCGAGGTGGGAATTTCCGCCGCTTCCCGGGTCTGGGCCGAGCGCTGCAACTTTACCAATCTGAAAACCGGCATGCTGATTTACGGCGAGGGCTGGGGAAATCTCTCCGAGTGCCGCCTGACGAATAACCAGATCGGGCTGCATTTCAACAGTACCGGGCAAAGCGTCTCCGACCAGGACTTTGAAAACAACCGATTTGAGGGCAATGCCACCGCCATTTTGCTGGAAAACGTCCCCACGGATGTCACCATGGACTTCCCCGGCACGGTGTTTACCGGCAACGACATCGATATTGACAACCGCTGCAATCAGTCTTTGGATCTCTCGGGAACTACTTTCGACTCCTGAATATGGCAGCGCCGGGCGGATGATCCGCCCGGCGCTGTTTTGATGAACAGATTCCTTTTCCGGACGCTCTGCGTTCTCCAGCCTGCCGCACCCGCGATAAACGCCCCGCACGTTCGCTTTGTACAAACCAGGCGAACATGCGGGGTGTTTTCTTTTTCTCAAAGATTCTTAAATCCATTCAGGGAAAACACTTCATCCAGGCTCTCATCCGTCGTGGAGAGAATGTTTTCGATCTTCTGCACCGACACCGGCAAGGCTTTTGCCGCCGTCATCGCCTTTTCCGGATTCACCCGGAACGACGGCAGAATCACCCCCAGCGCGGCGACCACCCGATCCTGCACCCGAATGGGAGATGCCACACACTGGATTCCCGGCTCTACCTCACCGTATTCATAGGCCAGGTTTGTGATGCGGGTCTCTTCCATTTGAATATGTGCCCGATAGAGGTTGAGCTGGGGCGGCAGCCGGCCGCCGTCTTTAAAAAACAGCTCCGTCAGCTCATCGAGCTTGTAGTCGCAAAGCAGGCACTTTCCCACTGCGCCCAGGCAGGCCAGCTCCGTTTGTCCCGGTGATTTGTGGCAGCTGATGGCGTCCGGCGCATCGGTTCTGTGGAGGAAGAGCACATGATCTCCCTCCAGCGTCCCCAGGCAGCATGCTTCGTCCGTACGGTGGGTCAGCTGCCGCATCTCCAGGTCAATAAATTTGTTGATGGAAATTTTATTGTGATATATCGAGCCGGCGCAAAATAAATTGATGCCGATCGTATAACGATTGGTCCGGTAATCCAGATCGATATAGTTCCGCGCAGCCATGGTCTGCAAAATCGGCAGGATGCTGCTTTTGGGCGATTGAAGCGCCTGCGCAATTTCCGTAAGGGTAAACCCCTCCATGGTGGTGGAAAGCAGGTCGAAAATGTCCAGCACGCGCGATGTGGAACGGTGCGGCGTCTGCGCCATAAAAATCCCCTCCTCGCTGAAAATGAGAAGTTGCTACCCTTAGGATAACACAAAGTGTCTAAAGCGGCAACCGATTTTTGCCATTTTTGACAAAGTTGCTCAAACCCGGTTGACATTTTTTGTTGTATATATAAAATGAAAGTACGTACTTATATACGAATTAGTTCGTATATAAGTACAACAGGCTTCAAAACAAGGAGGTTTTCCCATGAAGGAGCTTCGCTTCGCCGTGCTGGGTGCCGGCGCCGGCGGCCAGACCATGGCGGCATTTCTTGCGGAAAAGGGCTACCCCGTTCGCCTGTACGACCACAATCTTACCCGGATCCAGCAGCTGCAAACACTCAGGACCATCCGCGTTACCGGAAAATGGACCGGCCAGGGAACACCGGAGCAAATTACCGCCTCCCTGCCGCAGGCGCTGGAAGGTGCAGACATCATCCTGGTGGTCACCACCACCGATGCCCACGGTGCCATCGCCCGTCAGTGCGCGCCATATCTGCGGGACGGACAAATCATCCTGCTCAACCCCGGGCACGTCGGCGGCGCGCTGGAGGTCCGGCATATTCTTCAGGAGGAGCTTGCCTGTCCCGCCCGCGTGATCATTGCTGAAACCGGAGACCTGATGTATGCCTGCCGCATGGTGCAGGAAGGAGAGATTTTCCAATCCGGCATCAAGCAGCATGTGGCTGTGGCCGCGCTTCCCGCTTCCCACACGCCCCGCCTGATGGAAGTCCTGGGACCGATTTTCCCCTGTCTTCATCCCGTGGACAGCATTTTAGAAACGGGCTTCGAGGGCGGCGGCGCCATGCTCCACCCCATCCCCAGCCTGATGAATCTCAACCGCACGGACCGCGCCCAGGGCTATGACTACTACATAGACGGCATCACACCCAGCATCGCCCGCCTGGTCAGCGCCTGCGACTGTGAGCGGCTGGCCGTGTGCCGGGCACTGGGACTGGAAGTGCCCTCCCTGGTTGCCTCCCTGCAGAAAACCTATGGTCTGGAGCAGACGGATCTTTACGACCTGCTTCAGCACAACGCAGCCTACCGGGGACTCAAGAGTCCCATGAATCTGGAGCACCGCTTCATCGTGGAGGATCTGCTCTGCGGCATTGTGCCGCTGGCCTCCATCGGCGCGGAGCTGGGCGTGGAAACGCCGATCATGAATGCATTTATCGAAATCGGCACCGTCGTCTGCGGCCGGGATTTCCGCGCACAGGGACGGACCGCGGAAAAATTGGGATTGTCCGGGAAGACGCCGGAACAAATTCAGGCACTGATCCGCTAACCGTGTTCATTCCAGCAGTGTCAACAGATCCTGCTGAGTGAAAATACCAAGAGGAACAACAAAAAATGGAGGTTGACGACATGAAGAAGTTCTTATCCCTGCTTCTGGCCATGGCTATGACCCTCTCTCTGGCAGCCTGCGGCGGCAGTCCCGCTCAGGACACCCCCTCTAGCGAAGAGCCTGCGGATGATACCCAGCAAACGGAAGAGACCAGCGGAATCGATGCCAGTGCCCTCTATGCCATCGGCGGCGGCGCCACCGGCGGCACCTTCAACGCAATGGGCAACCTCTTTGTTCAGTTCTTTAACGACGCGGAGCGCTTCGGACAGTTCTCCTCCACCGCAACCACCGGCGGCGTCCAGAATGTCATCTTCATGGAAAACGGCACCACGGACTTCGGCATCATCGGCCAGAGTGTATTCGTCCAGGCCGTGGACGGGACCGATTCCTTTGCCGAAACCGGTCCGGACGATAATCTGGTCATCATCGCCCCCCTGTACAGCGCCATTTTCCAGCAGTTCGTATCCAAGGATATCAAGTCGGAAGCCGATCTCCGTGGCAAAAAGCTCATCGTCGGCGGCCCCGGTTCCGGCGACCTGGCCATTGCGGAGGCTCTGTACGCCGCCATGGGCATGACGTTTGAGGACTTTGAGCCTCTGTATCTGGGCAGTACCGAAGGCGCCGAGACCATGAAGGACGGCCACGCTGACGGCGCCATCGCCCTGACCCAGCTTCCCTTCTCCACCTTCGTGGAGCTGACCAACGCCGACAAGGCGTATCTGATCCCCCTGGAGCAGGATACCATCGACGCCATGTGCGAGCCCGGCGATCACTCCTATCCTTCCTACTATCCCGCTGTGATCCCTGCCGACACCTATAAGAATCAGACCGAGGAGCTGCCTACCTTCGCAACCGGCACCTATCTGTGCTGCCGCGCGGACCTGAGCGAAGAGCTGATTTATGAGATGACCAAGTACATGTGGGAAAACATTGAGCGCCTCAACACCCTCCATGCCGCCGTGGCGGATCTGACCATCGACGCGGTGAAGGACATCGAGGGCATGCCCATCCATCCCGGTGCCCTGAAGTATTATCAGGAGCAGGGCGTCCTGTAAGGGTCTGCGGGTGCCGGTCCCGGAGGAACAGCCGGACCGGCACCCTCCACAACGGAAGGAGGATTTCGTGTGAAGCTATTTTCAAAGAAACCGGCGGAAGCCAAGAGCAGCGCTTCCAGTGCCGCCAGCACAGAACCCCTCAGCGCAGAGCGGGCAGACGAAATCCTGCGGGAATACTCCCCGGAGGATAACGAGCGCCAGCTGACCAAATGGGTCGCCCGCGTGGTCAACGTATTTTCCCTGTTCATTTCCCTGTTTCTGGTCTACACGGCGGCGTTCGGCCAGCTGCCGGCCATGCAGCAGCGGTCGCTGTACCTGCTGTGCGCCATGGTGATTTTGTTTTTGGTCTATCCCGCGTTCAGCAAGCATAGCAAAAAGGGCGTGGCATGGTATGACTATCTGTTTGCCGCCGCCTCCTTCGGCTGCTGCCTGTACGCGTTTATCAACTATGAGGCCATTTTGCTTCGCTTCGGCATTTCCAATTCCACCGATCAGTTTGTATTCGTCATTTTGGCTGTGCTGGTTTTGGAGGGAACCCGGCGCCTGGTCAGCCCCGCGCTGTCCCTGATTACCGTCATTTTCCTGGTCTACGCCTATTTTGGTGATCTCATGCCGGGCATGTTCCAAACCAAGGCCGGGGGGCTGGCCCGCATGGCCGACCACATGTTCATGATCCCCGAGGGCATCTTCGGAAGTCCGTTGGGCACTGCCGCTACATACGTGTCGCTGTTCGTCCTTTTCAGCTCCCTGCTGCAAGGATGCGGCATGGGCGACTTCATTCAGGACGTCGCCCTGGGCCTGACAGGACGCTCCACCGGCGGCCCGGCCAAAGTGGCTGTCATCTCCAGCGCCGCGTTCGGTACCATCTCCGGCGCCGCCGCGGCCAACGTGGTGGGCACCGGCACCTTTACCATTCCCTTGATGAAAAAGTGCGGCTATCCCCCGGAGTTTGCCGGCGCCGTAGAGGCCTGCGCCTCCACCGGCGGGCAGCTGATCCCCCCCGTCATGGGCGCCGCCTGCTTCATCATGGCCGAGTACATCGGCGTCCCTTACTCGAAAATCATGCTGGCGGGCCTGGTGCCGGGCTTTTTGTATTACATGAGCGTTTTCGTCACCGTGCACCTGCGCAGCAAGAAGCTGGGACTCAACGGCATGCCCAAGGAGCAGCTGCCCAGCGTCCGGGCGGCTATGAAGAGCCGGGGGCATCTGCTGGTTCCCTTTGCCGCGGTGATCTATCTCATCATCCGCCAGTACACCATCTCCTTTGCCGCCCTGGTGGGCATCATTCTGGTGCTGGTCATCTCCCCTTTGAAAAAGGAAACCCGCATGTCCTGGAAGCAGATTGCCACCGCCTTCGTGGACGGCGGCAAGAAAACCGTCTCCTTCGGCGTCTCCTGCGCCTGCGTGGGCATGATCATCGGCGTGACCACCCTGACCGGCGTGGGCAACGTCCTGGGCAACTACATTCTGGATATCTCTCAGGGAAATCTGTTTTTGACTCTGATTCTGGTCATGATCATGTCCATCATCATGGGCATGGGCATGCCGACCGTGGCCGTATACATCGTGCAGGCTACCGTGACGGCTCCGGTGCTGGTGGAACTGGGCATTCCCACTCTCACCGCCCACTTCTTCTGCTTCTACTTCGGCATCATTGCCTGCATCACGCCTCCGGTGGCCGTTCCTTCCTACGCCGCAGCGGCCATTGCGGGCAGCAATCCCTCTTCCACGGGCTGGGCCGCCTTCAAGATGGCGATTCCCGCTTTCCTGATTCCCTTTGTGTTCGTCTATGAGCCGGGCATGCTCCTCAACGGAGGCGGCAGCACCGTCAATTCCGTCATCTGCATCTTCACCAGCATCGTCGGCTGCTTCCTGGTGGCCGCCGGTATGGAGGGCTGGGTGGTCCGTCCTCTGATCAAGTGGAAGCGGATTCTTGCCGTAGCCGGCGGACTCTGCTGCATTATCCCGGAGCATATCACAGATCTCATCGGTGTAGCGGTACTGGTCTTCCTGGTCGTATCGGAATGCCGCGCAAAAAAACTGGAACGGCCTGCCGTTTCATAAAGAAAGGATGAAGACGCTCTATGAGTGACATCAAGAGAAAAATCAACAGCGACCTGGACGACCGCATGACCCTGGACTGGCAGGGAACCCGCGCATTCTTCTATGGCCTGGGCTATAACGACGCCGACATCGAAAAACCCCGGGTGGGCATTATGAACACCTGGAACGAGATCAACCCCGGCCACATCCATCAGCGCCACCTGGCCGACGCCGTCCGGGAGGGCATCATCGAACGTGGCGGCCTGCCGTTTTTGTTTTACGGCGTCAACCTGTGCGACTGCGTGGGCGGCGGCGATTACGTGCTGCCCTCCCGGGACCTGCTGGTCAACGAGATCGAGCTCAATGCCAAGGCCCATCACCTGGACGCCATGGTTCTCATCGGCACCTGCGACAAAGTGGTTCCCGCCATGCTGATGGCGGCCGGCCGGGTGAACATCCCCACCGTCATCGTCACCGGCGGATACATGAAAACTCCCGTCATGGACGGCGAATATGTGGACTTCATCGACATCGGTGCCAGCATCTCCAAAGTGAAGGAAGGCACGATGACGCCGGAAAAATTCGAGGAGCTGATTCACACCTGTGCGCCGTGCAGCGGCGCCTGCGGCATGATGGGGACCGCCAACACCATGAGCCTGCTGACGGAGACCATCGGCATGTCCCTGCCCGGCAACGCCACCATGGCCGCCGTGTCCGGCGCGCTCATCAACCTCAGCCGGGAGGCCGGGCGGAAGGTGATGGAGCTGTGGGAGAAAAACATCTGCCCCCGGGATATCATCACGGAATCCGCCATTACCAATGCCATCCGGGTCTGCATGGCCATCGGCGGCTCCTCCAACACCATCATCCACATTCCGGCCGTGGCCACGGAGGCCTGTCTGGACATGGACTGCAGCAGCATCTACGCCGAGGCCAGCTGCGAGGTGCCCCTGCTGATCGGCATCCGTCCCAACGGCAAATGCTGCATGGCGGACTTTGAAGCTGCCGGCGGCCTGGGCGCCCTGCTCAACGAGCTGACCGGCAAGCTGGACCTGACGGGCATGACCGTCACCGGCAAAACTCTGGGTGAAAACATTCACGGCTGCGTCAACCGCAATCCCAACGTCATTCACTCTCTGGTCCAGCCCCTGGACAGCGACGGCGGCCTCATTTTGTGCAAGGGCAATCTGGTACCCCAGGGTGCCTTCATCAAACAGTCCGCAGTCCCTGCCAAGCTCCACAAGTTCCGCGGCACCGCCAAGGTCTTTTACGACCAGGACGAGGCCATCGCCGCTTTGCGGGACGGCCGCATTGAGGCGGGCAACGTGGTGTTCATCCTTTACCAGGGCGTCAAGGCCGGTCCCCACACCTCGTATGCCTTCACCACCGCCCTCAAGGGCAGCCACCTCAAAGACGATGTCGCCACCGTCACCGACGGACGCCTCTCCGGCGCGGCATCCGGTGCCTGCTTTGGCTACGCCTCTCCCGAGGCTGCCCTGCGCGGCCCGCTGTGCGCCGTTCGCGACGGCGACTGGGTCCATTACGACATTGAAAAGCGGGAGATGACCATCGAGCTTTCCGACGAGGAGCTGGCGCGCCGCATGGCGGAGGCGGAGCTTCGCCTGGAGCCCAAGACCGGCTGGCTGTCCATTTACCAGCGGTGCGTGGGCTCCATCCTGAAGGGCGCCACGCTCATCGAGGACCACCGGGCCTGACAGCCCGGATTGACAGGCCCTGTCCTGAGGACAGGGCCTGCCGGAATCAGGAGGTATGTGTATGGAGGTTATGGAGGCGCTGCTCCAGCGCCAAAGCGTGAAATCTTATCTGCCCACCCCGGTAGAACCGGAAAAACTAGCGCAGGTTTTGGAAGCCGGGCGGCTGGCGCCATCGGCGTTCAACCGCCAGTACCGCCGCTTTATTGTGGTGGATGATCCCGCCGTCAAGCATCTGCTGCGGGAAAAGGCGGGTGCCCAGCCCATGATCGAGGAGGCCCCGGTGGTGCTGGTCCTGTGCGCCACGGAGGAACCGGACTTTGTCATGCCCTGCGGCGCCTACATGATGCTCCAGGCCTGTGCACTGGGGTTGGGGACGTGCTGGCTGGGCGCCTTTGATGCCCAGGCGGTAAAAGCCGTCCTGAAAATTCCCCCGCAGGTACGGGTCGTCACCATGATGCCCCTGGGCTACCACGACGGCACCCAGCCCCGGAAACCCCGCAAGCCCCTGGATGAAATTGTGGGACATAACTGCTATTGAGAGGAGGGGCCGTCTCACCGGTCAACAGGTCATGAATGAGCGAAATCAGGCGGTGGTGCTGATGCTGCTCTCCGCCCTATCCTTTTCCCTGATGCAGGCGGTGGTCAAACTCTCCGCCACCAGCATCGGCACCATGGAACAGGTCTTTTGCCGCAATCTCATCAGCATGGCGATCTCGTTTGTGCTGCTGCGGCGCAGCCATCTGCCGCTGCTGAGCAGCCGAAACCACCAGCCGGCCCTGCTGGCCCGGTCTTTCTTCGGGTTTATCGGCGTAGTCATGCTCTTTTCTGCCACCGCCGGTGCCCGGCAGGCCGATATCGCCGTGCTCAACCGTACCTCTCCCATCTGGGTGAGCCTGTTTGCCCTGCTGATTTTGCGGGAGCGGATTTCCAAGGTGCAGATCCCGGTCATTCTATTGTGTCTGGCCGGAGCCGTCGCGGCCATGCGCCCCTCGTTTGACTCCAACACACTGCCCCTGGTGCTGGCACTGCTGACCGCGGTCAGCAGCGGCCTGGCCTATACCATGATCGCCTTTTGCCGCGGCCAGGTGGCTCCCATGACCGTGATCTTCCACTTTTCCCTGTTCAGCACCATTGCCGCCGGTCTTTTGATGATCCCCAGTTTCGTGGTTCCCACTCCCCGGGATCTCATGATGCTGGTGCTCATCGGCATCTTCGGTGCCGGCGGCCAGATCGGCCTGACCTATGCCTACCAAAAGGCACCGGCAGCGGAGGTCAGCATCTATGACTACTCCGGCATCATCTTCTCCGCCATCTTGGGATACGTCCTGCTGGGCGAATCCCTGTCTTTGTCCACGGTCGTGGGCGCTGCCCTCATCACCGCCGGCGGGCTCTGGTCCTACTGCGCAAACCGAAGACAGGCCGCAGGCGGCGGCTGACTGTTTGAAACCCACGCAATGATTGAAGGAGGTAACGCTTTATGGCACCTAAAAAAATTCAGGTCATTCCCAACGGCGACGCACTGAAAACCAAGTGGTCCCGGGCTATTCGCTACGGCGACCTCATCTTTACCACCGCCCATTCCGCCGCCCGGCCCGACGGCACCATGCCCACCACCCCGGAAGAGCAGATCCGCGGCTGCTTTGAGAGTCTGAAAAACACGCTGGAAGGCGGCGGCTCCGGCATGGACATGGTCCTGCACTGCGACTGCTTCCTGGCCCACCGGGAGGACTTTGCCCTGATGAACCAGATCTTCGATGAGTATTTTCTGGGTGCAGAGGTCCCCACCACCCGCAGCGTCATGGAAGTGACCTTCACCGCCCCCAAGTTCCTCTTTGAAATTCAGGCCGTGGCCGGCGTCAAAGACTGACCCGTGCCGTCATAAGGAAACGGCCCGCATCCTTCAGGATGCGGGCCGTTTCCTTGTTTTATGGGCGCAGCGCCTGTGCAGGCAGGTAAGGAGGCACCTGCCTCATGCCAGGCGCTTTCAGCCCCGGAACTGGTAGGTGGGCGCGCCTTTGACCCCTGTCTTGGCCCGGAAAACACTGCCGGCCAGGGGATAGGCGTTCAGATCCGTTCCCTGGGTACCGGTGGTGATGAACAGTTCATCCATCTCCGGTCCCCCGAAGCAGGCGCAGGTCACATTGGGGCAGGGCAGCTCCACCCGGTCCAGCACTGCACCCGTGTCCGGATCAAACCGCAGCACCGCGCCGCCGCCGAACATGGCAATCCAGAGCTTCCCCTCGCAGTCGATGGTCATGCCGTCGGGCAGTCCCAGCTCCGCCGGGATGGCGAAGGCCTCCCGTCCGTTGGAAAGGCTTCTCGTATCCGGGTCGAAGTCAAACACCTGCACATTGTGAAGCATGGTATCGATGTAATAGAATATCTGGCCGTCCGGGCTCCAGGCCAAACCGTTGCCAAGATACAGCCCTGTGAGCATTGTCTTGACTTGCCCCTGGGGATTCATGCAGTAGAGTCCCGCCTCCGGCTGGGCCTCTCCGGCGCCGGAATCCAGACTGCGGCTCATGTTGCCGATCCAGAGATTGCCCAGGGGGTCCGCCTTGCCGTCATTGCAGCGGGTGGCGGGATTGGGCTCCGGATTGCAGAGGAATTTCTTTTCCCCGCTGTCCAGGTCCACGGCATACCAGCCGCTCAGCAGTCCCGCCACCATGCCCCCGCCTGCCCGGGGTACCGCACAGCCGATGTTTTCTCCCACATCCACGGTGGACAGCCTGCCATTTTCCCAGGTGTGGATGCAGTTGCCGAATACATCGATGAACCGCAGGCACTGGTGGGCTGCATCCCACACAGGGCCCTCGCCGTTGATGCACCGGCACTGGATGTAAAGCTCCGCTTTCACGTCAGTTTTCCTCCTGGGTGTTGTGTTTCATCTTTTCCGCCGAAGCGTCAAAGGCATAGTACTTGGGAATGGTGCCGAACTCCATACCGCCGGAGACATTGAGCGTCACGCCGGTGATATAGCTGGCCCAGGAGCTGGCCAGGAACAGTGCCGCCGTGCCCACTTCCTCCGGCTCGCCGCCGCGGCCCAGCCAGGAGTAATGGTTGCAGCGGTCCAGATAGGCCTCGGGGTCCGCCACCCGCTCCATCTCCTTGTAGACGATCTCCGTCATGATGTGGCCCGGGCAGATGGCATTCACCCGCACGCCGTGACGGGCCTCCTCGATGGCAATGGTCTGGGTCATGGAGTTGATGCCGCCCTTGGTGGAGGAGTATCCGGCCGTCTGTTCCTGGCCCACCTTGGAGATGATGCTGGACATGTTGATGATGGAGCCCTTGGTCTTGCGCAGATACGGAATGGCGAATTTACAGCCGTAGAACTCGCCCATGAGGTTGGTGCCCAGCACCCGCTGATAGCTTTCAATGCTCATATCACAGGCATCCATGTGGATGGGGTTGTACCCGGCATTGTTGACCATGGTGTCCAGCCGGCCGTACCGCTCCACGGCAAACTCCACCAGGGCCTTGACCTGATCGGGGTCAGACACGTCGCACTGGAAGAAGGTGCATTCTCCCTTGCCCATGGCATTGAGCTCCGCCGCTGCGGCCTCTCCTTTTTCCTTCCGGCGGGCGGCAATTACCACACGCATCCCCGCCTGGCAGAACACCTTGGCACAGCCAAACCCAATGCCGGTGTTGCCGCCGGTGACAATGGCCACCTTTCCCCGCATTTCCTCTTCAATGGGAATCATGGCAGTTTCCTCCTGTTTTGTGCTGGTTTTTGATTACTGGTTTTTGATGGCGTCGTCAAAGGCCACATCCGAAGCGGAGAAGTTGATCTTCTTGGTGAAGGCACAGGCCTCCGTACCACCGAACACCCGCTCCATGCCGCTGTCCTCCCACTCGATGGACAGGGGGCCGGTGTAACCAATCTGATTGAGGGCCCGGATGATGTTGTCGAAATCCACATTGCCATGGCCGGGAGAGACGAAGTTCCAGCCCCGGCGCTGATCGCCGAAGGTGATATGGGAACCCAGGATGCCGTTGCGGCCGTTGAGATTCAGCTTGACATCCTTGACATGAACATGATAGATCCGGTCCGCGAAGTCCAGCAGGAACATCTGGGGATCCAGGCCCTGCCAGACCAGATGGCTGGGATCAAAGTTGATGCCCAGGGTGGGACGGCGGTCAAAGGTATCCAGGAGCTTTTTCGTGCTCCAATAGTCAAAGGCAATCTCCGTGGGATGGATCTCCAGGGCCAGTTTGACACCGCAGCGGTCAAACTCGTCCATGATGGGACTCCACAGCGCCTTGACCTGCTGATAGCCCGCCTCCACCTGGGCCTCGGAGGTCTGGGGGAAGGAGTACCAGAACTTCCAGATGGGGGAACCCATGAAGAAGGTAACCACATCCACGCCCATGGCCTTGGCCGCCCGGGCGGTGTTCTTCATCTCCTCAATGGCCCAGGCTTGAATGGCCTCAGGCTTTCCGGCCAGCTCCGCAGGCGCAAAGCCGTCCAGGCGGGAATCATAAGCGCCGGGCAGGGTATCGCATACGCACTGGCCCGCCAGGTGATTGCTGATGGACCAGCAGCCCAGGCCATACCGGGCCAGGGTATCCTTCACTTCCTGTACGTAGGCCGGGTCGCAGGCCGCCCGCTTCATATCCAGGTGGGCAGCGGAGAGTTCCAGACCCTCATAGCCCATCTTCTGCGCCAGGGCGCAGATTTCTTCCAGAGGCAAATCGCCCCACTGAATGGTAAACAAGGTAACCGGTCTTGCCATATGGATCTGCTCCTTTCTATGTTCGCGTATGCTCAGCGTTGAATGGAAACCCAGACATTGCCCTGGCGGTTGCTCTCCAGGCAGGCCTCCACAAAGGCCAGTCCGTCCGCGCCGTCGGAGATGGTGGGATAGTCAATGAGGTCGGGGGTAAAGGTCCCGCCCGCCTTGGCCCGCGCGCACTGGGCAAAGCTGCGGTACAGGTTGCCCATGGCCTCCAGCCAGCCCTCGCCGTGACCGGCGGGCAGACGGCCATACTGGGCAGCCTTGGGCGTCACGGCGCCATAGCCCCGGTGGATTTCCCGGATGGTGCCGTCGTTGTCAATGACGGTGATCTTCTCCGGCGTCTCCTGGAACCAGAGGATGGTGCCCTTGCTGCCGTACACCCGCAGGCGCAGGCTGTTGTCCGCGCCGATGGCCACCTGGCTGGTCCAGTAAATGCCGGAGGCGCCGTTGGTATACTCCACCAGCACGGAATCGTTGTCGTCCAGCACCCGGCCGGGCACGATGACATCCATTTTCGCCAAGACCCGGCGGATCTTCAGTCCCGTCACATCCGCCACGATGTTTTCCACATGGGTACCCAGATCGCCCAGGCAGTTGACGCCGCCGGAGCGGGCCGGATCGCAGCGCCACTCGCCCTGCTTTCCGCCATGGTCGTCTTCATGGGCCAGCCAGCCCTGGGGGTACTCCGCCATGACGGCCCGGACCTCGCCGATGGCGCCGGAGGCCACCAGATCCCGGGCATACTTGGTGGTCACATGGCCGGTATAGGTGTAGGTCACCATGAAGAGAAGGCCCTTCTCCTTGGCCAGGGCTTCCAGCTCCGCGGCCTGGGCATAGGTGACGGTCACCGGCTTATCGCAGGAAACATGGATGCCCGCATTCAAAAAGGCCTTGCAGATCTCATAGTGGGAGACATTGGGCGTCACCACCACCACAAAGTCGATGCCGTCGTCCCGGGCAGCCTCCTTTTCCGCCATCTCCCGATAATCGGCATAGCAGCGGGCCGGGTCCACGCCCAGCTCCCGGGCCGTCTGCCGGGACTTTTCCGGATGGGAGGAAAAGACGCCGGCCACCAGCTGGGCGGTACTGTCCAGGGCGATGGCCCGGCGGTGCGCATCCCCAATGAAGGACCCCGGACCGCCGCCCACCATTCCATAACGCAGAATCTTGTTCATTTTGACATACTCCTTTCTGCTTTTTCCTGTCCAGGTTGTTTGGTTTTCATAGCTGCATCGTACCATGGCGGCGTGAAATCCGCTCCCACAAAGTTGCAGAAATCAGGTGACAAATTTGCGGTTTTGGAGTATGCTGATGCCATGAAGTACGAATATGAATTGATCTCTCACAACTACATTCGCGGTTTTCATCTCTTTTTAGTTCGCATTTTATATAGAACACCCCATTTACACCGGGAATTTGAGGTGAATTTGATTCTGGAGGGAACGGTGGAAATTCGATCCCAGGGGGCATCCTATCACGCCGGGGAAGGGGACTTCTTTGTTTTTGATCCCTATCAGCCCCACGAGCTCCAGGCCCTGGAAGGCTCCGTGCTGATTCTCTCCATCCAGGTCTCCCCCTCTTTTTTCAGCGGATACTTCCCGCAGATGGAGTCCGTCCGCTTCGGCACGGAGATTTTTCACCGTGCCGCCTCGCCCCGGCACCAAACCATTTACCGGGAAATCCTGGAAACCACCCGGGACTACTGCCGCAAGTCCCCCTTTTATGAGCTGGACTGTGCCCGCAGCCTCAACGCTCTGTTTCGCCATTTGCTGGATCTATCGGCATTCACCATTGTATCCGAGGCGGACCGTCCGGCCCAGCGCACCCGGCAGGAACGGGTACGGTATCTGGCGGAACGGATTGAGGCGGGGTTTTGCGAAAAACTGCTGCTGGGGGATCTGGCCCGGGAGCTGGGGGTCAATGTTTACTACCTCTCCCACTTTTTCCGGGAGCAATTCGGGCTGTCTTTCCAGGAGTATGTCGGCAAACTGCGGTGCGAAAAGGCCCGCCGGGAGCTGCTGCTGACCAATCGCTCCTTACTGGACATCAGTCTTGCCTGCGGGTTTTCCAGTCCCAAATACTTCCAGCGCTCCTTTGCGCGGCAATACGGCGCCACCCCCCGGGAATACCGCCGCATGGCGCCCCGGGAATCGGAAGCCCGGCAAACCCCCGGCGTGCTGACCTCACAGGAGTTTCTTTCCGATGAGCAAAGTCTCTCCATTGTGCAGCGGCTGTCGGAGCAGCTCCCATAATTCCACAAAAAACCGGCCGGAGGCCGCCTCTTACCAAGAGGCGGCCTCCGGCCAATCTCTGAAGCAAACGCAAGGCTCCCCGTCACGGGATTCTCACAGGTCCCGGTTCAGCTGCCAATCGTACGGTTGAGTTCGATTCGGTACTCCATATAGCGAAGGTGCTCATCCATTGCCGCCGCAGCTTCTTCCTCATCATTTCGTGCAATGGCATCCACAATCTTCCCGTGCGTTGGGTTTACAATATCCACCAAATTGGCAAACCGTTTCCACACTTCTGCCAAAGATAAAATTCCCTCCCGCAAGGATGCATGCAGTTCCATTAAAATTGTATTATGGGTAATTCGCGCAATTTCTTCGTGGAGTTCATAGTCGGCATTCAAATAGGCATTGATTTCCGCATCTGTTTCCACCTTTTTTCCCGCCTCGTCCAACTTCTGCAAGGCATTGCGCAGCCGGATCTTATCCTCCCGGTTGGCATTGTGCGCCGCTAATTTAATAATCCCCATTTCAATTACCCGCCTGGCCTGCTGAATTTCCGTCCAATTGTACTTTTCCAGCATCTGGCGGGCATCCATCATCTTTTTCAGGGCATCGGTATCATTGACAAGGTAGGTCCCGCTGCCGGGTTTTGTAGACGCCACCCCTACCATCACAAAATATTGAATTGCCTCCCGCACGGTATTTCTGCTCACTCCAAACCGCTGTGCCAGCACGCGTTCCGACGGATACCTGGCGCCGGGAGTCAGCTCACCGTTGACAATCATGTCCTTGATTCCCTGCACAACACGGTTTGCCCGCACTTTTTCCATATCCATAGTTTCACCATCCGAATGTTCTTTCTCTGGACCTCTCTTCGTTTTCACTGGTGTTCATTATAACAGGCAAATACTGTAACGACAATCTCCACTCACCCCGGCAGCCCTCCATCCGGGGCAGGGTGGCACTTCCTCCGCCTCAACCGGTTGGACCAATTTTCGTTTTCTTTGGAAAATTCGTCTTGATAGGCGTTGTTTTGCCACTTGACCGGCGGTCTGTCCGATTGGTTCCAGTCTCAAGTTTTTCCTCGGGTTTTCTCCAGCTTTTCCCGATTTTTTAAACTATTTGCACATCTTTTTGCTGAAAAACAAAAAAAATACAGTAATTTTGACATTGTTAAAACGGAGAACTTTCCGTAATCACATTGACGCATGGTTGCTCGCGGGGTATAGTAATACCATCCTAACTGGTTAGACCAATTTGTGTTCTTCATGTAGTTTTGGGTGCAAGAATTTGAACAAAGGAGAAGATGAACATGAAAAGAAAAGTTTTAAGTCTCATTCTCTGTCTGGCAATGACGGTATCTTTGACAGCCTGCGGCGGGAGCTCCGAAGAACAGACTCCTGCATCATCAGATACCGGTTCTTCCACCGAACAGATCGTAATTAAGATTTCCCACCAAAACGCCATCACCCACCCCACACAAAAAGGTCTTGAAAAATTCAAGGAACTGCTGGAAGAGCGTTCCGGCGGCACCATGACCTGCGACATTTATGACAGCGCCGTGCTGGGCAACGACACCTCCAATCTCCAGCAGGTCATCGCCGGGTCCCTGGACGCCGCTATGATCATGGGCGCAGATATCTGGCAAGGCTATGACAAGCGCGCCATGATTGAAAATCTGCCGTTCATGTTCTCCACCTATGAGGAAGCCCGCGCGGCATGGGACGGCGAGTTCGGTCAGTACATGAAGGAAAACGTACTGGAGCCCTGCGGCGGCCATGTGGTGGATTTCTGGGAGAACGGCTTCCGGCATTTTACCAACAACGTTCGTCCGCTGGTTGTTCCGTCTGACTGTGCAGGCATCAAATTCCGCACCGCAGACAACCCCCTGCGGCTGATGATGTTTGAAGAGTTCGGCTCCTCCGCCATTGTTCTGGCATTCTCCGAGCTCTACTCCGCCTTGCAGCAGGGAACTGTAGACGGTCAGGAAAACCCCCTCTCCAACATCGTCTCTTCCTGCTTCTATGAGGTACAGAAATATCTGTCCCTGTCCAACCACATCTACTCCACTTCCGTATTCGTCTTCTCCGACAAATGCTGGGACAGCCTGACAGAAGAACAGCAGAACCTGGTTTATGAGTGCGCCGAGGAGGCCAAACAGGTCACGCGGGATCTGACCGAGTCCATGGATGAAGAATACCTGCAGACCTGCATTGACGCCGGCATGGAAGTCAACGAGATTGACGTGGAAGCCTTCCGCGAGGCCTCTCAGCCCGTTTGGGATTATTACGAATCCGAATACGGCTCCGAGCTGGTGGATCTGGTCCGCAACGCGCAGGCCTCCTGATATTCAGCCCAGCTGCACAGGGATAAAATCGGCAAATAGGGGAGGGGCCTGACAGCCCGCACGGGCATCCGGCCCCTCCCATTGCCATTTTCAGAAAGGGTGAAACCGTGAAAAAGCTAGATCTTCTGACCAAAATCATCAGCATCTGCGTAGCTGTTTTGATGGCTTTTTGCGCAGTGATTGTCTTTATCCAGGTATTCCGGCGGTATGTTTTTGGTTCTGTATTCCAGTGGGCAGAAGAGGTCGCCATTTACTCCGTTATCTGGATCACGTTTTTGGCATCCGTTCTCTGCCTGCGGGACGGAGAACACACCCGCATTGAGGTCTTCATCAACCTGTTCCCCCACAGCATCCGCAAATGGATCGAAGTATTTGATTATCTGGTCTGCTTCGGATTCATGGCCCTGCTTTGCTACCATTCCATTGAGCTGCTCCAGATCAACGGCGCTTTCCGCTCCGCCGCGTCCAATATCCCCATGGTTTTTGTCTATAGCAGCATTCTCGTCAGCGGGATTCTGATGGTCCCCTACTTCGGCGTGTTGATCTACGAGAAAATCAAGGAACCGGCTCCGCCCAAGGTGTCCGCTGCTCAGAAGGAAGGAGGCGACGGTCAATGATCGGACTGATGTTTTTAATTTTTGCCGTCTGTATGATCTTGGCCATTCCGGTCGGCTTCTCCATCGCCATCAGCGCCACTGCGTTTTTGTTTTTTGATGCAGGCATCCCCATCTTCAGCATTGTTCAGAAGATGATCGACGGCATCAACTCCTTTTCCTACCTGGCCCTGCCCCTGTTCGTTCTTTCCGGTGCCATCATGGTATACGGTGCAACCCCCCGCCTGATGCGGTTTGCCAACATGCTGCTCGGTCGTCTTCCCGGAGGAATCGGCGCTGCCGGCTGCCTTGGATGCGGATTTTTCGGTGCCATTTCCGGCTCCGGCGTTGCCACCACTGCATCCGTCGGTGCCATTGTAGGCCCCGAAATGGTCCGCCAGGGCTATGACAAGGGGTTTGTCGCTTCTCTTCTGGCCGCCTCCGGTACGCTGGGCTTGGTGATTCCCCCCAGCGTGTGCATGGTGGTCTATTCCCAAAACGCCAGCTGTTCCATCGGCGATATGTTCCTGGCCGGGTTTATCCCCGGTATTCTGGCAGAACTGCTGCTGGCCGTTCTCAGTGTCGTCATTGCCAAGCGCAGGAAGTACCAGCAAGTGGACGTGGGCGTCACCAATGCCAGGGAAGCCATCGCCATTACTCTGGACGCCTTTTTGCCCCTTTTGATGCCCGTGATCATTTTGGGCGGTACGATGAGCGGTGTATGCACTGCCACGGAAAGCGCAGCCGTCGCCGTGGTCTATGCATTTGTGCTGGCCAAGTTTGTCTATCGGGAAATGACCTGGGACGACCTGTACCGCACCCTGGTCAACAGCGCCAAATCCAGCGCCTCCATTCTATTCATCATCTCCGCTTCCACACCCTTCGGCTGGGTGCTGACTCTGGAAAACGTCACCACCACCGTCTCCAACGCGGTGTTTGCCGTGGTCAAATCTCCCATCCTGGTTTACGCGGCAGTCGTGCTCATCTTGATTATCCTGGGCACGTTCATGGAGTCCTTTACCATTATCATTCTCACTACGCCGATCTTTTTGCCCATTGTCACCGCCATCGGCGTGGATCCCGTGGCTTACGGCCTGGTCCTAATGTTCTGCATCTGCATCGGCGGTGTCACCCCGCCTCTGGCTGTGTGCCTGTTCACCGCCTGTAAAATCGTAAAAATCCGAATTGAACAGGCAATTCCCGACGTCTTTATGGTTTTGGGAGTCCTGCTGCTCGTCACGATCCTTCTCATGGTCTTCCCGCAGATTGCCTTGTTCCTGCCCAGCATTGCTGGCACATAAGCATCCGGTCCCGCACCGGCATTCGAAAGAAAGGACTTGTAATTATGCATAATCTATTTGATCTGACCGGCAAAAAAGCGCTCGTCACAGGAGGAAGCAAGGGAATTGGAAATCGTCTGGCCCGCGGACTTCACGACGCAGGCGCGGAAGTGGTGATCTTCTACAACAGCACCTATTCCGAGCAAATGGCTCAGGAGATGCAGGGCGACGGCCCGGCGGTCTATGCCATTCAGTGCAACGTGGCGGACCGTTCCTCTCTGGACACTGCCGTAGCACAGGCAGCAGAAAAGCTGGGCGGACGGATTGATATCCTCATCAACGCCGCCGGCATCAACCGCCGCTACTGGCTGGAGGACTTCCCCCTGGATATGTGGGACGAGGTCATCGCGACCAATCTCAACGGAACCGTATACTGCTCCCAGCTGGTCGGACAATACATGCTTCGCCAAGGTTACGGCCGGATTGTCAACCTGGCCTCTATGAACAGCTTCGTTGCCGGTCCCAAAATGGCCGCATATGTGGCCTCCAAGGGCGCCATCGCCCAGGTAACCAAGGCCTTTGCCAATGAGTGGGGCGGCCGAGGCATCCGGGTCAACGCCATTGCTCCCGGCTATATCGAAACAGATCAAACGTTACCCCTGCAGCAGGATCCCAAACGGTATCAGGAAATCCTGGATCGAATCGCTGTCGGCCGCTGGGGCAAACCGGACGATCTGGTCGGACCCGTTCTCATGCTGTGCTCCGAGGCAGGCTCCTACTGCAACGGATTGGTCATGCCGGTGGACGGCGGCTACCTGGCCCGTTAATGGGTTCAACCTCATACTGAAAAAGGGCCTCCGGCATATTGCCGGAGGTCCTTTTTTTGCTGTCTGCGGAGAACACGCCTCTTCCACACATCTCCTCGCTGCGCCGAACGATCATCCGCTCAGCGGACCGCAGCGCCGCAGCCATGTGCAGTTTGCCGCCGCCCCATCTTCCGGCAGGCCGCCCGGCGCCAAGCACAGTTCCCAGACAGTTCAACCGCAAAAAAGAGCCGAAGGCAAATGCCTTCGGCTCCTTCGTTTGTTCTCCGCCTTCTGGGAAGGATCTTACGAATGCTGCTGCAAAAAGCGCTGCACTTCCTCCCGCTCCGGGATGGAGCCGGCCGCTCCCCGCCGTGTCACCGCCAGGGCAGCCGCCGCTGCCGCCTGCCGCATGGCTTCCGCCGGCGAAAGCTTTTGAATGAGGCCCCCCAGAAGATACCCGGTAAACGTGTCTCCAGCGCCGGTTGTATCCGTCACCGGAACGGAAAAGGCCGGCTGAAAAACCGTGGTCTCTCCGCAGTGGTACCACGCGCCCGCACCGCCCAATGTGAGCACCACCTGGCTTTGCGGAAAACGCTGTCCCAGCAGAGACAGCAGCTGCTCTCCGGCGCACGCTTCCACACCGCAGATCCCTGCCGCTTCAATCTCATTGAAGATCAGCAGGTCTGCCAGATGCAGCGGATACGTCCGCACGGCCTCCGTCATAGGAGAGGGATTGAAGGCGATCCGAATCCCCATGCTGTGTGCCAGCTCCATCAGCTGCTCTACCGCACTGATCTCATTTTGCAGCATCAGCCAGTCTCCCGGGGCAAACTGCCCCAGGACTCCACGGGCCTGTTCCGGCGTAATGGTCTGGTTGGCACCGCTGAAGAGCAGGATACAGTTTTGCCCGGCCGGATCCCGCTGAATGATAGCATGACCTGTGGCTTCGGGAACTCTGGCAATCCAGCGGGTATCCACTCCCGCACCCCGGAGGACCTCCAGCAGCATGCCGCCGTCCGTCTGTCCCACAGCTCCGGCATGATAGATCTCCGCTCCGCTCCGGCTGGCGGCAATGGACTGGTTCAGTCCTTTGCCGCCGGCAGAAGCCCGCATCTGCACCGAAGAGAGCGTTTCTCCCGCTGTGACAAAATGCGGCACATCGTAGGTATAATCCAGATTGAGGGAGCCGAAATTTAAAATTTTTACCATTCGTTTCTCACTCGTTTCCATATTCCGCTTCCTGGATGCCTCTCCGTGCACAAGCCGCGGTACGCTGGGCCAGCTCCCGGATGGACAGGGTTCTCCCCCGGCGCAGATAGGTCTTGAGCTCATCCCCGATGGGATTCGTCCACCGGGCATCCAGATTCTCTACTCCCTTCATGATCCCGACAGCAGTGAGAATCTGAGCCGCATTGCAGTCTACATCCTGTCCTTCCATGGAGATGATATAGGCCGTTTCATCGAAGTCACCCTGGCCGAACCACAGCGCCACCACCTCGGCCGCAGCATTGGGGTAGGCGTGAATCCAGTTATAGCGTTCCAGCTTTTTCTCACAAAGCCGCCAGGCGCTCTCCCAGTCCGCACTGCTGCGGCAGGCCTCCAGGGCAAAACGGATGACAGAGCCATACTCACTCTCTTCCGGCATCATATCGGCGCAGGCCGCCACCATTGCCCGGATATCCGTTTCCACAAAGGACAGCGAAACCAGCACCGCATTGAACACCTCACCCAGAATGCCGTTGGCAAAGTGAGAAACCTCTCCGTCCATCCAGGCCAGCCGCGCCGCCTCCGCAGGATTGCCGGGCGCCACCATACCGCAGACGGCGCCGCGCATCTGGGCGCCAATCCACTCTCCAAAGGGATTGCCCAGCCGTCCGCTCTCCGGCGGCATCACGCCCCAGCGAATGTTGCGCAGGGCCAGCTCCTCAGCAGACCACCCCGACGGCACCAGGGCAATCCATTCTTCGGCAATTTCCCGGGAGGTAAGCCGACTGCCCAGCCGCTCATAAGCCTGGAGGAACGCCAGCTCATAGGTGATATCATCATTATAGGTACTGGGAGCGCGCAGATAGCTGCGCACCTCTCCAAAGCACTTGCGGATCGCATCGGTGGTATATCCCTCGATCATGGTGCCGATGGCACCGCCGATGATCTGGGCCATCCAGCCGGCATACATCTGCTTCTCCAGCAAGTCACAGTCAACCGCGGCAGCAGCCGGGAAGGTCATCGCGGCCGAATACTGTTCCCAGCTCTCATAGCGCCGGAAGGACCAGCTTTCATGGGCGGGATTGGGTTCGGCATGATTGACTGCATGCCACAGCCGGGCGCTGATGCGGTTGAGTTCCACCATATCGCCGTCCGCCACAGCCTTCTGTCCGGCCTTCCAGAGCTCCACGCCGCCCTCCACCGTATATCCCAGGTTCTCCTTGGCCTGGATGGCAGCGAGCATAATGCTCTCCGGGGCGAAACTGCCGGGAACATGGCTGTTCCACAAAAGGCGCAGATGGGCATCCTCCGCCTCGCCCACATCAATGTTGTCCTCCCAGGTCTGCTCGTCCTGGGTCAGGAGCCGGGGCACGGCATTATCGGTTTTCATACGGGCAATTTTCCACGCTTGTTCCATGTCGGTACGCTCCTTTATCATGATCCTGTTATGACTGTTCCATGGCCTGTTTCTTTCGGGCCAGCCGGCGGCGCTGATCCGCCGCGGAAAAGACCACCATCCCCACAATTGTCGTAGCATAGGGGATGAGCTTGACCAATTCATCCGGAATCCGCATGGCTGCCATGGCGTTGGAGAACGCATCCGCCGCGCCGAAGATCAGCGCAGCCACCATGCCCAGCACCGGATGAAGCTGTCCCATACTGGCAGCCGCCAGGGCAACGAATCCCCGTCCGGCCACCATGTTCTGGCTAAAGCCATTCATATACCCCATACTCATAAAGGCGCCGCCCAGACTGGTGAGAAATCCGCTCAGCAGCAGGGCGATATTCTGGGTTCTGACCACATTGATTCCCACGCTGGCAGCCGCGCCGGGATTTTCTCCCACCGCCCGGATATGGGCTCCCAGCCGGGTACGAAACAGCAGCACCCACACCACGGCCACCATCAAAAAGGCCACATAGGTCAAAACGTTATGGCCGCTGAGAATCTGTCCCAGCACAGGAATGGAACTCACACCGGGAATGGTCACGCTCGGGAACACTTTGGTGGCAATGCTGGAGGTGCTGCCCTTATCCTGCAGGAACATGTACATGATAAACACCGTTCCGCCGCCCCACGGCCCTTGGTGGGTATTTTGCTGCCGGATATCAGCAACCTTTTTTCTCCAGCATCGGCCAGGCCTTTTTGCTGGAGGCCCGTGCCCAGGGCAATGATGCCATCGTCATGGTCCACGGCGACCAACCAGGGCAGGATCTGGCCAACCTGGACACCTTGCTCAGCCGGGGTGTCGGGGGAGTGGTGATGGTCCGTTCCGCCCGCACCACACCGGAGGAGGAAGACACCCTGCGGGAAAAAATTCTCAAAAGCCGGATTCCCGTGGTGGTTATGGACCGGAAAATGGACATTCCCAATGTAAAGTCCGTTCTGCTGGATAACCGGGAGGGCGCCCGGATGGCCGTCCGCTATCTGCTCGAGCAGGGACACACTCGAATCGGGTGCATTACCGGCCCGCTGGAGGATGTCGTCTGCCGGGAGCGGCTGCTGGGTTATCAGGATGCTCTTGAGGAGGCGGCCATTGCCTATGACGAGAGCCTGATCTGCCAGGGAGACTACCGCCCCGAAGACGGCGTAAAGTATCTTCCGTACCTGCTGGGAAAGTCCGTTACAGGGATTTTCTGCTTCAACGACATGATCGCCCTGGGCGTCTATACCGGCTGCCGGGCATACCATCTGCGCATCCCGGCCGACTTGTCTGTAATCGGCTACGACGGCATTCCGTTTTGTGAGACGCTGGACGTCCCCCTGTCTACAGTCGAGCAGCCCGTGGAGGAAATGGGACGAGCCGCCGCAACCCTGCTCAAGCAAATGATGTACCAGCCTCAATGCGCACAGGACCGTCTGTTTTTGCCCTCTTTGCAGATCCGGGCCAGCACCGCATCACCGGCAGACCCCTCCCGCCGCTGAGCGTCTGCATATTCGTTTTCTCCATAAGCAAAGGAACCGGGGACGCCATGGCGTCCCCGGTTCCTTTGCTTGCTTTGCCGGATCTATCCCATCCGCTGCGCTGTGAGCCCAGCCGCCAACCCGCGGCATCCGCCTGCGCGCGGCCGAGCAGCTACGCCGCCGCAACCAAAAGCGGCGCCGCCTGGCAGATCTCCTGTGCAAGGTATCCCTTCAGTCCCTCCGTCAGCTCCGCCAGGGACTTGGGCTCCAACATATTGCGCAGTCCAGCGGCTTCCACCGCTCCCACATATCCCTGTGTGTCTGTCTGCGCCACCAGATCCAGATACCGCTCCGCGCCCTGGTTGAAATTTTTCCAGGATCGCAGCAGCAGCTCCAGCGCGTTGGCTGCGGACGTTCCGTAGCTGACATAGTAGCAGGGACTGCCAAACAGATGCGGAACCAGCTCCCAGCCATAAGTCGTCTCCGCATCATCGGACACCGCTCCACTCTGCACACACAGCTCGTGGTAATACCGGTTGAGCGCATCCAGAGTCAGGTTCTCGTCGGTGTAAGCCTTCAGCTCAAAGGCCCCCAGGCGGGCGGCATCCATGATCGCCCCCAGCAGATTGTACACCTCCATCCAGCGCAGGGCGGCGGCATGTTCCGGCCCCACCAGTTCCGGAGCAAAGGAGAGATACAGCGTCTCCAGCCCCTGGGAAGCAATCTCCGCGCTGTCGATGCAGGATGCAAGATTGGGTGCCAGACAGGTATCGGCAAAATGGCCGAACTCATGGACCAGCGTGAACAGATCCAGGTTATCCGGGCTCAAATACACCAGGGCCGACTGATAGGCCGGAAGGTCGATGGTGTAGGCCTCCGGGGACTTGCTGTCCAGGACTTCCGCATCCAGGAGTTCATTGTCCAGCATATAGGCAAACACATCCGCCAGGTCTTGGGAAACAGTTCCCAAACAGGGCTGCACCATTTCCACCAGCTCCTGCCCGGTCCGGCCATAGAGCAAGTTCTCCACGGACTCCAGGTCCAGCTCCGGGCGCTGGCCCGCCTCCTTCCAGCTTTCAAACAGCGGGGTCACCTGCTCCATCACCGCCCGGCAAAAATCCAGTGCTTCTTCCGGTGTGTAATCCCGGCCGTACAGATTGGGATAGGCATACGCCGCATAATTCTCGTAGCCCAGACTGCGGGCAAAGTCATTGCGCAGCTTCACCAGCTCCAGATACACACCGCCCAGTTCCGCATTGCCCACAGCGCCCAGTGATTCATACAGCCGCCAGTAATCTGCCTCGGACAGCGTTCCGTCTTCATAGGCTGCAAGCAGGGAGCTTTCCTGATAGGTCACGCCCTGATCCGTCACGGTACAGCGCTCCTTGCGGGTACCCAGCAGCCGCTGGTAGGTGTGGACCAGTTCCGTTTCCCGGTCCAGCATATCCAGCTGTTCCTGGGTATAGGCAGACGGCATCTGCTCTTCGCCGTCATCCCCCAGATATGCCCGCAGCTCCGGCCCGGGATTGGCCTGCAGCAAATCCTGCCGGGCCTGTGCGTAAAGCCCGTACGCCCGGTTGGCCGCATTGTTCCAGGCCGCGTGCCGCTCCCCAAAGCGCTCCACTTCCCGGGAGGACGCCCATTGGGCAAAGGCCTGATCGGTCTGAATCTGCACGAGCGTTTGTTCCGCCTGATCCAGGCGGGATCGGAGCTCCTCCGTCCCAGCCCGGTTCTGCGCAGCCTGCACCAGCTGTGCAAGCTGCGTATCCAGACTTTTCAGAGATTCCTCCGGATCCCGGTCCTGCCAGTCGGTAAATGCCTGCGCGGGAACATCCATAGGCCATTGGGAGAACCGTTTTGTCCCCCGTCCAAAGCCCGGTCCCCACAGCACCCCGTCCAGCACAATTGCAGTCAGTACCGCCAGCGCCAGCAGGGAGGTTTGCAGAGGTCGCGTCAATTTTGTCATGAGCCTGTCTCCTTTTGATCTGCGCATCAGCGCAGGATTTTCCGCCAGGGAGAGAAAAGTGGCCCTCATTGTACTGGCTGTGCGCTCCCTTTGCAACCTCATTTTTCCGCAAATTTGTAACACTTTCCAAACCTTGGAACCAGTTTTCCTGCACGGCCGGCCATCATTTTATCTCTTTGTGCCGTGCAGGTGAAACATTCCCGCAGAGCACCAGGTCTCCGCCGGATGCAATTCCGGCGGAGACCTGGCGGGTTTGATTTTGATTGTGTTATCTTACGCCTGCCGCTCCATCCGGCATACCATGGCCGCAGCCTGACGCAGAGCCTGCCCGCGCTGCGCGAAAAACATGCGATAGGCCTGGCAGTAATAATTCCGGTCCACCAATCCCTCCGCCGTCACCAGCCGGTCCCGGCGGCAGCCGTTGCGGCACAGCATATACGCGCCGCACTCCCGGCAGGCCTGGGGAACCCGCCGGGAAGCTTCCCGGAACCGGCAGGCCGCCTCGCTCTGCTCCATCTGGGCAAAGCTCTCCTGGCCCACCGTTCCCATCCGCAAGTCATCCAGCACATAGAAATCACAGGGATAGACGCCGCCGTCTCCCTCCACAACGAACTGAACCGAACAGCTGCCCCGCATACTGCACGCCTCCGGCGGCTGTCCCAGCAGCATGCCGATCCAGTTATCCAGATGCCGGATGCTGACATATTCTCCCTTTTGCAGGTCCTGAAACCAGAGGTCAAACAAGCGGCAAAGGAAGGTGCCGTACCCCTCGGCCGAGAGGTGATACCGCTCCTGCCCCCGCTCCTGATCCAGCGGTTCCAGACAGGGGATAAACTGCAGCCACCGAAAGCCCTGGCGGCGGAAAAACCGGTAGATCTGTTCCACGAACCGGGCGGTTTGTCCCGTTACCACGCAGAGGATATTGTATTCCGCTCCGGCTTTTTCCAGCATACGGGCCGCCCGCATGACTTGGTTGAATGTGCCGTTTCCCGTCGTGTCCCGGCGGTTGCGGTTGTGGATGTCCGCCGGTCCGTCCAAGGACAGTCCCACGAGAAAATGATTCTGTGCCAAAAAGCGGGCCCATTCCTCATCCACGCACAATCCGTTGGTCTGGATGGCATTGCAGATCCGGACGCCCGGCTTGCGGTAGCGCTCCTCCAGTTCCAGAACGCCGCGGTAAAAATCCAGCCCCGCCAATGTCGGCTCTCCGCCCTGGAAGCCAAACGCGCATGTCCCTTCGGCATACTCCATGGCCGCCGCCACGATCCGCTCCATGGTCTCCAGGGACACCATCCCCTGGCAGGCTTGCTGGCGGTGGTCCGCCACATCCCGATAAAAGCAGTACTGACAGTGCATATTGCAGGCAGAGGAGGCAGGTTTGATGAGTACATTGACAGCAGGCATAGACTTCTCCTTTTTGAACACTTCTCGCCGGACACGGCGCCCTTCCACCCACGCCGGGCCCGGCTTTTCTTTTATCATATCACATTGCCATCCACCCAGACAGGACAAATGACGCCCTTGCCGCAGATTTCCCCCCAAATTCCGCACCGTCCTCTGCTTCATGACGCCCGCTCCGGTGCGGCGCCCCTTGACCGAAATTCGCCGCGTATGATAGGATAGACGATAAATGAATCCTGCTCCGTCCGGAACAGGAGGAAAGGATGGGACCCGAGATGCTTTTTGCCAACATCGGAATTTTGGACGATACGCTCCACTATCAGGCCAACCGCTTTGTGGGGGTGCGGGACGGCAAAATCGCGTGTATCTGCGACACGGAACCGCAGGAGGACTTCGGCGAGCGCTACGACGGCACCGGCAAACTGCTCATGCCCGGTTTTTACAACGCCCACAGCCATTCGGCCATGACGCTTCTGCGCGGGTATGCGGAAGATCTGTCCCTGTCCGACTGGCTGAACAAAAAGGTGTTCCCCTTTGAGGCCCGGCTCACCGATGAGGATATCTACAACGGCACTCTGCTGGCCATGGCGGAAATGCTGCGCTTCGGTGTGGTCTCCACCACCGATATGTATTTCGGCGGCGAGGCCAACAGCCGCGCCGTACTGGAAGCCGGCGCCAAGATGAATCTGAGCCTGGCGGTGACTTGCTTTGACGACCGCGCCGCCCATGAGCTGCCCCAGTATCAGGAAACCCTGGGGATGCTGGACTCCTTCCACAATGCCGGAGACGGCCGTCTGAAACTGGATCTGGCCATCCACGCCGAATATACCTCCACGCCCAAGGTAGCGGCCGGGATGGCCGAGCTGGCCGCCCGGACGGGGCTGCGGATGCACCTGCACCTCTCCGAAACCCGGGATGAGCAGGAGGCCTGCAAAGCCCGCCACGGCGGAAAAACCCCCGCCCGCTACTTCTATGACCTGGGCGTCTTTGATGCTCCCACCACCGCGGCTCACTGCGTGTGGCTGGAAGGGGAGGACTTCTCCCTGCTGCGGGAGAAGGGCGTCACCGTGGCCAGCTGCCCCGTCAGCAACCTGAAACTGGCCAGCGGCTTTTGCCCGGCGCCCCGCCTGCTTCAAGAAGGCGTATCCGTGGCCCTGGGCACCGACGGCGTAGCCAGCAACAACAATTTGAACCTGCTGGAGGAGGTCAAGCTGTTCGCCACCTTGTTCAAGGCCACCTCCGCAGATCCCACCGCCATTTCCGCCCGGCAGGCCCTCTGGGCCGCCACACGGGCCGGTGCTCTGGCCCAGGGCCGGGAGGACTGCGGCCTCATGCGCACCGGAATGCGGGCAGATCTCATTGTGCTGGACCAGCGCCGGCGCCCCTATCTTCACCCCTGTCATGATATGGTGGGGAATGTGGTCTTTGCCGCCCAGGGCAGTGATGTGTGCCTGACCATGGTGGACGGACGCGTGCTTTACCGGGACGGCGAATATACCACCATCGATCTGGAGCGGGCGATCCGCAATGCGGAAACGTCTGCCCGGCGTATCATCAGCGAACTGTAAGGAGGAACCATCTGATGGATTGCAATTACGTACAGGAAGCCGCGGAGTATGTCCGTGCGCGCATTGGGGAAACACCCCGCATCGGTCTGATTCTGGGCTCCGGCCTGGGCGGCATTGCCGAGGTGATCGAGGACAAGCACGTCATCCCCTACGGCGAGATTCCCCACTTTGTCTGCTCCACCGCGCCGGGCCACAAGGGCCAGTTCGTGGCGGGCCGCTTTGGCGGCAAGCCCGTCATCTGCATGCAGGGCCGCCTCCATTTCTATGAGGGTCACGCATTGTCCGACATTATTTTCCCCGTGCGGGTGATGAAGCAGCTGGGTGTGACGTCCCTGATCGTGACCAATGCCGCCGGCGGCATCAACACCAGCTTCCAGGTGGGTGACCTGATGCTCATTGAGGACCATATCAACTTCATGGGAACCAACCCCCTCATCGGGCCCAACGACGCGTCTTTCGGTCCCCGCTTCTGCGATATGACGTACACGTATACGCCCGCTCTGCGCCAGGCCGCGCAGGAGGCCGCCCAGTCTCTGGGGCTCATGCTGCAAAAAGGCGTGTACCTGGGCTGCACCGGCCCCAGCTACGAAACGCCCGCGGAAATCCGGGCCTTCCGGACCCTGGGCGCCGACGCTGTGGGCATGTCCACCGTCCCGGAAGTCATTGCCGCCTCGCACTGCGGACTGCAGGTATTGGCATTCTCTCTCATTACCAACATGGCCGCCGGCATTCTGGACCAGCCCCTGACGGAAGAGGAGGTCATCGAAATCGGAAACCGCCGGGGGTCGGACCTGCAGCGTCTCATCACCCGCATTGTAACAGACTGCTCCGCGCTTTGATCCAATTGCCTCGTCCAATCCGGCAAAGCGCCGCAGATCCCGCACCGTTGGATGTCTTTTGGTGAAAGGGGGAATTTTTCTGCACATCCGCGATTATATGAAATACCGCCCCCGGGTGGCTGAACTGCTCAGCGAGCTTCCAGACGAGCTTCTGGACACCATCCTGATCCGCCACTACAAAGCCGATGATATCATCATTTCCCATTGCGAACACAACACGGATACCTATCTCATTCTCAGCGGCGTGTGCTGCTCCACCTGCAATTTCATCAGCGGCGAGCGGGTCTGGTACCGCAGGGCCACCGTGGATGACGTATTCGGCGTTTTGGGCATGTTTGAGCAGCACCATTCCTTCAGCGCCACCATCTTCGCAAAGACCAATGCCACTCTGGCCATGATTCCCGCCGCCACCATGCAGCAATGCTTTGCCCGCTATCCCCGCTTCACCCAGGAAATTTCTCAGCGGGCGATCAACCGCCTGAATTTCGAGCTCTGGCGGATTTCCGAGTGCAACGCCTATCCGCCCTATGCCGGGACCATCACCTATCTGATCTACGCCTATGAGTTCTATGTCCGCACCTGCTCTCCGGGCTTTCAGGGGCCGGTCAAGATCATAGAAAAGCGGCAGGAAATCGCCCACTATATCGGCATCACCGTGCGGACGCTGCAGCGAATCCTGCCCATCATCCGGGAAGAGGGACTCATTGAGATCCGGCGGGAGAGCATCTATATCGACCGGGAACACTACGAGCGGCTCAAACAGCGCAAATCGGAATATTTTCACTGAAAAGCGGGCTTTCCTCCCCTGGCAGCGGGAAGAAAGCCCACTTTTTGTTCGCAAAAATAGGTATGATCTTTCTGTGACGCGACATTTGTCGCATTCTGCCCCGAATCTGCATGCTATAATTTTTGGCATTGAATCAGGGGCATTCATCTGTAAATGCCTGAAAAAGCAACATTCAAAGTAGAAAAATCGAGGAGGATTACGATGAAAAAAGGACTTGCCATGCTGCTGGCTCTGACCCTGATGCTGGGGACCCTGAGCGCCTGCGGCGGAACCACCGATCTGGAGGCTGCCGACAAGGAGCCCGCCCAGAACGAGGAAAACCAGGAAGCAGAAGGCACTGCCGCTGCCAAGATCGGCGTGGTGCTGACCACCAGCGGCCTGGGCGACAACAACTTCAACGACATGGTATACGCCGGTCTGGAGAAGGCCAAGGAGGATCTGGGCATCACGTTTGATTACGCAGAGCCCTCTTCTCCCGACGAGTACACCACTATGACCTACAACTTCGCACAGGACGGCTCCTATGACCTGATCATCGTGCTGTCCACCGACGGCGCCACCGCTCTTGATGAGATCGCGCCCCAGTATCCGGATCAGAAGTTCACCCTGGTGGATAACGCTTCCGACAACCCCAACGTGTGCAACATTCTGAAAAACGGTGCGGAGCAGACCTTCCTCACCGGCGTCATTGCCGGTCTCATGACCACCGATGACCGCTTTGAGTTCACCAACCCCGACAAGAAGGTGGGCGCCATTCAGGGTCTGGATACCGCTACCCTCAACGCCATGAGCACCGGTTTCGCCTGCGGCGCCCGGTTCTACGATCCCGAGGTGGAAGTGCTGGTGTCCACGGTGGGCAACTTCACCGACGTCAACACCGGCAAGGAAATGGCTGTCGCCATGTACAACCAGGGCGTGGACGTGGTCCAGAACCTGGCCGGCAGCGGCGCCGGCATTTGGGCGGCCTTGGAAGAAAAGCAGTTCTACGGTCTGGGCTGCGGCGCCAACCAGAACAGCCTCTCTCCCTACATTCCCGCCACGGCGGGCTTCGTGCTCACGGACATTGCCTATGCCCAGTGCCAGCAGATCCTTGACGGCACCTGGACAGCCGGTAATGTGTATCCCTCCTTCTCCGACGGCGCCTTTGCCTATCTGACCGAGGATGCCTCCGTGGAGCTGCCCGAGGACCTGCTGGAAAAGGTGGATGCCGCGCAGGAGTGGTACGTGAACAGCGGCGTCTCCCTGCCCACCACCATGGACGAAGTGGATGGCTGGATTGCCCAGTACGGCCAGAGCAAGTAACCTTTCACATGATAAAAAGGCGGTGCTTCTATGAATGCGGTTGAAATGCGGGGCATTTCAAAGAATTTCGGCACCGTTCAGGCACTGAGCAACGTGGATTTCACCTTACGGCAAGGGGAAATCCACGCTGTTTTAGGGGAGAACGGCGCCGGAAAAACCACCCTGATGAAAATTCTCTACGGCATGCACAAGCCCTCCAGCGGCGAGATTTTCCTCAACGGAAAATCCGTCACGCTCCGGGACTCCCAGGCAGCCATTCGAGCCGGCGTGGGTATGGTGCATCAGCATTTTATGCTGATTCCCGTGCTCACCGTGGCAGAAAACATTGTGGCGGGCCGGGAACCCCGCCGGGGCGTGTTCTTTGATTTTGAACAGGCGGTCCGGGAAGTGGAGGAGCTGGAACAGCGCAGCGGATTCCAGGTGGATCCCCGGGCCAAGGTGGAAACCCTCTCCGTGGGCCAGATGCAGCGGGTGGAGATTCTCAAGGCGCTCTACCGGGGCGCGGACATTTTGATTCTGGACGAGCCCACTGCCGTCCTCACGCCCATTGAGGTCCAGGAGTTCTTCTCGGCCCTGCGGCAGCTGCGCGCGGAAGGGAAGAGCATCATCATCATTACCCACAAGCTCTATGAGGTCATGGAGATTGCCGACCGGTGCACCGTTCTCCGGGACGGCCAGCTCATCGGCAGCGTGGATAAGGACAAAACCTCCATGGAGCAGCTGGCCAGCATGATGGTGGGCCGGGAATACAGCTTTGAGGGCCGCCATCCCTCCCAAGCAATCGGTGAGACGTTCTTCTCCGTGGAGCATCTGTCTTACCGCAGAAACGGGATTCCCATTCTCCAGAACATCGCGCTTTCCCTCCATCGCGGCGAGATTCTGGGCGTGGCCGGCATCGACGGCAACGGCCAGACGGAGCTCATTGAAGCCCTCACCGGCCTGCTCCAGCCTGACTCCATGGAACTGCGGCTCAACGGGAACAAAATTCAGGGCACGGCTGCGGACTTCATTGCAGCCGGCATCGGCCATGTGCCCGAGGACCGCACGGTGCGGGGACTGTCCCTGGCCCGGTCCATTGAGGAAAACTCCATCCTGGGCTATGAGAAGCAGCCCCAGTTCAGCCGCCGGGGCATCATGGACTACCGGTTTATCCGGAAAAACGCGGAAACCCTGGCCCGGGATTTCCGCATCAAGGCCCCCAACGTTGCAACGCCCTGCGGCGCGCTCTCCGGCGGCAACCAGCAGAAGGTGGTCATTGCCCGGGTCTTCTCCCAGTCTCCGGAAGTGGTGATCTGCGCCCAGCCCACCCGGGGCGTGGACGTATCGGCCTCGGAGTACATCCATGAGGTTATGCTCGCTTACCGGGACCAGGGGAAGGGAATCCTGCTGATTTCCGCCGACCTGGACGAGGTAAAAAAACTCAGCGACACCATCGCCGTCATTTATCAGGGCCGCATTGTGGCCGTGGACCGTGCGGAGCGCTTTGACGACAACCGGCTGGGACTTTTGATGACCGGCGCCGCACAGGCCCCGGGAAAGGAGGCATAAGGCATGGAACTTGTGGGCACACGCAAAACCATATATGTAGCTCTGCGCACCCTGCTGGCCTTTGTGCTGGCCCTGATCCTGGGCGGCATCGTCTTCTTTGCCGCCGGTTTCAACCCGGTGCAGGTCTATAAGCTCATCTTCCTGGGTGCCTTTGGCTCCGGCGAGGCCATTTTGACCACCCTGAGCTATGCCACGCCTCTGATCTTTACCGGCCTGGCCTTCGCCTTTGCCCAGCACGCCAAGGTCATGAACCTGGGCACGGAGGGCCAGCTCTATGTCGGCGC
>CALXDJ010000012.1 GCA_944387035.1 uncultured Oscillospiraceae bacterium | reverse complement strand
AAGAACCACACCAATCGGTGTGGTTCTTTTTTGCTGTATATGCAGGTTCAGGGCGTTTCCTGCTTTTTGGCCGCCGCAACGAGCCGCACCTGCGTGCGGATGCTCTCTTCCAGGATGGGCAGCAGCTCCGGGTCCACACCGGCCAGCATGGCAGCCAGATGTTCCCCCGCGCTTTTGGCCGCAGAAGCCTCGCCCCACAGAATCTCATCCGCCGAAGCGCCCAACACTTCACAAGCCCGCTTCAGCGTTGTCAGGGACGCGCCCACTCTTCCGCATTCAATATCTGCCACAAAGCGGGGTGTAATGCCCACCTGCTCCGCAAACGCTTCCCGGGTCAAATGAGCCCGCTCCCGGCAAGCGCGCAGCCGGGCACCTACATCCAGATTAATCTGTTTATATACACGTCTCATAGACACCACTTTACTCCGTTTGATGCTTCCAGTGTATAGGATGTCATCTTCGGAGAATATGAGACATTAACCGATTATTTTTATTGTCTATTAACCGCAATTGTGCTATACTTTCTCTATTCTTATTGAAAAGGGGGCATTTCATGGACACCACCCAACGATCCGTACGGGAGGAGATCGCCCGCCGGATGCTGCGCACCACCCGCATCGGTCCCACCGCGGTGGCCCGCTATGTGGACCTGCCCCGGGATGAGGTGGTCCAGCTGGCCATAGAGGTGCGGGGCGGGTGCAGCGTGTCCCCCTCTCCCCCTGCGCAAAGCCTGATTTTCGTTCCCAATCCAAGAGCCCGGAGCGCAATGCGCTCCGGGCTCTTGACCGTTTTTTGTACTCACCGTTTTTTGTACTCACCGTTTTTTGTACTCATTCCCCGGTGCCGGGCAAAATCTCCTCCACAATCGCCCGTCCGTCCTCTACCCGGAAGCGTACCTCCAGCCCCGCAAACCCGAAGCCGTACACTCTCTGCGGGTCCTCCTGATACCGGGGCCGGGGATCCTGGGCCAGCACGCCCCGCAGCGCCTCCCGCCGGTGGGGCGGAACGTTCTCCAGCCACTGAGGCGGAATTTCCACCTCCAGCAGCTCCTCCGGCGGTGCCGATGCAAAGCCGCCCCGGGCGTCGGGATGGGCGTCGGCATAGGGGATGTAAGGCTTGATATCCAGAATGGGGGTACCATCCATCAAATCCGCGCCCCGAATCCGCAGAATCGGCCCCCGGGCGTCATGTTCAATCCCGGCCAGCCGCACCGCCGACAGGGCAATGGGATTGGGCCGGAACGGAGACCGGGTGGCGAATACGCCCATTCTGGCGTTGCCTCCCAGCCGGGGCGGCCGCACAGTGGGGGACCAGCCCTTTCCCGCCGCCTGATCAAAGACCCAAAGCAGCCAAAGGTGGGAAAAGCCCTCCAATCCCCGCAGGGCATCGGGATTCCGGAACGGCGGCTCAAATACGATCTCCGCTTCCAGAGCGTCCACCAGACCGCTTTGCCGGGGAACGCCGAATTTGGTGGAAAACTCACTGTGAATGCGGGCAATCACCTGCATGGGATATTCCATCACGCGCACCTTCTCTTCGCTCAATCTCTTATATATTGATATGATTATACCGGAAACCGCCGGAAAAGAAAAGGCATTCTCCCCACAGAGACCATGGGACCCCGGCAAAAGCCGGGGTCCCGGGTATGCGAAGATCAATAGGCGCTGCCGGAAACCGCGTTTTCATGATCGGTCAGGTCTCCGTCCGTATCATGGACCTTTCCGTTGCGCAGCATCTCCTCATAGGAAACGCCATCGAGCATGGAATGGCTCTTGTTGGGAACTCCGTCGCCGTCAACGGCATCCTCGATGCGGTCGGCACCGTCCTCAATGGCGTTGCCGGCATCATCCAGGCCGTCCCGGGCGGCGTCTCCCACATCATCCGCCGCATCCTTCAGATCCTCGGACACAGAATCGTTGGTTTGATCCTTGGGTGTGTCCTCCCGCCCGCAGGCGGTCAGTCCAAATACCAGCAGCAGGGAGGCCAGCAAGAGCGCCAGACTTCTTTTCATGATTCGATCCTCCTTTTGCGCAGGCATACGTGCGCGATACCCAAAGCCTATTGTCTCCGCTGCCTCCATTCCCATGCCCGGAATTTTTTTCGAAAACCGGGAAATACTGCTTGCATTCTCGGAAAAGATCTGCTATATTAATAAAAGTAATCATTACTGTTAAGGAGGAGCGCATGGCGACACTGCGTCGGTATTCCCGACAAAGGGAACGGATCTATCAGGCTGTCCATGCCTCCCGGGAGCATCCCTCCGCCCAAATGGTATACGACCTGCTTCGGGAGGAACTGCCCCGGCTGAGCCTGGGTACCGTCTACCGGAACCTCCACCAGATGGCGCAGGAAGGGATGCTGCAGGAGCTGGAGGGCCCCACGGCCCGGTTCGACGCCTGTCTTGCCCCCCACGCCCACATCCGCTGCACCTGCTGCGGACGGGTGATGGACCTGAGTGCGCTGGAAGAACCCGCGCCGGTCCGGTCTGCGGCGGAGGCAGGCTGGCAGGTGGAACGATACAGCCTGATGCTGGAAGGAATCTGTCCTGCATGTGCGGGGAAAGATCATAACGAATTTTGAAAGGGGATCAAATTGTATGGAACTCAAAGGCAGCAAGACCGAAGCCAATCTCTGGATCGCATTCGCGGGAGAATCTCAGGCCCGCAACAAGTATGACTATTTCGCCAGCAAGGCCAAAAAGGACGGCTATGAGCAGATCGCAGCCATCTTCCAGGAGACCGCTCTGAATGAGAAGGAGCACGCCAAGCTGTGGTTCAAGGCCCTGAGCGGCATCGGCACCACCGAGGAAAACCTGGTCGCCGCCGCTGCCGGCGAGCACGAGGAGTGGACCAACATGTACGCCGACATGGCCCGCACCGCTGAGGAAGAGGGTTTCCTGGCCCTGGCCGCACAGTTCGAAGGCGTGGGCAAGATCGAAAAGCTCCACGAAGAGCGCTATCTCAAGCTGCTGGACAACCTGAAAAAGGGCGAGGTCTTCCACAAGAACGGCAAGGTGATGTGGTTCTGCCGCAACTGCGGTCACGTGGAGATCGCGGAAAACGCGCCGGCCGTGTGCCCCGTCTGCGCACATCCCCAGTCCTATTTCCAGATTAAGGCCGAAAATTATTGATTTTTGCAGAAATCCGCCGCAATGCGGCGGATTTCTGCTGATTTTATTGAAATCTTTTGTGTTTTTGGTGTATATTTTCTCCCAAAAGTGGTGCAAACTGCCAAAAAGGGTTTTTCCCGTGAAGCCATTTTATAAAATGTTTGTGAAAAACACCGTTGACGCGGGAGAAAAAACCAGCTATGATGATAGCTAGAAGTGTGACTTACTATGCGAAGCGATTACTTGGTATAGAAAAGGAGAGCTGTATCATGTATACACAGGAGATTACTGTTAATAATGAGGTAGGTCTGCACGCCAGACCCGCTACGTTCTTCATCCAGAAGGCCAATGAATTCAAGAGCGGCATCTGGGTCGAGAAGGAAGACCGCCGTGTCAACGCAAAGAGCCTGCTGGGCGTGCTGTCCCTGGGCATTGTGAAGGGCACCAAGATCACTCTGATCGCCGACGGCTCTGACGAAGAGGATGCCGTCAAGGCTCTGGTGGAGCTGGTCGAGGATAACTTCGGCGAATAAACAGACGTGGAAACGGTTTCGGCGGTCCTGTCGTATGACAGGGCCGCCTCGTCTTTTTTTTCACATTGCGCCCCGGCGGCAGATATGGTACAATCAAGCCACCAAATAAGAGAGCGCCGCTGGCGCGGGAGGGATTATGGAAAGACGAAGCGTTGGGTTATGTATTGTATTGTCCCTGGTCACCTGCGGACTGTACACGCTCTACTGGCTGTATAGTCTGGCTGAAGATATGGACCGGCTGACCGGCGGACACAGCGGCGGTTCCGGCGGAATGGTCCTGCTGCTGACCATCGTCACCTGCGGACTGTACGGCTGGTACTGGCTCTACCGCTGCGGCGATGCGCTGGATCAGCTGCGCTACAGCCAGGGAGAGCGCGCCGGTTATCTGGGCATTTTGTATCTGCTGCTGGGAGTCTTTAGTCTTGGGATCATCTCCTATGCTCTGATGCAGGCGGAGCTGAACTCCTATGCGGACTACTGAGCAAACGCGATTGATTCGGGCCGGCGCGGTGTGTATCTGCGCCGGCCTTGTCTACGGCTACTTGCTCATCCCCCTGGGGCTGCGGCTCAGGTGCCCGTTCCGTGCCCTGACCGGCCTGCGCTGCCCGGGCTGCGGAGTCACAGATTTGTGCCTGGCGGTGCTGCACGGCCGGTTTTGGGAAGCTCCCGCCTACAACTGGGGGCTGACGGTATCCCTGCCGGCCCTGGTCTGGCTGGCGGTCAGCCATTGGAAATATGGCCGGGCCGATATCGTCCGCCAGCAGCGGGTCTGCCTGGTCCTGGCGGTATGGCTGCTGATCTGGGGCGTTATCCGGAACTTCATTGGAATTTGAGCGGAAAGGAGCAGGCATGACAAAGGATGAACTGCGGGAAAAGGCCAACGACCTCCCGCTTTTGCCGGGCGTCTACCTCATGATGGACAAAACCGGCACCGTAATCTATGTGGGCAAGGCAAAGAAGCTGAAAAACCGGGTCAGCCAGTATTTTCAGGACAGCGCCTCCCACACCCCCAAAACCCGGCAGATGGTGGCCCAGGTGGATCATTTCGACACCATCTTCGTCTCCAGCGAGTTCGAGGCCCTGGTGCTGGAAAACTCCCTGATCAAGCGCCACAGTCCCAAATACAACATCCTGCTCAAGGACGACAAGGGATATCCCTTCGTCCGTCTTTCCGCGGAGCCGTATCCCCGCTTCTCTCTGGTGAACCGCCCCGCCAATGACAGCGCCCGCTATTTCGGCCCCTTCGGCGGCCGGTTTGAAACCCGGCAGGCTCTCGACGCCGTATGTGCCGCGCTGCGCCTGCCCACCTGCTCCCGCCGTTTCCCCCGGGATATCGGCGCCCAACGGCCCTGTCTGAATTTCCACATGGGCCGGTGCGACGGCTTTTGCCGCCCGGAGATGACCCAGGCGGAATACAACCGCCGCATTGCCCAGGCCTGTCAGCTGCTGGAGGGGAAATCCCGCCAGCTGCTGCGGGAGATGACGGAGGAAATGGAGGCAGAGGCGGAAGCCCTGCGCTTTGAACAGGCCGCCCACCTCCGGGATCAGATCAACGCCATTGCCGCTCTGGGCAAAAAGCAAACGGTGATCGCAGGGCTGTGCGCCGACACAGACATCTGGGGACTGGCCCGCAGCTCCGGCAAGTGCTGCTACGCCATCCTCCACATGGAGGGCGGCAATCTGGCCGGCCGGGAAACGGAGCTGTTCACCGCTCCGGTGGAAGAGGATGAAGGCGAGATGCTGGGCGCCCTGACCGCCCAGTACTATCTGCCCCGGGCCATTTTGCCCCATGAAATCCTCCTGCCCCAGGAAACCGAGGGATACTGTGAAAACCTCTCCCAGGTTCTGACCCAGCGGGCCGGACACAAGGTCTGGGTCCACGTCCCCCGCCGGGGAGAGAAAGCGGATCTGCTGGCCATGGCGGAGCGCAACGCCGCCGAAGAGGCCCAGCGGGCCACCAGCGACGCCGAGCGCACCGCCCATACCCTGGAGCTGCTGGCGAAAATGCTGGACCTTCCCGCGCCGCCCAGCCGCTTGGAATCCTTCGATATCTCCAACACCGGCAGCAGCGACATCGTGGCCTCTATGGTGGTGTACAGCGGCATCCGTCCGCTCAAATCCGCCTACCGCCGCTTTCGGATCAAGGACCTCGCCGGCACCCCGGACGACTACGCCTCCATGCGGGAGGTATTGCGGCGGCGACTGCAGCGGGCAGCCGACGGCGACGAAAAGTTTTTGCCTCTGCCGGACGTCTTTCTCATCGACGGCGGCGTTACCCACGCAGCCGCCGCCCAGGAAGTGGCGCAGGCCTTCGGCGTGACCATTCCCATCTTCGGCATGGTCAAGGACGACCGCCACCGCACCCGGGCCCTAGTGACGCCGGAGGGCCGGGAGATCGGCATCGTCACCCAGCAGGCCGTCTTTACCCTCATTGGCCGGATTCAGGAGGAAACCCACCGCTTTGCCATCACCTATCACCACCAGAGCCACGAAAAGAGCACGCTGCGTTCCGCCCTGGACGGGATTCCCGGCGTGGGCCCCAAGCGGCGGGACGAACTGAAAAAGGCCTTCGGCACCATCCGCGCCATCCGGGAGGCGGAGGTCGATGCCCTGGCGGCGGTCATTCCCCGCCCGGCGGCAGAAGCGGTGTGGCGTCATTTCCACGGCCCGCAGCCGGAGGCTCCCTCCTCTTCCCAGTCCTGACACCATACGAACGTTCATTTATGCAAAACGCCCTGACGCATCTGCGTCAGGGCGTTTTATGGCATTATGGGATTTCTTTGTAGCGCAGGTGGTAATAGCTCCACTGCCGCCACTGCAAAATGGCGTCCTGGACCTGCTGGTCATTGGGAAAGTCCTCCGCCGGATCCTGGGGGCGGCGATAGGTGCCGTCCGGCAGCATATAGTTCTTCTTCTGCACCACCGGCGCCATACGCCGCAGCTCATTGAGGAAGGCAAACCATGGGGTCTGCTCTCCCCGGCCCGTCAGCTCCAGGACGGCGGCGCCCAGGAACGATGCCGAGATGGTTCCGTTCTCCGGCAAATCCAGCTCTTCCACGGCGCGGTCCCAGTCCAGCAGCTCCGCCGCCGCGTCATTGGCCCAGATCACATATGGCGTCTCGTAGGAGCAGAAGGGATCTTCCCGGTCCTCCTCCGCCAGAGCCACCGGAGACCCCAGTTCCTGATAGCCCAGCTGATTGTCTCCCAGGTAGGGCAAATGATCTCCAAAGAACACCAGCACCACCGGTTCGGACCGGTCGGCGAAGCTGTCCCGCAGGCGGCCCAGCATGGCGTCGGCATCCCGGACGCCTTCCGTATAGACCTCCAGCAGAGTCTGCACTTCATCGGACAGGGGAACGGTGGTCGTCACCGGAGGATACACATAGTCCGCACCGTACTTATCCGCCGTATACGACATGTGGTTTTGAATCGTGGTGGTGTAATGGAAGAGCAGCTCCCCGTCCTCCGCCGCCTCATCCAGGGCCGTCTCGATCATCCCGGCCATATAGTCGTCCGTCACCCAGCGGCCCTTATACTCCAGGTCCTCCATCTGGTCGGCAAACACCGTCTCCTCCGCGCCGAACCAACGGTAGACATTCTCCCGGTTATAGAACCAATCGTCCCCGGGGTGGAAGAAGGAGGTGTGGTATCCGTCCTCGTCAAAGACCCGGAAAAGGCTGTCCAGATTCCGGTTCACCACCCGGAAGGAGGATGTGGTGGCCGCGGAGAGGGCATTGGTCTGGATTCCCGTCAGTACGTCAAATTCCGTATTGGCAGTGCCTCCGGCAAACCCCGGCACCACCACATGGCCCGTCACGGCATGGGGATCAGACTGCATGGCGTGGAGGTTGGGCAGAGGATCTTCCTCCCAGACGAAAACCTCACTGTCGGTGATATCCGAAAAAGCCTCATTCATCACCATAATGACATTGACCGCCGCACCCTCGCCGGTACTGCCCGGCGCACTGTCCCAGGTCTCGGCCGCATCGCGGTCAAAGCCCTCTGGCCGGTCCACGGGATACGTGGTGAACTGATGGCAGAAGCAGTACGGGAAGCCCAGCTCATTGAACACCGAAGGAATATAGTAGGCGTTGGACACCCGGAAGGAATTATAGAGATCGTTGGAGGCATACACGGTCAGGATCGCCGCCACCAGCACCGCCATGGAAGCCCCGCAGCCCAGCAGCCGTCCCAGCCAGCCCTGCAGCGCCCGCACCGGCACAGGCCGGGTCTTGATGACGGCTCCTGCCAACACCAGCACCGCCGTAAAGAGCACCACCACCGCAATGCTTCCCACCGGGAAGTGGATGTCATAGGTCCCCATGGCGCTGCCCACTTCTTTCAAAAGCGCAAAGTCCCGGGGGAAGACCGGCTCATCCCGGACTTCAATCTTGATGCAGTTGGCAATGGACAGGGCGCCCACAACCAGATTGACCACCGCCGCGCCGTAAAAGACATTGCGCAGCAGGCAGGCAATCGCCAACAGCAGCAGCCCCACCGGCAGGGCATTGAGCACAATCAGCAGCTCCTGGCCCCGAAACACCTTCAGTACGGCGCGCAGGGCATTGGGCTGGCACCAGAGTGCCAAAAGCGTAATGGCCCCGGCCAGCAGGACCGCTGCAAGCGGCGCACACCACCAGGGCAGCATGATGCGTGGAATTCGGTCTCGTAGTTTCAAGGCAACCGACCCTTTCCTGAAAATCTTGGCATAATAGGTTTATTATAATCACTTTGTGGAAAAAAGCAAGGTGAGGCGCCAAAAAGAGATACGGAGCGTATTTTTTGTCGAAAAAATACGCTCCGTATTGTAATTTGGGGATCCGCCATTGCTGCCGGCAGCATTCCTGCCGGCGGTTTTCCACACCCTCCGGCAGGCCCCTGCCTGCTGCGGGTCCATACAGCGGGTACTATTTCGCCAAAATTCTACAAACCGGATTGGCAATCAGAAGGTCACAACCTCCTGGGCCGCCTTTTCACAGGGGGCAATGGAGAGGATCTCCATCACAGGACCCTTGCCCTTGTATGCCGGATGATCCTCCACGGCCATCCGGGCCGTCACCTCAATCCAGTCCCGGTTTTCGTACTGGTCCAGTCCCTCTCCCCGGGCGATGAGGCCATAGAAGGTAATGTCGTTTTCACAGCACACCATGGCAAAGCGGCCGGGGCAATGAATGCCGGGATATTTCTTGGAGTGGCACATCACCAGTTTCATGTGCACCAGCTTGCCCGCATAGCGGTCCGGGTGGTCCATCACATCTACATACCACACGCCGTAATCGTCATCGGGAATGTCGATGATTTCCTGATCCAGATCAAAGGGGCACTCGTCACCGGTGAGATAATCCTCGCTGGTGCCGTCCTCCATCTCCAGATAAATATCCGCCCGGCGGTTGACCATCCGCAGGTTGCGGCCCCGCAGGGCATCCCGCAGCTCCGGCGTGCACCGGTTGAACACCAGCAGATCCGCGTTGATGATCTTTTCCATCATCAGCTGGCCCATGTTCTTGGCATAGAGCTCAAAGGTGGACGCTTGCACAAAGGTCATGATCTGATAGAGCACCCAGTTGGCCGGAAGCACCTCTCTGTAAAGGCGTTCCATCTGCCACATACCGTTGTACTCAATCAGAACCTGCTTGGGCTTGTACTGTTTCTCCCACGCCTTGAGCTGGGAGCACTTGAGGTCCTCTTCCTCCTCCACCGTCACCACGGTCACATTGTCCAGGGCCCGGGGATTGTACTCCTCTTCCCCTTCCTCGCAGCAGATCAGCAGAGTCCGGTCCTTCCGGGCAAATCCGTCCTCCAAAATGCCGTTGATAAAATTCGTCTTGCCGCCGTCCAGAAAGCCGGCGACCAGGTATACAGGAATATCAGCCATTGCAGTACTCGATTCCTTTCCCGCTTACAGGCCGAACAGGCCCGCCAGACGTGCCTCGTCCAGCTCGGCGCCGATGACGCACAGCCGGCCCGTGTAGTCCGGATGTCCGGCGCGGACTTCCTGCTCGCCGGGAACGTAGTCGAATTCCACCCATGTGCCGTCGCCGCCGCTGACAATGCCCTTGGCCCGCAGGATCTTGCCGTAAGCACCGGAGTCCAGCTCCGTGAGAATCCGGCTGATCTCCGCCTGGGTATAGGTCCGGGGCGTCTCCCGGCCCCAGGAGGTGAAGACCTCATCGGCGTGGTGGTGATGGTGGTGGCAGGAGCAGTGCGGATCGCTGCACTCACCATGCTCATGGTCATGGTGATGCTCATGCTCCTCATGATCGTGGTCGTGGTGATGCTCGTGCTCCTCATGATCGTGGTCGTGGTGATGCTCGTGCTCCTCATGATCGTGGTCATGATGGTGCTCGTGCTCCTCGTGATCATGGTCATGATGATGCTCGTGCTCATGCTCCTGTTCTGCCAGGGCATGCTCCGCACGCATCTTCTCCAGCAGCTCCTCCGCCAGGGATACCTTCTCAATGGCGGAGAGAATCACCTTGCCGTCCAGCTGATCCCAGGGAGTGGTGAGGATGGCGGCATCGGCATTCTTCTCCCGCAGCATGGCCACCGCGGCCTCCAGCTTCTCCTGGCTGAGCTTCTGGGTACGGGAGAGGATGATGGTTCCGGCGGACTCCACCTGGTTGTTGTAGAACTCGCCGAAGTTCTTCATATAGACCTTGACCTTGGTGGCATCCACCACAGCGGAAAAGCTGTTGAGCTTGAGCTCCGGCACGTCGGCCACGGTATTTTCCACCGCCACAATCACGTCGCTGAGCTTGCCCACGCCGGAGGGCTCAATGAGGATGCGGTCGGGATGGAACTGCGCCGCCACATCCCGCAGCGCCTTATTGAAATCGCCCACCAGAGAGCAGCAGATGCATCCGGAGGACATCTCCGAAATCTGCACGCCGGACTCCTTCAAAAAGCCGCCGTCAATGCTGATCTCGCCGAACTCATTTTCAATCAGGACCAGCTTCTCGCCGGGGAACGCCTCCGCCAGCAGTTTTTTAATGAGGGTCGTCTTGCCCGCACCCAAAAAGCCGGAAATAATGTCGATTTTTGTCATGCTATCAAGTCCTTTGCTTTAAATTTCCTGACCGCATTTATCATACCATCAAAAACGAAAAATGCAACCGCGTCCCGGAAAAATTACCGCACTTTCCGCCCTCCGGCCCGAATTTTGGACTGAAAGGACAGCGTTTCCCGCACCACCGTCGGAGATAACAGCAGCAGCGCCGTGAGATTGGGCACGCACATCAGGGCGTTGCAGATGTCCGAAAGGAGAAACACCGCCTCCGTCCGCTGCCCGGCTCCCCAATAGACCGCCAGCAAAAACGCTCCCCGGTAGAGGGCCATTCCCCGGCCACGGCTCAAATATTCAAACGCTTTTTCCCCTTGATACTCCCACCCCAAAATCGTGGAGAAGGCGAACAGCACCACCGCCACGGAGACAAATACGCCGCCCAAGGGGCCCAGCACCGTGCGGAAGGCCAGAATGGTCAATGCCGCGCCCTCCGCGCCGCTGTCCAGCACGCCGGAGCAGCAGATGGCAAGACCTGTCACCGTGCAGATGAGCATGGTATCCACCACCACGCCGGTCATGCTGATGTAGCCTTGCCGGGCCGGGCTGTCGGTGGAAGCGCAGGCCGATGCGATGGCGGCAGAGCCCATCCCAGCTTCGTTGGAAAACACGCCCCGGGCTACTCCGCAGCGGATCGTCTGAAACAGGGTGATCACAGCGGTGCCCGCCGCTCCGCCGGCAGCCGCCCGCGGGCAAACCGCAGACTGCAGGATCGTTGCCACGGCTTCCGGCACTGCCGCCGCATTTCCCAAAATCACCGCCAGACATGCAGCCATGTAAAAAGCACCCATTGCCGGCACCAGTGCGGTGGAGACCGCTCCCAAACTCCGCACACCGCCGGCCACAACCACCAACACCAGTGCCGTCACCGCCAGTGCGCAGGCTCCCTGAGGTACGCCGAAGGAGGCCCACAGCGCCCCGGCGATGGAGTTGGACTGGGCCATGCCGCCGATGCCGAAGGAGGCACATACTGCAAAGAGCGCAAATGCCGCCCCCATGACAGCGCCCAGGGGCCCCAAAGCCTGGCGCATGACATACATGGGTCCGCCGCACAGCTCTCCCCGGGCATTTTTCTGCCGAAAGCGCACCGCCAGCAAACACTCGGCATATTTGAGCGCCATGCCCGTCAGAGCCGTCAGCTCCATCCATACCAGAGCACCCGGCCCGCCCGCGGTGAGCGCGGTGGCCACCCCCACGATGTTCCCCGTGCCGATGGTCGCCGCCAGGGCGGTCATCAGCGAGGCAAACGGTGAGAGTGCGCCGGGCTTGGATGCCTTCCGGGCGTCCCGTCCCAGGGCGCAGGCAAGGGCATAGCCCAGGTTTCGCCACGGCAAAAACCGCAGCCGGATCAAAAAGAACACGCCGGTCCCCAGCACCAGCAGCAACGTCCCCGGCCCCCAGAAAAACACATCCAGCCGCGCAAGGATCTCCTCCAGCGTCACCGCAGCCGCCCCCTTTCTCGTCCACAGCCTATGCGCGCCCTCTGCGCCGGCATGACGAAAAACAGCCGCGGGATCTCTCCCGCGGCTGCGCAGTCAGCTCTCCATATGCTTTCCCAAAAAGGCGGCAATGGTCTGGGCCAGTTTGTATTCCGTATCCCCGGACGGCTGCATGGGCGCCGGAGAAATCAGCAGCACCAGTCCCAGCAGATCGCCCTCGGACAAGATGGGCGCGGCCACGCCGGTGAGCAGCTTCTCATTGCCGTCACAGACGGTCAGGGGATCGCCCTCGCCCGTGTACTGATAAATCCGACGGCTTTCCATGACCTGCTCCAGCTCCGCGGTAATCCGTTTTCCCATCAGCTCCCGCTTTCCGCCGCCGGCCACAGCAATGACCGTATCCCGGTCGGTTACCGCGCAGATCCAGCCGGTGGAGCGGCTCATGGTCTCACACAGCTGGCCGGCAAAATCCTCCACGCCGCCCAGCAGAGAGTATTTCTTGAAAATCACCTCGCCGTCCCGGCTGGTGTAGATCTCCAGGGGGTCGCCCTCCCGGATCCGCATGGTACGGCGAATCTCCTTGGGAATCACGACACGTCCCAAGTCATCAATCCGCCGTACAATTCCAGTTGCCTTCATATCGAAAACTCCTTTTGTCTTACAGATTTGAATCAGGGTCCGCCTTGGCAAAAGATAGTATCCGCAGGATTTTTCCCCCTATGCGGCTGGAAACACGGTTTCATTTGGTAAAAATTTTCCGCTGAGTCTCTTCAGCTCCAAAATCCGGGAAACAGCAGCTCGCTACCCACCTTCACCGCCAGCAGGGCCAGCACCAGCACCACCACCGGCCGTACCAGGCGTCCGCCGTTTTCAATGGCCAGTCCCGCCCCCAAATAATGACCGGCAATGGCTGCCACGGAGGAAATCAAACCGATTTTGACCAGCACGTATCCGGAGGCCAGCGCAGCCACCGCGGCCCCCAGGTTGGACGCCAGGTTGATCACCTTCGTCCCGCCTGCCGCCCGCCGGGTATCCATGCCCGCCAGACGCACAAAGGCCAGCATCAAAAACGTGCCTGTCCCCGGTCCGTAATAGCCGTCGTAGGCGCCGATCACCAGGGCAGCCCCCCACACCACTGCGGCCCGGCGCACCGGCGGGACCGGCGCCGCCTCATCCGGCCAGCTGTGCCCCCGCAGGGTCAGTACCGCCACCACCGGCAACACCACCAGCAGCAAATATTTGAGAACGGTATCCGGCGTCCGGTGCTGCAGCCAGGTCCCGCCCAACGAGCCCAGCAGGCTCAGCGCCGCGGCCGGTCCAAACAGCCGCCACTCCACATAGCCGCCCCGGATATACCGCCCGGTGGAAAAGACCGTCCCGATGCAGGCGGAGAGCTTATTGGTCCCCAATGCGTAATAGGTGGGCAGCGTGTGCAGCGCCATCAAATAGGTCGGGACGGAAATGATGCCGCCGCCTCCGGCAATGGCATCCATAAAGGATGCCAGAAAAACGCCCACGCAGATCAGCGCCACGACCCACAGCGCCACACCGTCCACCGTCTGCTCCGTCAAAACGGAAAGCACGCCATCCATTCCTTCGCCCCCCTGATTCCTGCATCAGACAAAATTCAACTCATTTTATCAGCCGGGAGCTGTAAAATCAAGGCAGAGGTCCCCCTGCTTTTACCATGTTAAAATTAGGAAAAAATTCGAAATTTTTGGTTATTTTTTGACAATTCAGTACAAATAATTGGCTTGATTTTTGCGTTGTCCTGGTAAAATAGGCCAAAATCACCCCCTCTTTTTCGACATGGTCATCCTTGACGCTGTTTCCAGGAGGAAGTATAATGAACTAAATATTATACAAGAGGAGGACGTATCGCAACCTTTGCCTAAAATCAACGAGTGCCCATCCGCATGAATGGAAGATTGTGGATGGGGAGAGGAGTTTTTACATGGCGAAACAGAAAGAAGCCGATCTGTTCCACGCTGGAACACTGACGGACGGCTGGAAATGGTTTGGCGCCCATCCGGAAGAGCGCAGAGGCCGTAAGGGCTGGGTGTTCCGGGTGTGGGCTCCCCACGCCAAGGCTGTATCTGTGGTGGGCGACTTCAACAACTGGAACCAGAAAGCCAACAAACTCTCCCGCAAGGGCGAGATTTGGGAGGGCTTTATTGCCGATTTGCCGGCCTACACAACCTATAAATATTGCATCACCGGTGCTGACGGGGAAATCCGCATGAAAGCGGATCCCTATGGGTTCCACACGGAAACCCGCCCGGGCACCGCCAGCAAGCTCTATGATATTTCCGGCTTCCGCTGGAGCGATGCCGCCTTCCGCAAGAAGTTTGCCCAAAACCCCGTTTATTCCGCTCCGCTGAATATCTATGAAGTTCACCTGGGTTCCTGGAAAAAACGGGACAACGGGGATTTCATCGATTACAAGGATCTGGGCAGGGAGCTGGCTGCATACGTCAAGGAAATGGGATATACCGCCATCGAGCTGCTGCCGGTGACGGAGCATCCCCTGGATGACTCCTGGGGTTATCAGTGCACCGGGTATTTCGCTCCGACCTCCCGGTTCGGCACCCCCAAAGATTTCATGTGGTTTGTCAACCACATGCACAAAAACGGCATTGCCGTGCTGCTGGACTGGGTGCCTGCCCACTTCTGCAAGGACTCCCAGGGCCTTTACGAATTTGACGGCACCTGCTGCTACGAGTACAGCGATCCCAACAAATGGGAGCATGCCGGCTGGGGCACCCGTGTCTTTGATTACGGCCGTCCCGAGGTCAAAAGCTTTCTGTTCTCCTCTGCCCGGTTCTGGCTGGACGAGTATCATATCGACGGCCTGCGGGTCGACGCGGTTGCCTCCATGCTGTATCTGGACTACGGCCGCCAGGGCGGCCCCTGGACACCCAACAAATACGGCGGACACGAGAATCTGGAAGCCATCGAATTTCTGCGGGAGCTCAACGCCATGGCCTTCTCCGTCTCTCCCGGCGTGCTGATGATCGCCGAGGAATCCACGGCCTGGCCTCTGGTCACCCGTCCGCCGGATGTGGGCGGTCTGGGCTTCAACCTCAAGTGGAACATGGGCTGGATGAATGACATGTGCCACTATCTGAAGCTGGATCCCTTCTTCCGCCAGTATCACCACAAGGACATCACCTTCTCCATGATGTATGCCTTCTCGGAAAACTTTGTCCTGCCCATCTCCCACGATGAGGTGGTCCACATGAAGGGTTCCGTGGTGGGCAAAATGCCCGGCGATTATTCCAATCAGCTGCGCTGCCTCAAGGGCTTTTACGCCTACCTGCTGGCCCATCCGGGCAAGAAGCTGCTCTTTATGGGCGCGGAGCTGGGCCAGTGGCACGAGTGGGACGACAAGGGCCAGCTGGACTGGTATCTGCTGGACAACGAAGAAAACCAGAAGATCCACCAGTTCTTCAAAGACGCCAACGCCTTCTACAAGCGCGAAAGCGCCCTGTGGGAGATCGATTTCAGCTGGGAGGGCTTTGAATGGCTGGTGCCCGATGACAACCACAACAATGTGGTGGTCTTCCTGCGCAAGGACCAGAAGGGCCGCGATCTGCTGTGCGCCGTGAACTTCTCCCCCAATACTTATGAAAACTACCGGATGGGCGTCCCCGCTCACCGGAAGTATGTGCCCGTGTTCAACACCGATGACACCGTCTACGGCGGAGACGGCTTCGGGGATCGGGAGCCCGTGATGGTGGAAGCCATCCCCTCTCACGGGAAAGAACACTCCGCCGCCATCCGCATTCCCGCCTTCGGCGCGGTGTTTTTGCGGGGTGAGGGCACTTATCCCAAGCCCAGGAAGAAAAAACAGGCATCAAAGGAGCTGGAGAAAAAATGAAGAAAGAGTGCATCGCCATGCTGCTGGCCGGCGGCCAGGGCAGCCGACTGTACGTCCTGACCGGAGAAATGGCCAAGCCGGCCGTTCCCTTCGGCGGCAAGTATCGCATCATCGACTTTCCCCTGTCCAACTGCAGCAATTCCGGTATCGATACCGTGGGCGTGCTGACCCAGTACCGCCCTCTGGAGCTCAACAGCTACATCGGCAGCGGTCAGCCCTGGGATCTGGACGGATCCACCGGCGGCGTCCACATCCTGCCCCCCTACATGGGCAGCAAGGGCGGCACCTGGTACAAGGGCACTGCCAACGCCATCTATCAGAACATCGGCTTTATCGACCTGTATGACCCGGACTATGTGGTCATTCTCTCCGGCGACCATATCTACAAGATGGATTATTCCGACATGGTGGCCCGCCATAAGGCCGCCGGCGCCGCCTGCACCATCTCGGTCATGGAGGTGCCCTGGGAAGAGGCCTCCCGCTTCGGCATCATGAGCGTCAACGAAGAGGACATGATCACGGAGTTTGCCGAAAAGCCCAAGGAGCCCAAGAGCAACCTGGCCTCCATGGGAATTTACGTCTTCTCCTGGAAGACCCTGCGCCGCTATCTCACCGAGGATGAGGCCGATCCCAATTCCGAAAACGACTTCGGCAAGAACGTGATTCCCGCCATGCTGGGCAACGGCGAACGGATGGCCGCTTACCGCTTTGCCGGCTACTGGAAGGATGTGGGCACTCTGGAGTCTCTCTGGGATGCCAACATGGATATGCTCTCTCCCGAATCCGGCCTGGATCTGCACGACGAGTCCTGGCCCATCTATGCCCGCTCTGTCAACGCGCCTCCCACCTTCCTGGGTGAGGACTCCCATGTGACGCACAGCGCCTTCAACCGCGGCAGCGTGCTGGACGGCACCGTGGAAAACTCGGTGCTCTCCTCCAACGTCCGCGTGGGAAAGGGCGCCCGAGTCAGCTACTCGGTGCTGCTGCCCAACACGGTGGTGGAAGACGGCGCCGTGGTGGAATACGCCATTTTGGGCGAAGGCTGCAAAATCGGCGCCGGCTGCCAGGTCGGCGGCACGCCGGAGAGCGCCGCGCCCGCGCCCTGGGGGCTGACGGTCCTGGCGCCTCACTGTGAGCTTGAGGCGGGCAAACGGGTGCGCCCGGGCATCATGCTGGATCGCAATGGCGAGGAGGTATCCAAGAAATGAACGGACTGCACGGAATTATCTTTTCCTATGAAAAACGCACGGATCTGCGGGAGCTGACCGAGATTCGCTCCGCGGCCTCCATTCCCTTCGGCGGCCGGTACCGGGCAGTGGATTTCTCCCTGTCCAACCTGGTCAATGCCGGCGTCACGGACGTGGGCGTCGTGCTGCACGGACGCTATCAGAGCATGCTGGACCACCTGGGGACCGGCAAGGACTGGGACCTGAGCCGCAAGCGCGGCGGTCTGCGGGTGCTGCCTCCCTTCAACTACCAGAAGGACTGGGGCGTCATGCCCTTCCGCGGCAAGATTGAGGCCCTGTTCGGCGTCCGCTCCTATCTGGACACCATCCGGCAGGACTATGTGGCCTTGATGGACGGTGACTTGGTGGTCAACCTGCCCATGGCCGAGATCTATGAAAACCACATCAAGTCCGGCGCCGATATCACCGTGGTGTGCGGCAACGACAGCTTTGCCACCGAGGGCGGCTCCTACTTCGAGATCGATCCCGAGGGCCGGGTCACGGAGGTGCTTTACAACCTGCACCATCCCCGCGGCTATCGCGGCCTGGAAGTGTACATCCTCTCCACCGCCCTGCTGCGGGATCTGGTGGACGAGTGCTTTGCCAAGGACCAGTACAGCTGGCGGCGGGACGTCCTGCGGGCCAAGAAGGACGTGCTGAATCTGCGCTGCTACATCTGGAAGGGCTTTGCCGCCCAGATCCGGTCCATTCAGGAGTACTACGACCGCAGCATGCAGCTGCTGGACCCCGCCATCCGGGCGGAGCTGTTTACGCCGGAGCGTCCCATCCGCGCCAAGGGCGCCGACAAGACCTCCACGTATGTGGGCTCTGAGGGCCGCTGCATCAACTCCCTGGTGGCCGAGGGCTGCCGCATTGAAGGCATCGTGGAAAACTCCATTCTCTTCCCCGGCGTGGTGGTGGAGCCCGGTGCCGTCATCCGCAACTGCGTGCTCTTCAAAGAGACGGTCATTCATTCCAACGCCCACCTTGCCTATATCATCGCCGACAAGGATGTAGAAGTGCTGGAAGGCCGCACCCTCATGGGTCACGCCACCTATCCCATCGTTTTGGCCAAGGGCAGTAAGGTCTAAGATTGGAAGGGGGGAGTATTCCCCCCTTCTGTCCCGCTGACGGGCAGTTTCCCCGGCAGTGAAGATATTGAAAAGGAGTTTACTTATGAAAATCTTGTATGCAACCAGCGAGGCGGTTCCCTTTTGCAAAACCGGCGGTCTGGCGGATGTGGCCGGTTCCCTGCCTCCCGCTCTGGCCCAGCAGGGTGCAGAAGTTGCCGTGGTACTTCCCCTGTACCGGCGGGTTCGGGAACGCTTTGGCGGCGAGCTGAAATTTGAGTGCTACGATTTCGTCAATCTCGCCTGGCGTCACAGCTACTGCGGCCTGTTCTCCCTGGAGCGGGACGGCGTGACGTGGTACTTCCTGGATAATGAGCAGTATTTCGACCGCCCGGACCTCTATGGCTACATGGATGACGGAGAGCGCTTCGGCTTCTTCTCCCGGGCTGTGGTGCGGATGCTGCCCCACTTCAAGTTCTGGCCCGACGTGATCCACTGCAATGACTGGCAGACCGCTCTGGTCCCCATTTACCTGAAGGATGACGGCGTGCGGGAAGACCGCTTCCGTTCCATCCGGACCGCCCTGACCATTCACAACATTGAGTACCAGGGCCGCTACGCCAAGGATACCCTGGGCGATCTGTTCGGCCTGGACTATGGCTGGGCTGCCGACGGCACCATCATGATGGACGGCGATGTGAACCTCCTCAAGGGCGCCATCCTCTGCGCCGACGCGGTCAACGCCGTCTCCCCCACCTATGCCAATGAATTGAAGATGGCCTATTTTGCCCATCATATGGAGAGCATCATGAACCGGTGCGACTATAAGCTCTCCGGCGTGCTCAACGGCATTGATATGAATCTCTACAATCCGGAAACCGACGAGCGGATCCCGGTTCGTTACTCGGTGCAGGATATGTCCGGCAAGGACGCCGATAAGGCGGAGCTGCAGAAGATCATGGGCCTGCATCAAGAACCCCACACCCCCATCGTGGCCATCGTCAGCCGGCTGGTGTCCCACAAGGGTTTGGACTTGATTTGTGAAGTCCTTCATGATATGATGGAGCTTCCGATGCAGCTGGTTGTTCTGGGCAAGGGCGACCGGAAATACGAGGACTTTTTCAACTGGGCTGCCCAGCAGTATCCGGGCCGTATGGCCGTCCGTCTGGACTATAACGAAGCCCTGTCCATGTCCATCTATTCCGGTGCGGATCTGTTCCTCATGCCCTCCAAGAGCGAGCCCTGCGGCCTGAGTCAGATGATCGCCATGCGCTACGGCACCATCCCCATTGTCCGGGAGACCGGCGGCCTGAAGGATACCGTCCAGCCCTATGAGGCCTGGCGGGACGCCGGAAACGGCTTCTCCTTCCGCAATTACGCCAGCGGTGACATGCTCTATGTCATCCGGGAAGCCGTATACTTATATAAGGACTATCCGGAGGCCTTTGGCCGCCTGCGTCAGCGGGCTATGTCCTGCGATTTCAGCTGGGCCCGCAGCGCACATGATTACCTGCGCATCTATTCCAACATCACCGGCCAGCCGATGCCTGTTATCGCATCGGAGGAAGCGCCCGCCCCCACTGCTGAGGCCGCTCCCGTGGAGGAGGCCCCTGTGGAAGCCGCTCCCGTGGAGGAGACCCCCGTGGAGGCCGCTCCTGTTGAGGAGACCCCTGTGGAGGCCGCTCCTGTTGAGGAGGCCCCCGTGGAGGCCGCTCCTGTTGAGGAGACCCCTGTGGAGACCGCTCCCGCGGAGGAGGCCCCTGTGGAAGCCGCTCCTGTCGAGACCGCTCCCGTAGAGGAAGCTCCTGTCGAGACCGCTCCCGTAGAGGAAGCTCCTGCCCAGCCCGCTCCTGTCGAAGCCGCCTCCGCAGAGGAGGCCCCTGCTCAGGCCGTACCGGAGAAGAAGGCCCGGCGGACTGCCGCCAAGAAGCCCGCTGCCAAGCGGACCACGACCCGGAAGTCCACCGCCAAATCCACTTCCGAGAAATCCGCCGCTGCCAAGTCCAAGACCAGCGCAGCCACGGCGGAGGCCGCAAAGTCTACGGCTAAAAAAGAGAAATCCACCAAGAAAGGATCCGCTGCCAAGTCCGCCAAGGAGGATGCAGCGGAGTAAGGAAGATCCATGACGAAACCATTCACCAAAAAATCCCTGGAAGATGCCCTGACTGCCAAGCTGGCCCTGAACTTCGGCAAAACGCCGGAGGAGGCCAGCGATCAGGAAATGCTCAAAGCCTGCGCGCTGGTACTGCGGGATGTAATGGCCACCCGGGGCGTGGAGAGCAACAAGCAGACCCGTCGGGAACATAAAAAGCAGGTCCACTACCTGTCTTTGGAGTTTTTGATGGGGCGCAGCCTGATGAAGAACGCCTATAACCTGGATGTGCTCCCTCAGCTGAAGGAAGCACTGGAGGATCTGGGCTTCAAGGCCGGAGACATCTTCGAGCTGGAGCCGGACGCAGGTCTGGGCAATGGCGGTCTGGGCCGCCTGGCCGCCTGCTATCTCGACTCCATGACCACTTTGGAAATCCCTGCCACGGGATACTCCATCTGCTATGAATTGGGTATCTTCAAGCAGAAGATCGTGGAAGGCCAGCAGGTGGAGCTGCCGGATAACTGGAAGGATCTGGGCGCCGCCTGGCTGCTGCCCAAGCCCGAGGAAGCCCAGGCTGTTCACTTCGGCGGCACCCTTCGGGAATTCTGGGATGACGGGCACCTGCACATCGTCAACGAAAACGCCACCACGGTCATGGCCATCCCCTGCGACATGGTGGTGGCCGGTTACAACACCCAGCACGTCAATACTCTGCGCCTGTGGGATGCCCGCTCCACCAAGCCGGTGGATATGTCCCTGTTCTCTCGCGGCGAGTACCTCAAGGCCGCCGAAGAAGAGGCCATGGCTGAGACCATTGCCAAGGTGCTCTACCCTGAGGATAACCACTATGAGGGCAAGTCCCTGCGGCTCAAGCAGCAGTACTTCTTTGTTTCCGCCACCATTCAGTCCATTGCCACCAAGCACCTGGACACCTACGGCACTCTGAAGAACTTCCACGAGAAGAACGTCATTCAGATCAACGACACCCATCCCGCTCTGGTGATTCCCGAGCTCATGCGGATCTTCATTGACGAAGCCGGCATGGATTGGGATGAGGCCTGGTCCATTACCACCCAGTCCGTGGCATATACGAACCACACCGTCCTGGCCGAGGCACTGGAGCGCTGGCCCCAGGAGCTGATGCAGCAGCTCCTGCCCCGGGTCTGGCAGATCATTCAGGAAATCTCCAAGCGCTGGCAGCGCCGGGTAGAGGACTTCTATCACGATCCGGAAAAGACCCAGCGCATGGCCATCATCTGGGGCGGCGAAGTGCGCATGGCCAACCTGTGCATTGCCGGCGGTATGGCCGTCAACGGCGTCAGCGGCCTGCATTCCGAGATCCTGCGCCGTGACGTCTTCCGGGACGCCTGCGGTATGGAACCCCAGAAATTCCTCAATGTCACCAATGGCATTGACCACCGCCGCTGGCTCAGCGAGATCAACCCCGGTCTGGACAGCCTGATCTGCGATCTCACCGGCGGGAAGGACTATCTCATGAAGCCCCTGACCCTCCAGAAGCTGGATGCCTACGCCGACGATGCCTCCGTACTGGAGCGTCTGGCCCAGATCAAGCGCAAGAACAAGGAGGACTTCGCGGCCTACGCCAAGAAGACCCAGGGCGTGATTCTCAATCCCGACGCCATCTTCGATGTGCAGGTGAAGCGGCTGCACGAGTACAAGCGCCAGCTGCTCAATGTGCTGCACATCATTGCCCTCTACCAGCGCCTCCACGATGATCCCAACGCCATTACGCAGCCGCACACCTTCCTCTTCGGTGCCAAGGCTGCGCCGGGCTATGCCGTGGCCAAGCGCATCATCCGCCTGATCAACTCTCTGGCCGACCAGATCGAGCACGATCCCGTCTGCCGGGATAAGCTGCAGGTGGTGTTCCTGGAAAACTACCGTGTCTCCCTGGCGGAGCGTCTGATGCCTGCCAGCGAGGTCAGCCAGCAGATTTCCACCGCCGGCAAGGAAGCCAGCGGCACCGGCAACATGAAGTTCATGATGAACGGTGCACTGACCGTGGGTACGCTGGACGGCGCCAACGTGGAAATGCACGATGTGCTGGGCGACGAGAACATGTTCCTCTTCGGCCTGCGGGCTGACGAGGTATCCCAGCTCAAGCGGGAGGGCTATGTGCCCCAGCGTCTGTACAGCCGCAACGACATCCTGCGGGGCTGTCTGGATGCTCTGCGCAACGGCTTCCGGGACGGTGTGAGCTACAACGACCTCTATCAGCGTCTGCTCTTTGGCTCCGGCGGCAGCCCGGCTGACGAGTATTTGCTCCTGGCGGACTTCGAGTCTTACTGCCAGGCAGAAAAGCAGATGGTCGCCACCTATGCCGATCCCACGCGCTGGAACCGCATGAGCCTGCACAACATCGCCCGCAGCGGAATCTTTGCCGCCGACCGGGCCGTGGCCGAATATGCCGATCACATCTGGCATGTCCCCCATCGTTAAGGCTCTAAATACTGCCGCTCAAAACAAGACCCGGACCATATGGTCCGGGTCTTGTTTATCCGCAACAAATCCAGCCTGCAAAAAACGCGCGGACAGGAATCTGTCCGCGCGTTTACCGCTCCCTACTGAGACCCAGCAAGTAATCCGTACTGACACCGTAATACTTGCTCAGGGTAATCAAATGATGGATAGGCAATTCGTTTGCCCCGCGTTCATAGCGGGCATACATGGTTTGGGAAGTTCCCAAGACCTCCGCGATCTGGGTTTGAGTCTTGTCAGCATCTTCCCGCAAATCACGCAAAATGCGTACGTAGTCCATTTCTCCCACGTGCGCCACCTCCGTATTCGCCGTCTGTCTTCGCCTGTAAGCATAATTTAGCACAAAATTTGGGGGGCGTTGTTGACACAATACACAATTTTACTACAAAAAACGAATATTTTTCCGCTATTCTCGCATGATAATCACATATTCGTGCAAAAATTTACTAAATATCTGCATTTCCTCTCCATCCCTTTCGTTTTCCCCTCCCTGTTCCGCCCACCGCTTTACAAGTCCCAAAATAGCGGGTATAATAAAGCAAAATGTCAAAAGAAGAGGAATTGGATTATGGAATTTACGCAGGGCGTTCGCTTTGACAGCCTGGGGCTGTCACCGGAGATCATGCGTGCCATTGCGCATCGCAATCTGGAAGTATCCACACCGGTTCAGGCCGGCTGTATTCCGCCTATGATGGCCTGGCAGGACGTCATCGCCAAAGCTCCCACCGGAACGGGAAAGACCTTTGCATACGGCATCCCCATTGTGGAGCATATTGACCCCGAGGACGAATCGGTACAGGCCGTCATTCTGGCCCCCACCCGGGAGCTTGCCATTCAAATCACCGGTGAACTGCGGGATATCGCCGCCTTCAAGCCCGGTGTTCGCAGTGTCTGCCTCTATGGCGGGCAGCCCATCGGCAAGCAGATTGACACGCTCAAAAAGCGCCCTCAGATTGTGGTGGCTACCCCCGGCCGCCTCAGCGACCATATGAAGCGCCGCACCGTGAAGGTGGACGCCGTTCAAACTGTGGTGCTGGACGAAGCCGACCGCATGCTGGATATGGGCTTTATCCACGATGTCACCCGGCTGCTGGATAAGATGAGCCACCGCAAAAACCTGGGCCTCTTCTCCGCCACCATTTCCCGGGAGGTCATGGACATCGCCTGGGTTTATCAGAGAGACGCGGCAGAAATCACGGTTCGGGAAGATGAGCAGAACAAGCCGGACATCAAGCAGTTCCGCATGGAAGTCTCCCAGAACGAAAAAGCCGATGTCATCGCCCGGATTCTCGAACAGACGGGCTTTGACCGCTGCATGGCTTTCTGCAACACCAAGGGCTCCACAGAGCGCATCACCAAGTTTTTGCAGATGCAGGGCATTGATGCCGAGTGCATCCACGGTGACATTCCCCAGCGCAAGCGGGAGCAGGTGATGGACAAATTCCGCCGGGGTGAGCTGCGGGTGTTTGTCTCCACGGATGTGGCCGCCCGCGGCATCGACGTGGACGATGTGGACATTGTGTTCAACTGCGATGTCCCCGATGAGAATCAGGATTACGTCCACCGGATCGGCCGCACCGGCCGGGCCAAGCGCCAGGGCGTGGCCGTGACCCTCATTGCTGACTACCCCTCCAAGATGCGCATTGACGACATCGCCCAGAAAACCCGCAACGTGATTACCCCAGTGCGGTTTGACGAACACGGCAACCTGACAACGGAATCCTGAATTTCCCCAGCGGCCGGCACTTTGCTGGCCGCTGGTTTTCTATTGCTCCACCACACAGCCCCGTGCTATTACGGCCCGCGTCTCCAGCGTTTCCCGGTCCAGCAGGACCGCACCGGCTTCCTGTCCCGGCCGCAGGCTGCCCTTTCGGGTCTCCATCCCCAGAGCACAGGCGGGATTCCAGCTGGCAGCCCGCACGGCATCGGCCAGCGGAATTCCAAAGGAAACCGCCCGGCGGACGCACTCCATCAAACTGCACACCGACCCTGCCAGAGTCTCCGGCTTGTCGGACAGCACCGCCCGGCCATGGTCCACCGTGATTTCCTGACTGCCCAGATGGTAGGTTCCCTCCGGCAATCCCGCTGGCGGCAGGGCGTCCGACACCATCACCATCCGTTCCGGTCCAAACAGCCGGAACATGGCCCGCACCATGGCAGGATGTACGTGAATGCCGTCACAAATCAGCTCCACCATGGTACCCGGAACGTCAAAGGCCGCGCCTACCACCCCCGGAGCCCGGTGCCCAAAGGGTGTCATGGCATTGAGCAGATGGGTACACTGTGCCGCTCCGGCACGCAATGCCGCCCGCGCGGTGTCATAGTCTGCCTGGGTATGCCCCAAGGAAACCCGTATCCCCTGTTTCACCGCCATCTGAATCAGCAGCAATGCCCCCGGAAGCTCCGGTGCCAGCGTCATCAGCCGTACAGCCCCTTCTCCGGCCTCCTGGAGGCGTCTGAGCAGCTCCGGATCCGGGTTTTGCAGCAATGCCTCATCATGGGAACCCCGCCGCTCCGGCGCCAGGAACGGCCCTTCCAGATGAATCCCCGCCACCTGTGCGCCGGGGTGCCGCTCTTTACAATACGCAGCTGTGCAGCGGCACACCGCGGCCAAACGGGCCTCCGGCAACGTCATCGTGGTGGGGCAGAAGGCCCCCACCCCCTGCATCAGCAGGGCCCGGGCCATCCGCTCCAGCTCCGCCGGATCGGCACTGCCCGCATCCGCTCCCGCGTACCCGTGAATATGCAAATCGATCAGCAGCGGCAGTACATAGCAGCCTGCGGCATCCAATCGTTTTGTATCTGTGCTGATTCGGGCAATCTTCTCCCCGTCTGTACAGACCGTTCGCTCCGCAAAGCCCTCATCCGGATCATAGACCCATCCGCCGGTGATCTGCATGTGCCGCTCCTTCCCATGCCTGTTCGCCGCCCCGCCGATCCCGGTTGGTTTTCCGCAATCCCGCTTGTGCGCTTCCGGCAGCTCCGCAATTTTTCTTATATCCAGCATAGCATACCGCCTTTCCTTTGGCAACTGCCGGGAATTTATGAACGGTTCCTGAATTTTTGTAATTTTTTGTTACTTTTTTGCGTCCGCGCCTTTACAACCCCGAAAAACTTCTCTATAATATCTTCGTTCTGAGTAGATACGGGTGCTGCACATGCGGCATCTCTTTTTTACTCCAATCAGAAGGAGTGTTGCTATGAAGTGGAAAAAACAGCTGCCGGCCCTTTTCTTGGCGGCAGTATGGATGGTCTCCCTGCTTGCCGGATGCAGCCAGGAACAGGCGGCCGGCATCTCGCTGTCCGTGTGTGTCGGCAGCGAACCGGTCACGCTGGACCCCATCTATGCCGAAGAGAGCGGAGACCAAACCATCCTGGTTCATCTTTACGAGAATCTGATGCGGGTCGCGCTGGACGCCACCGGTCAAAACACGGTCACGTACGGAATTGCCAAAAGCGTCTCCCAGGAAGCAAATTACGACGGCACGGTCACCTATACCTTCAAGCTGCGCAGCGCACATTGGTCTGACGGGAAAGCCGTCAAGGCCGACGATTTTGTATATGCCTGGCAGCGGCTGGCAGATCCCGCCAGCCAATCCCCCTATGCCGAGCTTCTGTCCGTGGTGGTAGGGTATGATGAAGCCCGGGCTTCCGGGGATATGAGTCTGCTGCAGGTTACCGCCAAGAATGACACGACCTTGGAAGTCGTGCTCAGCGGCAACTACGACTGGTTCTTGTCCCAGGTATGCACTTCCCCCGCCACCGTCCCCCTGCGTCAGGACGTGATCCAGTCCCTCAAGGAAGACGCCATGGCTGCCCGGGATTCCGGCGAGGACGAAGATGCCAGCTGGTGGTCCGACCCCACCAAGCTGGTCACCAACGGCGCGTTTACCGCCACAGCCGCCACAGCGGATCAGATAGTTCTTTCTTCCAATGCAGACTATTACGGAACCCGCAGCGGCCCGGATGAGCTGGTTTTCCGCTATGCCGACACGCCGGAAGAGGCCTCCTCCCTTTATGAGGCCGGAGAGGTGAGCGCAGTATGGACCTTGACCGAGGAACAACTGGCACTGGAAGCACAAGATGCAGAATGGACCGGCATCCCGGAACTGTCCACCTATACGGTGCTGTTCAACTGCAACCGCCTGCAGGACGTTCAGATCCGCACGGCATTGGCCCAAACCATTGACCGCACTGCTTTGGCCGAAATTGCGGGTGTCACCGCCTCGGCAGCAGAGGGACTGGTTCCTCCCGGCGTCCCGGAGGATGACGAATCCGACTTCCGCTCCGCCACAGAACCGCCCCTGTTGGACAACTCTTCCGAAGCGTATCAGGAGCGCTGCCAGGAGGCAAAAACGCTTTTGACGCAGGCAGGCTATGACAGCGGCGCCAATCTGGGACAACTGGAATACCTCTATGTAGACGAGGGCGTCCATGCTGCCGTGGCCGAGGCCCTCTGCCAGATGTGGCATGAAACCCTGGGACTGGAGATCTCTCCCCGGGGTGTCACGGAGCAGGAACTCTGGACCGCCCTGCGCAGCGGCGACTATACCATAGCCGCAACACGCGTGGGCGCAGCAGGCAATGACGCTGAATGCTTCCTGATGCAGTGGACTTCCTCCAGCCCCGACAATGTGGTGGGCTATTCCAACAGCGCCTATGATACCCTGATGTCCATCATTGCCAGCGCTTCCGACGGAACCGCCCGGATGGGCTGCCTCCACGACGCGGAAGAGCTGCTGCTGACGGACAGCGCCCTCTCTCCCCTGTACTACCGTCGAACAGATTGGCAGCTGCGCGAAAATCTGACCGGCGCATGCCGGGATGCCCGCGGCTGGTTTGTATTTGCCAACGTCGTTCCCAGAACTTAATAGAAAAACGCGGCGCCCGCTGGGCGCCGCGTTTTTTTCAGGAATTGGGCCGTTCTTTGGGGAGAATCAGATTCAGCAATACCGCCATCAAGGTCGCAATCACCACCGGGGACTTGCCAAAAATCATGGTCACCGCCTCCGGGAACTGACTCAGGGCTGCACTGGCCTGGGAGATTCCCACGCCCAGCGCTGCACTCAGCCCCACAATGGTGGTATTCCGGGCCGTAAGCTCCTGTGAGGCAATGAGCTTCATACCGGTCATGGCAATGGTAGAGAACACCGTCACCGTGGCACCGCCCAGAACGCACTGGGGAATCGTCGTCAGCAGGGCCGCGAACTTGGGTGACACGCCCGCCAGCAGCAAAAAGCCGCCGGTCATGGCAAATACCGTCCGGTTCACCACCCGGTTGGTAGTCACAATGCCTACATTCTGCGAGTAAGTCGCCGTGGGCAAACCGCCAAAGAGCGCCGTCAGAATGTTGCTCACGCCATAGGCAATGATACCGCCCTGCAATTCCCGGTCCGTGGGGTCCCGATCCAGGCCGCCCACCGTCGTAGCGGTAAAGTCGCCGATGGCCTGAATGGAGTTGATGGCAAAGAGCAGTCCCAGTGCAATGCAGCTGGGCGCGTCAAAGGAAATCCCGAAGTGCAGGAACTGCGGCAGGGAAAACCACTCCGCGGTTCCCACATCCGCAAAGCTCACCATGCCAAAGCACAGTGCCACCACATAACCAAACAGCATGCCCAACAGAATGGATGCCAGCTTGCAGATCCCCTTGCCCTTGTGATTGAGGACCAGCACCGCCGTCAGCGTCAGGGCCGCCACCAGCCAATTCTGCCAGGAACCGTAGACCAGCGCCGGCGAAAGACCGCTGGCCGCCACGCTCTCAGCTGCATTGCCTGTGCCGCCGGCCATATAGTTGATGGCTGTGGGATAGAGGGAAAGTCCAATGGTGAACACCACGGTTCCGGTAATCACAGGCGGAAACAACAGGCGGATCTTTTTGACAAACAAGCCCACAATCACCGCCACAATGCCGCCCACCAGCATCGCTCCGGCAATGGCGGCAATCCCTCCGCCGGAGGCTGCGATGGCCTGCATACTGGGCACATATGCAAAACTGACGCCCAGAATCACCGGCAGTCCGGAACCAAACCGTCCGCCGATGGGAAAGAGCTGCAGCAGCGTGGATACTGCAGACATCACCAAAGACGCCTGAATGAGCAGCACCCGGTCCGCCTGGCTCAATCCCACAGCTCCGGCAATGATGATCGGAGGCGTTACGCATCCGACAATCATGGCCACCAAGTGCTGCAGTGCCAGCGAGGCAGAGGTCCCCAACGGCGGGGTCCCCTTGAACTGAAAAAGCAGGCGGGAGGAGTGGTCTTGCATGGCTATGTTCCCCTTTCGTGCGCAGGTCCTTGCGTGCAGACTTTTCTCCATCATACCATAATCTCTTGTAAAATCAAACAATTTTTTTGATAATCTAAAAAAATATTTGTACAAATCTGTGGGTCTCAAAAAGAACAGCGCCCCTGTGCCGACGGCACAGGGGCGCTGTTCTTTTTAAAGTCCGCCAACGGCGGGATGGCAGGCTCTTTAGCTGTCTCAGTCCGGCACCACTGGCACCGCATCGGCCGGGATGGGGCAGGTATACCCCTCGGCGGTCCGTTTGGCGAACTCTTCCCGGGCCTTCTCCAGCAGTTCCGGCTGCGTCATGAGATCCACCACCGCTGCCGCCAGCACCTTACCGGCGTGGACGGCAGCCTTATGTCCGATCTCCGTACGGCCGCAGGAGACCTTCTGCCAGCTGTGGCCGGGGCAGCCATTGGGGCAGGCCGCCACATGAATCTGGCCCGTGGGGCACTGCCAGCTCACATCTCCCACATCCGTGGACCCCGGTTCAAAGGCCTCTCCCTGATAGAGCGGGGTGAGGAAATCGTTCATGGCGTGACCCGCATCTGCCCGCAGCTGCCGCACCTGGTCCTGAATCTCCCCGTCGTACCGGGCCCCGATGCCCGGCAAGCCGTCACTGCCGGGATAGGTCTTGGCCAGAGCATCCGCAAACGCATGCTCCTGCTCCGTGTAAGCGGGGACCCCCAGCTCACGGAAATTTTCATAGAGCACCGATTCCAGGACATGATTGGTCACCGTGTCGGCCAGCCCGTCAATAAACTGCTTTTCAAAGGTGGTTTCCGTCATCAGCGCGGCGCCCTGGGCAATCTTGTCCACGCGCTTTTGAAGCTCCACCGCTTCGGCCACATGGTTGGACCGCACCATATACAGCACACTGGCCCGAGGCTGCACCACATTGGGGCTGCGGCCGCCGGCATCGGTAATGGCATAGTGAATCCGGGCCTTGTCGCTCATATGCTCCCGCAGGAACTGGACACCCACATTCATCAGCTCCACCGCATCCAGGGCGCTGCGGCCACGGTCCGGATCTCCGGCGGCATGGGCCGCCACGCCGGTAAAGTGATACTGCGTCTGGATGCAGGAGTTGGAAGAGCCGGTCACCACCTCGTTGACATCATCGGGATGCCACGTCAGCGCTGCATCCAGCTTCCGCCAAAGCTCCTCCCGGGCCATGAATGCCTTGGCAGCGCCGCCCTCTTCTCCAGGACAGCCGTAGAGGATCACCGTACCCGGATTCCCGGTCTGCTCCAGCCAGGCCTTAACACCCAGCGCCGCGGCCATGGCGCCGGCTCCCAGCAGGTTATGTCCGCAGCCGTGGCCGTTTCCGCCGGGTACCGTCTCCTCCCGCTCCACACTGCCTGCCTTCTGGGACATGCCGGAGAGCGCGTCATACTCCGCCAGCAGTCCAATGACCGGACGGCCGGACCCATAAGACGCAGAAAATGCGGTGGGAATGGAGCAGATCCCCCGCTCCACCGTGAAGCCCTCCGCTTCCAGCACCGCGCAGTATTTTGCCGCAGAGCGTTCTTCCTGCAAAGACAGCTCCGCATAGTCCCAAATACAGTCGGCCACCTCGCCGATCAAAGCCGCCTTTTTCTCCACACCAGAAATAGCCGCCTGCTTATCCTTTGTCATAACACGCCTTCCTTTCTGATTCATCACGGCAAAAAGGCACGCACAGTGTGCGTGCCTCCTGTCGTTTACAAAACCTTGCTGAGGAAATCCTGAAGCCGGGGATGCTGGGGATTTCCGAAAATCTCCTCCGGAGAACCCTGCTCCAACAGCTTGCCGTCTGCCATGAACAGCACACGGTTGCCCACTTCCCGGGCAAAGCCCATCTCATGGGTCACAACCACCATGGTCATGCCCTCCTGAGCCAGCTCCTTCATGACTTCCAGCACCTCGCCCACCATTTCCGGGTCCAGTGCGGAGGTAGGCTCATCGAAGAGCATCACTTCCGGCTCCATCATCAATGCCCGGACAATGGCAATCCGCTGCTTTTGGCCGCCGGAGAGCTGAATGGGATAGGCCCCGGCACGGTCTTCCAGGCCCACCCGTCTGAGCAGGGCCAGCGCCTTTTTCTCCGCTTCTTCCTTGCCCATATGCTTGACCTGGATAGGAGCCAGCGTCATATTATCCATAATGGTCAAATGGGGGAACAGGTTGAAATGCTGGAACACCATTCCCATCTTCTGACGGTGCTGATCGATGTCCAGCTTGACCATCTTGCCCGCCTCATTGCGGATTTTCTTCTTGGTGATATCCACCCCATCAAAAATGATGGACCCGCCGGTGGGCTGTTCCAACAGGTTCAAGCTGCGCAAAAAGGTGGACTTACCGGAACCGGAAGGTCCAATCACCACCATGACGTCCCCCTGGTCAATATTCACCGTAACACCGTCCAGCGCCTTGATGGCGCCCCGGTTATAATGCTTCTTCAGGTCCTTTACCTGGATCAGACTATCTCTTGTCGCCACGGCTCATTCTCCTTTCGAAGTAGGCAATGATCTTGCTGGTGGGGAAGGTCAGGCAGAAATAGACCAGCGTGGCAATGACCAGCGGCTCGGCAATCCGGTAAGTAGCGCCCTTGATGGAGGTCACCGCGTACATAATCTCCTGCACACCGATGGTGTAGCAAATGGAGGATTCCTTGATGATGGTGACAAACTCGTTGGCGATGGGCGGCAGAATGTTCTTGATCGCCTGGGGCAGAATGATAAAACGCATGTTCTGCATCTGGGAAAGGCCCAGGGACCGGGCCGCTTCCGTCTGTCCGCCGTCAATGGACTGGATGCCTGCCCGGATGATCTCGGACAGGTAGGCGCCGGAGTTGAGGGCCAGGGCCACCACGCCGGGCAGGAACCGGTCAAAGCGAATAAAGCCGAACAGCTTGAAAGACGGGAGGTCCACGCCGTCAAAGACCACGTAGTAGATGATGAACAGCTGAACCAGCATAGGGGTAGCCCGGAACACTTCCACATACACGGTCGCGATGAACCGAATCGGATTGAACCGGCTCAGCGTCGCCAGGAATCCCTGCTCCCGCAGGTGTCCGTCCCGGGTCAGAGCCAGGTAGCGGAAGGGGCACACGTCAGACAGCCGCATCACGGCCAGGATCAGCGCCAGGATGAAGCCGAACAGCACGGTCAGCACGGAAAGAGAGATCGTGCAGACCAGGCCCTGCTTAAACAGCTCAATGTAGGCAAACGTTTTTTCGAAACCGGCGGCAGTAAACACGGGCGGTTCCTCCTTTTTCTCTGTCGTTTCTGAAAACGGCCAATTCCTCCTCGCGGTTTCCGCGGGGAGGAATTGGATATCACTGGTAAATTACTGCTCCACGATCTCGCCGTCCTGGAGATAGGCATACTCGCCGGAAGCCAGCTCCATGGCCTCCACCACATACTGCTCGAAGGAACCATCTTCCTTGGCGGCAGCAATGGCGCGGTTCACGCCTTCCAGCAGTGCGGCGTTGCCCTTGGTCACGCCCACCACGGAGCCCTCGGCGTCATAGGGAACCTCCAGCACCAGGCTCAGCTCGGGATACTGGGTGGCATAGCTCTCGGCCACCATGGTCTCAATGAACGCGCCGTCCAGCTTGCCGGTGAGGAGCTCGGCAATGATGTCGGGAACCTTGCTCAGCTCCACGATATCCGCATCGGGAGTATTTTCCTTGGCGAGGCCGGCCTGAATGGAGCCAACCTGGGCACCAATGGAGTACTCGGGGTTATTGGCAGCCTCCAGGGAGGGGAACTTATCCTCGTTGCCCTGGATGCACACAAAGGACTGGCCGCCGGTGATGTAGATGTCGGAGAAGTCCATCACTTCTGCACGGTCGGGGTCGGGGGAGTAGCCAGCCATGCCCAGGTCCACATTTCCGTTCTGCAGCTCCATGATGGTGCCGTCAAAATCCATGGGGATGACTTCCAGGGTCAGGCCCAGGTAGTCGGCAATGTACTGGGCCAGATCCATATCGAAACCGGCCAGCTGGGGCTCCTTGTTCTCGTCCAGAGCGTAGAACTCATAGGGAGCGAAGTCCGGGCTGGTAGCCACGGTGAGGGTGCCCTCGGTGACTGTGGTAATGGCAGCCTTGAGCTCATCGTCGCTCATGGTGGTGTAATCCACAGTCTCTTCGCCGGTCTCGCCGCCCTCGTCTGCGGGCGTCTCTTCCTTGCTGCCGCCGCAAGCCGTCAGGCTCAGAGCCAGGGCCAGGGTCAGCACCAGTGCAAACAGCTTTTTCATGATGCAAAACTTCCTTTTCCAAATGTAAGATCTCTCCCCAAAAGGGGAGTGTGATTGATGTCTTGACAAGAAGGAAAGTCTTTCCTTCCTCTTGACAGGGGATACCTTATCACGCCCCGGGCGCATTGTCAATACTTTCTCACGAAATCTGTATATTTATTTGAAAGCATACAGGGAAGCGCAACGGTTCTTTGTAAAAAATCCAAAATCATCTTGGGTTTTTCCTAAAAAGCAACTTCCGCCAGTGAATATTCAAATGAATATTCACTCCGATTATGAAAACCGGGACGGCCGCATCCAGCGGCCGCCCCGGCTGCGTCATCCCAACAGTACCCCCGCTATCAGGAAGAGCATATTCAGAAGGAAGAAATATAACATCAATTTCCAGACATACTTCACCCACCGGTCATAGGGCACCTTGCCCAGCGCCAGTGCGCCCATCACCACCGCCGCGGTGGGGGTGATGATATTCACCAGACCGCAGGCGGACTGAAACGCCGTCACAACCAGTTCCCCGCCGACGCCGGCAAACCGTCCCAGCGGCGCCATCACCGGCACCGACAGCGTTGCCAGGCCCGAAGACGAGGGAATCAATACCGTCAGCGGCAGATAAATGAGGTAGACCAGCAGCACAAAGGAGATACTTCCGGTGCCCGAGAGCGCCTGCTCTCCCCAGTGCAAAATGGTATCGGTGATGCCGCCGTCATTCATCAGCACGGTGATTCCGCGGCTGATGCCGATGATCAGCGCCACGCCCAGCAGGTCCGCGCAGCCGGCTACGAAGGTCTCGACGATTTCCTCCTCTTTCATATGGTCGATCAGGCCAATGACCACGCCGCCCACCAAGAACAGGGCGGAGAGCTCCGGGAACCACCAGCCCAGTTCCGGCAGCGGCAATCCCATTTCGCCGAAGGGAATCACGCCATAGGTCATCACAGCAAAGGTCAGTCCGAAGATCGCGAGGATCACCTTGCGCCGGGGGGTAAAAGCCACCGGATCATCCATGGTCACATGGAGCTTGCCCGCTCCCACACCCACCACGGACTTGGAGGGGTTCTTCCGCACTTTGGCTGCATAGGCCGAAACATACCAGATGGCGGCGCCCTCAAACACCACCCATTGGATGGCCCGGAGCAAAATGCCGTCTCCCAGGGACACGCCGGCAAAGCCCGCCGCAATTCCCGTGGCGAAGGGATTGACCGTAGAGGCAATGACACCGGCTCCGGCGCCCAGCAAAATGACGGAGATGCCCACCACCGCGTCATAGCCCGCTGCCAAAAATACGGGAATCAGCAGCGGATAAAAGGCCATGGTTTCCTCCCACATGCCATAGGTGGTGCCGCCCAGGCCGAAAAAGAGCATTAGAATGGGAATCAGCCATTTCTCCCGGCCGCCCAGCAGGCGGATGATACTGGCCACACCCGCATCCACGGCGCCGGTCTTCATCACCACACCCAGAAAACCGCCCACCATCAGGATGAATACGCACACGTCCACGGCGTCATAAAATCCCGAAAACGCCGCCTTGAGCACATCGCCGATCCCCTGTGGGGAGGCGGGGACCGCGTGATACGTCCCCGCCTGCGGAATGCCGTCCACATAGTCATAGGATCCCGACGGAATTACCCAGGTGGCTGCCGCCACCAAAAGAATCAGCAAAAATAAAATGGTATATGCCGTGGGCATGCGGAATTTGGATTTGCCCAAAGGGCCTCCCCCCTTATTTTCCGATGGTGGCCACCAGCACAGCCTTGATGGAGTGCATGCGGTTTTCCGCCTCATCAAAAACCACACTGTGATGGCTGCGGAATACCTCGTCGGTGACCTCGCGGATATCGACGCCCTTGTCCTTCCACTCCTTGGCCAGCTTCGTCTCAAAGTCATGGAAGGAGGGCAGGCAGTGCAGATACAGCACATCCGGATTGCCGGTGGCCTCCAACGTCTCCTTGGTGACCCGGTAGGGAGAGAGCAGCTCCGCCCGCTTGGGAATCAGCGCTTCCTCGCCCATGGAGGCCCAGATGTCGCCGTAGATCACGTCGGCGCCCTTCAGGCAGCCGGGATCGTCGGTAATCTCAATCTTCGCACCGGTCTCCCGGGCCGTCTCCTCCACACGGGAGACCAGTGCCCGGTCCATCTCTCCGGCCAGTTCCTTGGGGCCCAGGCCCACAAAGTGCATGCCCATCTTGGCTGCACCGATCATCCAGGCATAGCACATGTTGTTGCGCACATCTCCGGGGAACACCACCTTCACCTGGCGCAGGGGCTTGGCGCAGTGCTCTTCAATGGTCATCATATCCGCCAGGATCTGGGTGGGATGGTCTGCGTCCGTCAGTCCGTTCCACACCGGCACGCCGGAATACTTGGCCAGATCCTCCACGGCCTTTTGCTCATAGCCCCGGTACTCGATGCCGTCAAAGAAGCGGCCCAGCACCTTGGCAGAATCCTCCAGGGATTCCTTCTTGCCCATCTGGGAGCTGCCGGCATCCAGATACGTCACATGGGCCCCCTCCTGGGTGGCTGCCACCTCAAAGGAGCACCGGGTCCGGGTAGAGGTCTTTTCAAAGAGCAGGACAATGTGCTTGCCTGCCAGGGCCGGTTCCGTCACACCCGCCCGGCGTTTGGCCTTGAGGTCATGACCCAGATCCAGCAAATAGCGGATCTCCTGGGGGGTAAAGTCCTGAAGCGTCAGAAAGCTGCGGCCTTTCAGATTCACTGCCATAACGTAAATTCTCCTTTTCAACAATTGATTTCAGAACCGCTCACCGTCCCGCCGCTGCGCGGCGGGCTGTGTGAGATGCGCTGTGACTGCGTCAAGATTTCAGCAATCAGGGGTCGTCCCGCCACAGCGGCATGGACATGCACCGCGGGCCGCCGCGGCCCCGGCTCAGTTCCGCGCTGGGAATGACATGGATCCGCACCCCTGCCTCTTCCAGCGAGCGGTTGGTGACATAGTTGCGGGAGTAAACCACCACTTCTCCCGGCGCAATTGCCAGGGTATTGGAACCGTCACTCCACTGTTCCCGGGCGGCATCAATCTCACTGCCCCGCCCGCAGGGAATCAGCGTCACGGAGTCCAGCTCCAGATGTTCTTTCAGGATGTCCTCCAGCCGGCCGTCCTCCTGGCGGATCTGCATCTTCCCATTCTCATCCAGCTCCATGACAAAGACCGTGATGGACGAGAGAATATTGGGATGGACGGTGAACTTGTCGTAGTCCACCATGGTGAACACCGTGTCCAGGTGCATGAAGGACCGGGTCTTGGGGATGTTGAAGGCCAGTACCTTGCGGAAGGTCTTGCTCTGGGAGAGGACCGTCTGGGCCAGGGTGTCGATGGAGTCCTCCCGGGTTCTCTGGGAGATGCCCACCGCCAGCACCTTGGGAGAGAGCACCAGGATATCGCCGCCCTCCAGGGACGTGGTCTCGCCCCGGTCATACCACTGGGGCGCGTTGCGGTAAACCGGATGATGGGCAAAGATGAACTTGCCGAACAAAGTCTCCCGGTTCCGGGTGGCGGTGTGCATTTTGTGGATGGACACGCCCGTTCCGATGGTCGCGAAGGGATCCCGGGTAAAGTAAAGGTTGGGCAGCGGATCCACTGCGAAGGGATATTCGTCCTCCGCGGCGGAGAGATAATCGCCCAGGCTGCCGCCCCGGTCCCGCAGCTGGGACTTGCGTACGCCAGCCATCATGGCCGCCACCATCTCCCGGTCCGGCATCTCTCCCAGGTACTCCTCCAGCCGGTCCCGGGTTCTCTGGTCCTCCACGCCGGACTCGGCCAGAAACTGGCGCAGCAGGTCCTGGCGCACCGTGTCGTCGGTAATGGATTCCACCACCAGATCCGTCAGATACACCACCTCCACGCCCTGGCCCCGGAGGCAATCCGCAAAGGCATCATGCTCCCGCTGGGCCTCCCGCAGATAGGGGATGTCGTCAAAGAGCAGTCGCTCCAGATATTCCGGCATCAGATTTTCCAGCTCCCCGCCAGGGCGGTGGAGCATGACGCGCTTGAGCCGGCCAATTTCAGACGTATTATGGATTCCCGTCTCCAAGATAAGCTCACTCCTTTTCCGGTGAAACTGTGGGTTTGCGTCCTTGGACTAGTGTTTCTGGAAGTTTTCGTTTCATGCACGAAGTACAAAATTTCCGTACGCTTCGCGCAAAAAAAGCGGCGGATTTCTCCGCCGCGAAAAAACGAGAGAGGCCAAGGCCTCTCTCGTTTGGAACGTATTTTGCTTGCCGGGCTCAGCTGTTTTTGCCCAGATAGGCCTCCTTGACCCGTTCATCCGCCAGCAGCTCCTGGCCGGAGCCGGACATGGTAATATTGCCGGTTTCCAGGACATAGGCGAGGTCCGCACAGCGCAGAGCCATATTGGCGTTCTGCTCCACCAGCAGCACCGTCACGCCCTGGCGGTTGATCTCCCGGATGATGGAGAAGATATCCTGCACCACCAGGGGCGCCAGGCCCAAAGAGGGCTCATCCAGCATCATCAGCCGGGGGCGGGACATCAGGGCCCGGCCTACCGCCAGCATCTGCTGTTCGCCGCCGGAAAGCGTGCCTGCCAGCTGCCAGCTGCGCTCCTGCAGCCGGGGGAAGAGCTGATAGACCCACTCCAGATCCTTCTGGATCTCCGCCTTATCCTTGCGCAGATAGGCGCCGATGCGCAGATTCTCCAGCACCGTCATATCCGCAAACACCCGCCGCCCCTCCGGACTCATGGCAATGCCTGCGCTGATGATCTGGTCGATGGGCTTGCCCAGCAATTCCTCCCCGTTCCACTGGATGGAACCGGAGGAGGCCTTGACCAGACCGCTGATGGTACGCAGAGTGGTGGATTTTCCGGCACCGTTGGCGCCGATGAGGGTCACGATCTTGCCATCGGGCACCTCCAGGGAAATGCCCCGCAGGGCCTGAATGCCGCCGTAGCTGACATGGAGATTTTCAATCTTAAGCATCTTCCGCCACCCCCAGGTACGCGTCAATGACTCGCTTGTTGTTTTGAATCTGCGCCGGTGTTCCCTCGGCGATGAGCTTGCCGAAATCCAGCACGTAGATCCGGTCGGAAATGCCCATGACCAGATTCATATGGTGCTCAATCAGAAACACCGTGAGGTGGAACTGATCCCGGATCTGGCCGATAAACGCCGTCAGCTCATCCGTCTCCTGGGGGTTCATGCCCGCCGCGGGTTCGTCCAGCAGCAGCAGCTGCGGCTCCGTAGCCAGGGCCCGGGCAATCTCCAGGCGGCGCTGCTTGCCGTAGGGCAGAGAGGTCGCCAGCTCATCCTTGACCTCCATCAATCCCACGGTCTTCAGCAGCTGCTCGACCTCCTCGCGCTGCCGGGCTTCTTCCGCCCGGTTGAGGCGGAAGGCTGCCGAGAGAAAATTGCTGGAAGATCTGCAATGCTTGGCGATGAGCACATTGTCAAACACCGTCTGGGATTTCCACAGCCGGATATTCTGGAAGGTCCGGGCCATGCCCAGCTTTGTAATTTTGTCCGGTGTGGGGGCCAGCACCTGGCTGTATTCCCCGGCATGTTCGCCCTTATAGAGCATTTTCATCTTCCCCTGGGGGTGATTTTCAATGATCTTCTCCCCGCGGAACCACACCGCGCCGTTGGTGGGCTGATAGACGCCGGTGACCACATTGAACGCCGTGGTCTTGCCCGCGCCGTTGGGGCCGATAAGTGCCACAATCTCCCCCTGGTTGATCTCCAGGTTCAGATTGTCCACCGCCACCACGCCGCCAAACTGCATGGTGGCGTTTTCGACTTTCAAAATGTTCTCGCTCATTTCCGGGCCTCCTTTTTCCTGCGGCCAACGCCCCGAATCATATTGGGGATATCAGGAAGTTCCTTGTCGCCCATCAGACCACGGCGGAAGAACAGCACAATCACCATAATGATGATGGAGAACACCGCCATACGGAAGCCGTTTTTGAACAGGTCCGGCGCGTTGATGCCCAGGAAGGTACCGGAGTCCAGTCCCCGCAGCAGCCACTCGGAGCTGAAGATATACAGGAAGCTGGCCAGCACCGAACCGGTGATGGAGCCAATGCCGCCGATGACCACGATCAGCAAAATCTCATAGGTGAGCGTACTTTTGAACGGTGCCGCCGCAATGGTGCCCATATACATGGCCATCATGCCGCCGCCGATACCGGCAAAGAAGGAGCTGATGACAAAGGCCAGCCGCTTGTGTCGGGAGAGGTTGATGCCCATAGCCTCGGCCGCTACCTCGTCATCCCGGATGGCTTTGAATGCCCGCCCGTAAGTGGAGCGGATCAGCAGCACAATAAAGGCGATCATCACACCCGCCAGAACCACATAGGGCGTGGCGTGGGAAAAGGTCGGATAGCTTTTGAGCAGGTTGGAGCCGTTGGTGATGGGGCCCAGGGCGTTCCACTGGAAGAATGCCCGGAGGATCTCCGCAAAGCCCAGGGTGGCAATGGCCAGATAGTCGGACTTGAGCCGCAGCACCGGCAATCCAATGAGATACGCAACCAGGGCCGCCAGAATACCGCCCACCAGCAGTGCCGCCAGCATGCCTACCGTGGTGCCTACGGTGTCGCCCAGCACATTGGAAAAGATCTCCGGAATGGAGAAGTGAATGGCGCCGCCGTCAAAATACTGGTACACACCGGCCCGCTTATCCACGGGAATGGTCAGCACGCCGTAGGCGTAGGCGCCCAGCAGCATGAAGCCCGCCTGGCCCAGGGAGAACAGACCTGTAAATCCGTTGAGCAGGTTCATGGAGACAGCCACCAGGGCATAGACCGCCGCCTTTTTGATGACCGTGACCGCAATGTGATAGCTGGGCAGCATCAGATCCACCGCCAGGCACGCCACCAGCGCCACAGCCAGCACAATCATGACAAACCATGTTTGTTTCTTACTCATATGCTTCCCTCCTCACACCTTGTCGGTGACCTTTTCCCCGAACAGGCCGGTGGGCCGGACGCACAGCACCACGATCAGCAGGGCAAAGGTGAACGCGTCGGAGAAGGTGGTGTAGCCCAGGCCCTTGATAATTTCCTCGCAAAGGCCGATGACAAACGCGCCCACCACGGCGCCCGGTATGGAGCCGATCCCGCCGAATACCGCCGCCACAAAGGCCTTGAGGCCCGGCATGCCGCCGGAGGTGATGCTCACGGAGGGGTAATTGGTAAAGTAGAGCATGGCACCCACCGCCGCCAGGAAGGAGCCGATCACAAAGGTCATGGAGATCACCGCGTTGATCTTGATGCCCATGAGCTGAGCCGTCTCAAAATCCTTGGCCGCGGCCCGCATGGCCATGCCGATCTTCGTGTGGTTGATGAGATACACCAGAGCCACCACCAGCAAAATGGTCAGCACCGGGGTCACCAGAGTTACCCGCTTGGTGGACTGGCCGAACAGCTCCACATTCTCCGAAATCCAGGGAATGGGATTGGTCACAGGCTGGGGCACGCCGCCGGTAATATAAAACGCCAGATTCTGAATGAGATAGCTCACACCGATGGCGGAAATCATCAACGACATGCGGGGCGCGGAGCGCAGGGGCTTATACGCCACCCGCTCGATGAGAAAGCCCAGCAGTACCGTGACGACCAGCACCAGCGGCAGCGCCAGATACATCGGCATGGCAGTGGTGGCGTAGACCATGATCAAACCGGCCACCATGAACACATCGCCGTGGGCGAAGTTGATCAGGCGCAAGATGCCGTAAACCAGCGTGTATCCAATGGCGATCAGGGCATACTGACCGCCTACGGAGATACCGTTGATCAGATAAGGTAGGATCTCCTGCATGAGAAAACCTCCTATGATAGATAAAATTTCCAAAACGGGCCGTCCTGAAAGGCCAGGTGCCCCGCCCTTTCAGGGCGCCCCGTAATAAGAGGAACGGGGGATGGCGCGCCGTGACGCCCCGCCATCCCCCTGTATTCCATCTGCAGCGTTACGCCACTCCCTGGACCTTCACGAAGTCCCAGGCACCGGTTTCCGTATTGGCGGTCTTGATATACGCCTGATCCCGCTTGGCGTCGCCGATGTCGTCAAACTCAATGTGGCCGCACACGCCATCATAGGTGACGGAGGGCAGTGCCTCCAGAACCGCCTGGGGATCCGTGCTGCCCGCAGCCTTCAGGGCTTCCAGAGCCGTGAAATAAGCGTCATAGCCCATAACCGTCACAGCTGCCACCATGTCGTTGCCGCCGTTGTTGGTCTTGGCATCATCGTTGGCATTGATCCACTCCTTGATGCCCGCGTCGAAGTCCGGATCGCCGCCCTCCTGATAGAAGGTGGTCACTTCCACGCTGACATTCTTGCCCACAGTGCTCTCGGCCACCTTGTTGTTGTCCCAGGTGTCGGAGCCCAGCAGGGAGCCCTCATAGCCCTGGGCAGATGCGGCCTCAATGATGAGCTGGGCATAGTTGGTGGAAACGGGGGCAAAGATGACGCCTGCACCGGCGCTCTTGGCATTGTTGATATAGGAGACGAAGTTGGCATTGCCCTCCGGGAAATCCTCGGAGATCACGGTGCCGCCCAGAGCCTCAAAGGCCTCGGTGAAGTAGTGGACCAGGCCCTGGTCATAGTCACTGCCCAGCATGGCCAGAGTGTAAGCCGTGGTAACACCCAAGCCCTCATAGGCATAGCTGGCCAGGGCGGGACCCTGGAACGGATCGGTAAAGCAGATCCGGAAATAGCAGTCATAATCAGACGTCACCTGGGGGTTGGTGCAGGTCACACCGATGGCGGGCACGCCGGCCTCCTCAAAGACCTTGCCGCCGGCCATGGACACGCCGGAACCATAGGAGCCCAGCACAATGGACACGTCCCGGTTCACCAGTTCGGCCGCCGCGGTGGGGCCGTTCTCGGGCGTGGTGCGGTTATCCACAATCTCCAGCTTAACATCGTAAGTCTCGCCGCCGATTTCCACTGTGGGCTGCACATAGTTGGCATACTGCATACCCAGGATCTCCTGCTTACCGCCGGGGCCGTTATCACCGGTCTGGGGCTCGTAAACGCCAATGCGAACCACCTTGTTGCCGGACTCACTGGTCTCATCCGTGGTCCCGCCGCTCTGTCCGCCGCAGCCGGCAAGCAGGGACGCCGTCATCACCAGACACAGTGCAAAAGCAGTCAGCTTTTTCATAGTTCCATCCTCCTATCATTCACCGGGCGGCCAGGCCGCCCTCTGCATGTGAAGCATTTTACGTGCTTTTCCCCTGCTTTGCAAGGTAAAACCTTCACAGAAAAATCCGCTGCAGTAAAACGATTCCCTTCTCTTTTGTTTTTACGTGACAAGCATATTGTTTCTCACGCAAAGACAACCTGCGGTTTTTTTGCATATTTTAATGAATATACGTTTTCCAGTGAAGGACAGATGTTTTTGTGTAATTTGCCGAACCGGACCCTGAAAATCCATCCCGCTCCGCTGGTTTGTGCAAAAAACACGCCGCCTGTGTATCCTGCACAGACGGCGTGTTCCCTATTCATAATTCACAGTGAAGGTTCCTGCTTTTCAGCAGGCAGATCTGTGGGCTGTTCGGCCTTCTGGGCATCCGGCTGGTCAAACACCGCCACAAACTCCTCCCGCTCCATGGTCTCATGCTGCAGCAGGTAGTTGGCTACGGCATCCAACTGGGCCCGGTGGGTCTCCAGCAGGTGACGGCAGCGCGCACCGGCCTCTCCCACGACCCGCTTGATCTCCTCGTCGATCTCCGCGGCTACCGTCTCCGAATAGCTGCGGCCCTGGGCCATGGTCCGTCCAATGAACACCTCTTCGTGGCCGGAATCAAAGCACACCGTGCCGATCCGCTCACTCATACCATAGGAGGCCACCATCTTGCGGGCGATCTGGGTGGCCCGCTGAATATCATTGCTGGCTCCTGTGGAAATATCACCCAGGCAGAGCTCTTCGGCTGTCCGCCCGCCCAGCAGGGCCACGATCTGGTCTTCCATATATCCCTTGGACAAATACGAGCGGTCCTCCTCGGGCAGGGCAATGGTCATGCCGCCGGCCTGGCCCCGGGGAATAATGGTAATCCGCGTCACCGGATCATGGTCCGGCAGCAGGTGCATCACCACAGCGTGGCCTGCTTCATGCCAGGCCGTCAGTTCCCGCTCATGCTGGGAGATCACGCGGCTCTTCTTCTCCGGCCCGGCCACCACCTTGATCTCGGCTTCCTTCAAATCCGCCATGGTGATGAGTTTCCGATTCTTCCGGGCAGCCAGCAGTGCCGCCTCGTTGAGCAGGTTCTCCAGATCCGCGCCGGTGAATCCCGGGGTTCCCCGGGCGATCATCCGCAGATCCACGTCTTCCGCCAGGGGACGTCCCTTGGCATGGACCTGCAGAATCTGTTCCCGGCCCCGGATATCGGGCAGTCCCACATAGATCTGCCGGTCAAACCGGCCCGGCCGCAGCAGCGCCGGGTCCAGCACATCGGCACGGTTGGTGGCCGCCATGACCACCAGGCCCTCATTGGCGGCAAAGCCGTCCATCTCCACCAGCAGCTGGTTGAGGGTCTGCTCCCGTTCGTCGTGTCCGCCGCCCAGGCCGGTGCCTCTCTGCCGTCCCACTGCGTCAATCTCATCGATGAAGATAATGGCAGGGGCCGCTTTTTTCGCCTGATCAAACAGGTCCCGCACGCGGCTGGCGCCAACGCCCACGTACAGCTCCACAAAGTCAGAGCCGGAAATGGACAAAAATCCTACACCGGCCTCACCGGCCACTGCCTTGGCCAGCAGCGTCTTACCCGTACCCGGAGGACCCATCAGCAGCACGCCCTTGGGTACCCGGGCGCCCAGGGCAATGTACTTTTGAGGCGTGCGGAGAAACTCCACAATCTCCTGGAGCTCCTCCTTTTCCTCATCCACACCGGCCACATCGTCAAAGGTCACCTTTTGATCCCGGTCGGTCAGGGTGCGGGTCCGGGCGGAGCCAAACTTGGCCATGCGGTCCGCTCCCATGCCGCCCTGTGCCCGGGCAAACATGAAATACCACATGAGGCCCAGAACGACAGCCGTCAGCACCCAGGGAAGCAAAACCTCCAGCCAGTTGGTGGTTTGGGGCTCAGGATAGTCGTAGTCCTTAATGATTCCGTCGGCATACTGCTGCTGCACCAAATCATTGAGATCGTCGTAGAACAGCTGGAAGCTGTACAGTTTATACTGCACGGTCTTGCTGCCGTTGACCGCCTCCCGCAAGGTCAGCGTCATGGTCAGGTCTGTGTCAATATCCACCGTTTCCACTTTCTCCTGCAAGAAGAGCTGGCGGACCTGGGAATATTGGAGCGCAGTACTTTGATTGTCCATCTGCCAGAGAAGGCTCACGCACATCATCAGCACCACAATCAAAAAGAAAATGCTGACATTCGGCGTGCGCCGCTGCTTTGTCATTGCCACTGGGGACGTCCCTCCTTCGCTTGCACTTGGGCCTTACGCCTGGGTATAGACCTCCGGCTTGAGCACGCCGATATACGGCACATTGCGGTATTGCTGGGCATAGTCCAGGCCGTATCCCACCACAAACTCATCCGGCACGGTAAAGCCCGCCAGATCCGCCCGGATGGCCTTGGTCCGCCGGGAGGGTTTATCCAACAGGGTGACAATGGTAATGGAGGCGGCGCCCTTGGTCAGGAAATAATCCTTCAAAAATGCCAGGGTGTTGCCGGAGTCCAGAATATCCTCCACAATGATGAGGTGGCGGCCGGTAATGTCCTGCTGGAGATCGTGGGTAATCTGCACCCGGCCGGAGGATACCGTGGCGTTCTGATAGGAGCTGACCGCAATGAATTCCACGTCGCTCTTCACCTGGCAGGCCCGCACCAGATCCGCCATGAACACGAAGGATCCCTTCAGCACGCCCAGAAACAGGGGATTTTTCCCCGCAAACCGCTCATAGAGGGTCTGGCCCATTTCCGCCACCCGGCGCTGGAGCTCCTCCTCGGTTACCAGGACCTTCAGGATATCCTGTTCCATCTCACTTTTCATACTCGTTCTCCTCTATCTTTTTTGTCTCTGTTTGATCAAATGCGACAAATCCATCTGCTTCATGATCCGATGCCGCAAAAGCAGTATCGGCCCCCAGCTGCGCTATGGCGGCCGGCACCCCGTCCACCCGCAGCACCGGCAGGACATCCCGCTTTCCCGGCGGGATTCCCCGCTCCGCGCACAGCCGCTTGACAGAGCGGCTGCCCCGGCTGCCGGGCAGGTTCAGCCGGTCCGACGGCAGCCAGGTGGTCACCTGCAGGGACGCTCCGGCAGGCAGGCGCAGCCCGATACAGCCGTTTCCCGCACGCTGCCGGGTCAGCGACACCCGCCATGCGCCAAAAGGCACCGATTCTCCCAGAGCAATGGAAACGGGAGCCGGAGGCGCACAGCTGCGCTCTACATACAATGTATACCCCTCCCGCCGGGCCGTCAAGCCGTAGGGCAGGGAAATCTCTCCATCCCGCCGCTCCGGTTCCGCCAGATCCAACACCGCCTCCACATGGGCGGAAGTCCAATCCTTCCGCGCTCCCGCTGCCGCGCACAGCAGCTGCAGCACCATCCGTTCCGCCACTGCCAGGGGCGCCTCCATCAGCACCGTGCAGGAAACCGACACCCGCTGCCCCACGTTGACCGCCCGGTCCATAAGATCCTCTGCCAGCTCCTCCAGCGCGGCATTTTCCCGCTCCAGCACACCGGCAGTAAAGCTCATATTTTCCAACGCCCGGGCATTGAGCTGCCGCAGCACGGGAAATACCTGATGGCGCAGCACGTTCCGGGCCGCCAAATCCTCCCCATTGGTCTCATCCTCCACATGGGGGATGGCGTGGCAGCGGGCATACTCCGCCAACGCGGACCGGGAAATGCGCAGAAAGGGCCGGTACAGGTTCCCCCGAATCCTGGGAATCCCCGTAAGCCCCGCCGTGCCGGTCCCCCGGATCAGGTTCAGCAGCATGGTTTCGGCGTTGTCGTCGGCATGATGGGCCGTCATGATGGCCTCATAGCCCTCCCGCCCGGCAGTCTCCTGCAAAAACGCATACCGCAGGGTCCGGGCGGCCTCTTCCATGGAGAGGCCGTTCTCCCGCATCAGGGCCCGGGTATCGCCGCTGCCGGTAAAGCAGGGGATCTTCCGCTCTTGGCACCACGTTTCCACAAAGGCCTGGTCCCGGTCTGCCGCCGTGCCCCGGAGCTGGTGATTGAAATGGGCGGCCGCAATGTCAAAGCCGTTCTTCTGTCCCCAGGTATCCAGAAAATACAGCAGGCACATGGAGTCCATCCCGCCGGAAACCGCGCACAGCACCCGTCCGCCCCGGGGAAAACAGCGCCGCAGGAAGGTCCGGGCCGCCAGCAGCTCATTCGTCGTCGCCATAGCGGTTATCCAGTGTCGAGAACTGCGTGTATTCGGGCATCCACCGCAGTTCCACCTTGCCCGTCTCGCCGTGACGGTTTTTGGCTACGATGCACTCGGCGATATTGTGCTTTTCAGTGTCCTCATGATAATAGTCGTCCCGGTACAAAAACAGAACAATATCCGCATCCTGTTCGATGGCGCCGGATTCACGCAGGTCCGATAGCATGGGACGCTTGTCATCCCGCTTTTCGTTGGCACGGGAGAGCTGGCTCAGGCAGATGACCGGCACGTTGAGCTCCTTGGCCATGATCTTCAGCATACGGGACATATCGGAAACCACCTGCTGGCGGCTCTCTCCACCGCCGCCCTTGCCGGCGGATGTCATCAATTGCAGATAGTCGATGACCACCAGGCCCAGATTCTCCAACCGGCGGCACTTGGCGTTCATATCTGCCACGGAAAGCATGGGGTTGTCGTCGATGCGGATATTGACCCGGTTGAGCACCGACGCCGCTCCGGCGATCTTCTCCCAGTCCGTCTCCCGGAGCATGCCGGTTTTCAGGCGGCTGTTCTCCACCAGGGCCTCCGCGCTCAAAAGCCGGGTGGCCAGCTGCTCCCGGGACATTTCCAGGGAGAACACCGCCACGGTCATATTCGTGCTTTTTGCCACGTTTAATGCAATATTCAGGGCGAAAGACGTCTTGCCCATACCGGGACGGGCAGCCAGCAAAATCAGGTCCGACTTGTTGAGGCCCGTGATCTTCTGGTCCACCGCGGAAAGGCCGGTGGAAAGGCCCGGCAGATGGTTTTCGCTCTCGCTCATCTCGCTCAGCCGGTCCAGCACCTCCGGCAGCACCTGCCGCAGGGGCACCATTTCCTGGGCGCTCTGGCCCCGCCGGATGGCGTATACCTTCTGCTCTGCCTCCATGAGGATCCGGGTGGCATCACCGACTCCAGCCTGGACCAGGGCCGTGATTTCCGCTGCCGCCTGGGCCACGCTCCGCAGCAGGGCCTTTTCCCGGACGATCTCCACATACTCCATCACGTTGGCGCTGGTAGGCGTGATCTCCATCAGCTGGGCAAGATAGGAGCGGGTGGTGGCCTCGTCATAGGTCCCCGCCTTGCGCATCTCCTCACAGACCGTGATGCCGTCGATGGGCTGGGCATAGGAGAACATGGTATAGATCGTCTCAAAAATCTCCCGGTTTTGCCGCAGGTAGAAATCGGACGGCCGGAGCTTGTCCATCACATCCTTGATGCAGCCCTCGTCAATGAGCATGGAGCCCAAAACCGCCTGCTCTCCCTCCAGGGAATGGGGCATCTGCCGGGCCAGCAGCAGGTCCTCGTTTGCCATGAAATTCACCTCTGCGCAAAAGATGACGGCCGGACCGCCTCCCCCCGGAGACGGGAGCCGCGGATCCGGCCGAACGCCTTATTTCTCCTCGTACACGGAGACATACACCGTGCCGTTGACCTCAAAGCCCAGCTTGGCCTTAACCTGATAGCTGCCGAAAGCCTTGATGGGTTCGTCCAGCACCAGCTTCTGCTTGGGAATGTCGATATCAAACTGCGCCTTGAGGCCCTCGGAAATTTCCTTGGTGGTGACGGCGCCGAACAGGCGGCCGCCGTTGCCGGCCTTGGCCGTCAGCTTGACCATGCAGTTTTTCAGCTGCTCGGCCGTAGCCTCCGCCGCGGCCTTCTGACGGGCCTCTTCGGCCCGGCGGGCCTTTTCCTTGAGGTTCATGGTGTTGATGGCGTCCGCCGTAGCGGCCACCGCCAGCTTGCGGGGCAGGAGGAAGTTGCGGGCATATCCCTCAGACACTTCCACCATCTGTCCCTTCTTGCCCTGGCCTTTGACATCCTGCTGTAAAATGACTTTCATGGTTTTTTCTCCTTATTTCCTTGCGTTATTTTTCAAAATATGCATCAATGGTCTCTTTCAGACGGGTTTCCACATCGTCGATATCGCCGTTTTCCACCCGGCCGCCGGCGGTGGTGGAGTTGCCGCCGCCGCCCAGCGCCTCCAGTACCACCTGGACATTGATCTCACCCAGGGAGCGGGCGGACATCAGCACATCCGTGCCATGGCGGTACACCACAAAGGAGGCCTTGACGCCCTTGAGCGTCAGCAGCTCGTCCGCCGCCTGGGCGGCGGTCACCCGGTCCACGCCCTCTTCCGGCACAATGGCCAGAGCAATGTCCTCCCGGTAAAGCTCCGCCCGGCGGATGATATCATACCGGGAAACCATGTCCTGCAGGTCATTTTGGAACAGCCGCTGTACGTCCGCGGTGTCGGCGCCCGCCCGGCGCAAAAATGCCGCCGCTTCAAAGGTGCGCCCGCCGGTACGCAGAGTGAAGTGCTTGGTATCCAGCACGATGCCCGCCAACAGGGCTTCCGCCTCTTCCCGCAGAAGATCCGACGTCTCCACCAGATATTGCAGCAGCTCGGTCACCAGCTCCGAAGCCGAAGAGGCATAGGGCTCATGGAAGCTGAACGCCGCATTTTCGATGTACGTGGCCGCCCGGCGGTGGTGGTCAATCACCGCCACCCGGTTGCAGGACTCCAGCAGCTGCGGACTCTCCACCATATCCGGCCGGTTGGTATCCACCACCACCAGAAGTGCTCCGGGCTGCATCATCAAAAACGCATCCCCTGCATCCAGGAACACGCCGTTATACTCCGGCAGGGCCCGGATCTTCTGGAGCACGGCTTGTGCCGCGTTATGTTCCAGGTCCATGACAATGTGGACCCGCTTGCCCTTTTTCCGGGCGGCACAGCACACGCCGATGGCCGCGCCCACCGCGTCCATATCTGCAAAGCTGTGCCCCATGATGTAAATTTCCGCGGCATCGTCCATCAGCTCGCTGAGGGCATTGGCCATAACCCGGGACTTGACCTTGGTGCGCTTCTCCGTGGTCTTGGCCCGGCCGCCGTAGAACTCGAAGTCCACCCGGTTGCGTACCACCGCCTGATCGCCGCCCCGGCTGAGCGCCATCTCCACCGAAAGCCGGGCATTTTTATAGAGATCCACCATGCTGTCGGCATCCTTGCCGATGCCGATGGACAGCGTGGGATGGCTGCCTTCTCCCACCTTGATATCCCGGATTGCATCCAGTACGGAGAATTTTTCCTCCACAAAGTGGTGATAATACTGCTCTTCAAAAATAAAGAGATACCGGTCCCGCTCAATCTTGAGCAGCAGCCCCCGGCCCGCGGCCCACTGGCTGAGCTTTTCATCCACTTGGGCCAGCACGGCACTGCGCTGGGTATCCGCACAGGCCTTCATCAGATCCTCATAGTTGTCCACCATCAAAATCGCCAGCACCGGGCGGGTGGCCGTGTACGTTTCCCGCAGGGCATCGGCCTCGGTGGTGTCCACCCAGTAGGTGGTGGCTACCAGGTTCTGCTCGCCGCCCCGGCCCTTGGCCCGGACCAAACTGCCGTATACCCGGAAGCGGCGGTTGTTCATAAACACCCGGTCCGGGCACTCCTGCTTGCCCTCCAGCAGCCACTGCACCGGAAACACCGGCACTGCGTCCTCGACCTTCATCTCAAACAGGTGCTCCCGCACCCCGGCCAGCTGCTGGAAATTTTCATTGCTCCAGATCACCTCGCCGGTATCCGGACGGAACACCATGATCGGCAGAGGCGAGTTAATCAGGGTGGACTTGCTGGCCGTGTCCACACTGCCGGTCACGGTATCGATGTACTGCAAAATGCCCTGGCGCCGCTTTTTGTTGCCCTGTGTAAAATACACGTACAGTCCCACCGTGGCCACGCCTTCCACCAGCGCCAGCACGGGACTAGCCGGTACTGCCGCCAGCGCAAAGACCGCCAGGCAGAAGAAGTAGAGCTTCAAATTCGGTTCCAGCAGCCGGGAGAGTTTTTTATTATTCATGGAAGGAGGCCCCTTTCACCGGTATGCATACGAATAGATTCTATTAGTATAGCAGTTCTCCGATGGATTATCAACAACCAAAGCCTCCATATACCGGGAGTTTTTCCCCTGAAAGCAGCCCCGCCGCCCCGGCCGGCAAAAAAACTGTATACAAACCGGTTTCTCTGTGCTATACTAGGAACAGTCTAGCGCCCGGAAGCTTGGCTTCCGCGCTGTTTTTTCGTATTTTACCGGTGAGGCGACGCGCGCTCCCGGTTAAATAATAAAGACAACTCTCATATTTCGGAACTGACATGACGCAGCCGAACCCCTGCCGGCGAAACGGGGCCGCGCAGGCAACGGGCGTCTTTTCTTGCCATGCGCTTTTTTGCGCGCAGAAAGTCCGCGTCATTCCTTCCGCCGAGAGTCGTACTGCAACATTACATACTGTTCAATGGAAAAGGAGTAACGCATTTTATGGCAGAAAAACTGAAAATTATCCCTCTGGGCGGCCTCAACGAGATCGGAAAGAACATGACCGCCTATGAGTACGGCGGCGAGATCATCGTAGTGGACTGCGGCATGGCCTTCCCCGGGGACGATATGTACGGCATTGACTGCATCATCCCCGATGTGAGCTACCTCATCAAGAACCGCGCCCGGATCCGGGGACTGTTCATCACCCACGGCCACGAGGACCATGTGGGCGCCATCCCGTACGTGCTCAAGCAGGTCAACATGCCCATCTACTGCACCCGCTTTACCGCCGGCCTGATCCGGCTCAAGCTGGAGGAGCACGGTCTGGCCAAGAGCACCAAGCTCTTCACCGTGGAGCCGGGCAAATCCGTGCGGGCGGGCAAGTTCACCGTGGAATTCATCCACGTCAACCATTCCATCGCCGACTCCGTGGCCTTTGCCATTCACACCCACATGGGTACGGTGGTCCACACCGGCGACTTCAAGATCGACTCCACCCCCATCGATGGGGAGGTCATCGATCTGGCCCGGCTGGGCGAGCTGGGCAAGGAGGGCGTGCTGGCGCTGTGCGCCGACTCCACCAACGTGGAGCGTCCCGGCTTCACGCCCTCGGAAAAGACGGTGGGCGCCACGTTCATGCGCCAGTTCCAAAACTGCGAGGAGCGGATCATCGTCACCACCTTCGCCTCCAACGTCCACCGGGTCCAGCAGGTGCTGGACGCTGCGGCCGCCTTTGGCCGCAAGGTGGCCGTCACCGGCCGCTCCATGGAGAACATGATGAAAGTCTCCACGGAGCTGGGCTACATGAAGGTCCCCAAAAACACTCTGGTGGACATCAATAAGCTCAAGAACCTGCCCAAAAACAAGCAGGTCATCGTCACCACCGGCTCTCAGGGCGAGGAGATGAGCGCTCTGTACCGCATGGCGTTTTCCACCCACAAGCAGGTGGAGATCGGCGCAGGCGACAAGGTGATCATTTCCGCCTCCGCCGTTCCCGGCAACGAGGTCACCGTGGGCCGGGTCATCAACGAGCTGTTCCGCAAGGGCGTCAAGGTCATTTACGACCGGGCCGACATGCTGCATGTCTCCGGCCACGCCTGCCAGGAGGAGCTCAAGATCATTCACGCTCTGACCAAGCCTCGCTTCTTCGTTCCCCTGCATGGTGAGCAGCGGATGCTGCAAATCCACTCCCAGGTGGCACAGCAGATGGGCATGGACCGCAATCACATCGCCATTGCCGACAACGGCTCCGTCATTGAGATCACCGGCAAGAGCATGAAGATCGGCGGCACTGTGCCCGCCGGAGAGGTGTATGTGGACGGCTCCGGCGTGGGCGATGTGGGCGCTGTGGTCATGCGGGACCGCAAACGCCTGGCCGAGGACGGCATGGTCGTGGTGGTCATGCCCATCTCTTCCCGGGACGGCGCGCTGCTGTGTGAGCCGGAGATCATCACCCGCGGCTTCATCTACGTCAAGGAGTCCGGCGATTTGATGAAGGAGCTGCAAAACGTGGCTATGGAAGCCGCCGACTCCGTCTCCCGCAAGCGCGGAGGCCGGGACGACGGCGAGCTCCGCGGCACCGTGAAATCCGCTGTCAGCAGCTACCTCTTCAAAACCACCAAGCGCAGCCCCATGGTCATTCCCGTTGTGACCCGGCTGTAAGTCAAACTCTTCCCCCGATTAAAAAAACGCGTCCGGTCCAATAGGGACCGGACGCGTTTCCCTTTTCTGTCGGCTTCTTACTGGGCCTTGGGCTCCTCCGTCTCAAAAACCGCCTTGGCGCTGGCGGCCAATCCGGCCAGCCCCTGCAGCTCGGAGGGAATGATGATCTTGGTGGCCTTGCCGTCCGCCACCTTTTCCATGGTCTCCAGGGCCTTGAGCTTCACCACCTGGTCATTGGGCGCCGCCTCGTTGAGCAGCTTCAGGGAGTCCGCCAGAGCCTGCTGAACCTTCATAATGGCCTGAGCCTCCGCCTCGGCGGCCATGATCCGGGCCTCCTTCTCGCCTTCCGCCTTCAAAATGGCAGCCTGCTTGGCAGCGTCTGCCTTCAAAATAGCAGACTGCTTCTCGCCTTCTGCCACCAGAATCTGAGACTGCTTGGTGCCCTCGGCCTGGAGGATGGACTCGCGGCGTTCCCGCTCGGCCTTCATCTGCTTTTCCATGGCGTTCTGGATTTCCTTGGGCGGGATGATGTTCTTCAGCTCCACCCGGTTGACCTTGATGCCCCAGGGATCGGTGGCCTCGTCCAGAATGGCCCGCATCCGGGTGTTGATGGTATCCCGGCTGGTCAGGGACTGGTCCAGCTCCATATCGCCGATGATATTGCGCAGGGTCGTAGCCGTCAGGTTCTCAATGGCGTTCATGGGGTGCTCCACCCCGTAAGTATACAGCTTGGGGTCGGTAATCTGGAAATAGATCACGGTATCGATCTGCATGGTAACATTATCCTTGGTGATGACGGGCTGGGGCGCAAAATCCGCCACCTGCTCCTTCAGGGAAACCTTCTTGGCGATCCGCATCACCACGGGGACCTTAAAGTGGAAGCCCACGTTCCACACCGCGTGGAACGTCCCCAGAAACTCCACCACATATGCCCGGGACTGCTGAACAATCTGAATACAGCTGGCCAGCAGGACCAACACCAGTACCAGGGCAATACCCAGTCCGATCCATCCGAAAATGTTCATACCGCTGTCTCCTCCTTTTTCTCACACACGCGAACAAAGAGCTTGACGCCCTCCATCCGCTCCACTTGTACCCGTGTCCCCACGGGAATCACACTTCCGTCGCTGCTGCGGGCGCTCCAGGTCTTTCCATCGACGTAAACGGCACCCATGGAATTGTCGTTGTCCACCGCTTCGGTCACCTTGGCCGTCTGCCCCAGCACCCGGTCGGCATTGGTCGCCACCGTCCGGGTCTTGGTCCAGCGCCGCACCAGCGGCCGCGTCAGTGCCAGCGCCAATGCCGACACCACAATGAACACGCCTGCCTGCACCATGACGCCTGCTTCCAGTATAGCCGCCACCATGGCCGCCACAGCGCCCGCCACAAACCACACGGAGATCAGCCCCGCCGTCATGGCCTCCAGAATGCCGAATACCACGGCCGCTCCCAGCCAAATCCAGATCATATATTCCATGCGTATGTTGACCTCCTTATCCCTATAACGCAGAATGGACCGCTTTGGTTTCAGTATAGCATAGGCCTATGGTGAAAAATATTTCATTTTCATTACAATCCTTTCCCCGCCGCATTGCACAACCCGGCGCTTCCTGTTATACTGAAGCCCATGAAAGATTTAATTTTTTGTATAAGGGGGTGCAGGCCGTGACACTGACGGTTCCCTGCCTGCTGGGACTGGAATCTTTGGTGGCCGATGAGATGCGGCGGCTGGATCTGGCCCAGGTCCGGGCGGAAAACGGCCGGGTCCACTGTGAAGGCTCTCTGGCCGATATTGCCCGTCTGAATCTCAATCTGCGCTGCGGCGCCCGGGTATTGATGGAGCTGGGCTCCTTCCCAGCACCGGATTTCGAATCTCTGTTTCAGGGCGTGGCCGCCCTGCCCTGGGAGGACTATATTCCCCGGGACGGCGAGTTTCCCGTCAAGGGCTATTCGCTTAACTCTACACTCCATTCCGTTCCCGCCTGCCAGGCCATCGTGAAAAAAGCCGCCGCCAAGCGGCTGGGCAGCGTGTACGGCTGCGAGACCCTGCCGGAAACCGGCAGCCGCTATCAAATTCAGTTCGCCATTATCAAGGATACTGCCACGCTGTATCTGGACACCTCCGGTGAGGGTCTGTACAAGCGGGGCTACCGGGCCCGGAACATGGGCGCGCCGCTCAAGGAAACCCTGGCCGCCGCCCTGGTGCTGCTCTCCCGCTACCGGGGGCGGGATCCCTTCTGCGATCCCTTCTGCGGCAGCGGCACCATTCCCATTGAGGCCGCTCTCATCGCCAAAAACCGGGCTCCCGGCCTGGACCGCAGCTTTGCCGCCCAGAAGTGGAAGAACATGGACGCCAAGCTGTGGATGGATGCCGCCGATGAGGCACAGGACCATGAATTCCACGGCACCTATGACATCTGGGGCGGAGACATTGATCCCGCCGCCGTGGAACTGGCAAAACACAATGCCGCCCTGGCCGGCGTGGACGACTGCATCCGATTTGAGGTGGCCGACGCCGCCTCCTTCCACCGGGACAGCGAGTACGGCCAGCTGGTGACCAATCCCCCTTACGGTGAGCGGCTTCTGGAAAAGCAGGAAGCCGGAGAGCTGTACCGGATGTTTGGCAGGACCATGGCCAGCATGCCCCCCAAGTGGCGGATTCTGATTCTCTCGTCCCATACGGAGTTTGAGCGGTGTTACGGCCGTCCGGCCAGTAAAAAGCGCAAGCTCTACAATGGTATGCTCAAGTGTGACGTCTTTTTCTACAATTAAACGGAGACTACGGAACAATGTTTGACTTTTGGAAGCGAAAAAAGCCGGAAGACCCATGGGACCAGCAAACGGAAAACCACATTGCCCAGCCGGATAACACTCCGCATTTTCAAATGTACGTGGATGAAGTATTCTCCATCTCCGGCCGCGGGACCGTGGTGACGGGCACAATCAAAGCCGGAACCCTCCGGGTAAATGATCGGATTCTCATTATGGGAAAGAGCGGCCGTCTTGCCACACAAGTAGGCGGTCTGGAAGCATTCCACAAAATCATGGAACAGGCTGAAGCGGGAGAATATGTAGGGGTCCTTCTGCGGGACGTCAAATCCACAGATGTGGAAAAGGGGGACCTGCTGCTCAAAGGCTGATCGAGGGGGTGGACAAACGTGCAGCACGTGTTTCTGATCAACCCACACGCAGGCAAGCAGAATCACGCCGCCCGGATCTACGCCATGGCGGAGCACCTGCGCACACGTCACGGGCTCTGTTGCACCTGCCTGCTCACCAGCCGCCCGGGCGGGGCCGAATCTCTGGCCCGGGAAACCGCACAAAGCGGCGACCCGGTCCGCCTCTATGCCTGCGGCGGAGACGGAACCGTCAGCGAAGTGGCCAACGGCATCGCCGGGTATCCCAACGCCGCCATGACGGTAATTCCCTCCGGCACCGGCAACGATTTTCTCAAAAATTTCGGTCCCGATGCCGCCCGCTTTTCCGACGTTGAATCTCTGTGGGACGGGCCGTCCTTCCCCCTGGACCTTATCGACTGCAATGGCCGGCTGTGCCTGACCATTGCCTGTTCCGGCATCGATGCCCAAATCGCCGACGGAATCGATCAATTCCGCCGGATCCCGCTGCTCCACGGCCGGGCCAGTTACCTGTGCTCCGTGGCAGTCAACGGCCTGCTGCGCCCTCTGGGACATGCGTGGACCGTCACTCTGGACGGCGTCCCCCAGACCGGGAAGTTCGCTCTGGTCTCCGTTTGCAACGGCCGCCACTACGGCGGCGGCTCCACCCCGGTGCCGGAAGCCCGGATGGATGACGGCATCCTCCACACGATTTTGATTCGGGCTGTGCCCCGCCGCGTCTTTGCCCGCTTCTTTCCGGCCTATTCCGCCGGCCGCTGGCAGGAGCTTCCTGCCGATCTGGTCCAGGTCGTCCAGGCCCGGGAGACCGTCATTTCCGCACCAGCGCCCTTTACCACCTGCCTGGACGGGGAATGTTTTCACTGGCAGGAGGCCCGGCTGGTCCTCTCCGCCCGCAAGGTGAACTTCTTCGGTCCCAAGGGATGCAGTCCCAACGCCACCGCCCGCGGCAGCATCTGAGGGAACATTTACAAATTCTTCATAACTTTTCTCCAAATACCCCCTTTACAAATCCAGGGGAGTGTACTATGATAGCAGCGTTAGCACTCGAGAGAGTTGAGTGCTAACGCTGAATTTGTTTTCAAAATTTTTTATATCTATAAGGAGGAATCCCCATGAAACTCACTCCGCTTGCAGATCGTGTCATCTTGAAAATGGTCGAGACCGAGGAGACCGTCAAGGGCGGCATTATCCTCACCGGTTCCGCCAAGGAAAAGCCCTCTGTGGCTGAAGTCATCTGCGTGGGCCCTGGCGGCAACGTGGACGGCAAGGACGTTGTTATGACGGTGAAGCCCGGCGACAAGGTCATCACCAGCCAGTATGCCGGCACCAAGGTCACCCTGGAAGACACCGAGTATGTGGTGGTCCGTCAGGGCGATATCCTGGCCATCGTGGAGTAACTTCACAGATTCGATTTCATTTCGCCCCAGGCGAATCCCGTTCAACCGTTTTTGACGGCGTACACGTCGTCAAAAACACCTCGCAGGCCGCAACCGTGCGAGCGCAGTGCGTGCGCCGCAGCAGCCTGGCGGGGGATCTAAAGGGGGAGCCTGCTCCCCTTTTAACAAAGATTTGGAGGTAATGCAATTATGGCAAAGCTCATTAAGCGCGGCGAAGAAGCCCGCAAGGCGCTGGAAGCCGGCGTCAACACTCTGGCCGATACTGTCAAGGTCACCCTGGGTCCCAAGGGCCGCAATGTGGTGCTGGATAAGAAGTACGGCGCTCCCCTGATCACCAACGACGGCGTGACCATCGCCAAGGAAGTCGAGCTGGAGGATCCCTTTGAGAACATGGGCGCCCAGCTGGTCAAGGAAGTTTCCACCAAGACCAATGACGTGGCCGGCGACGGTACCACCACCGCTACCCTGCTGGCTCAGGCCATGATCCACGAGGGTCTGAAGAACCTGGCCGCCGGTGCCAACCCCGTTGTGGTGAAGAAGGGCATGGCCAAGGCCGTGGAGGCCGCTGTGGCTGAGGTCAAGAAGCAGGCCAAGACCGTGGACGGCTCCAAGGACATCGCCCGTGTCGGCGCTGTCTCTTCCGGCGACGAGACCATCGGCCAGCTGATCGCCGACGCCATGGATAAGGTCTCTTCCGACGGCGTCATCACCATTGAGGAGTCCAAGACCGCTGAGACTTACAGCGAGGTTGTCGAGGGCATGCAGTTCGACCGCGGCTATATCACCCCCTACATGGTGACCGACACCGAGAAGATGGAAGCCGATCTGGACGATCCCTATATTCTCATCACCGACAAGAAGATCTCCGTCATCAACGACATTCTGGAAATTCTGCAGCAGCTGGTCCAGGCCGGCAAGAAGCTGCTGATCATCGCCGAGGACGTGGAGGGCGAGGCCCTGAGCACCCTGATCGTCAACCGCCTGCGCGGCACCCTCAATGTGGTGTGCGTGAAGGCTCCCGGCTTCGGTGATCGCCGCAAGGAGATGCTGCAGGATATCGCCACCCTGACCGGCGGTACCGTCATCAGCGAAGAGGTTGGTCTGGAGCTCAAGAATGCCACCATCGACATGCTGGGCCGTGCCCGTCAGGTGAAGGTCACCAAGGAGAACACCACCATCGTTGACGGTGCCGGTGACTCCCAGGCCATCAAGGACCGCGTGGCTCAGATCCGCAGCCAGATCGCCAACACCACCAGCGACTATGACCGCGAGAAGCTGCAGGAGCGTCTGGCCAAGCTGGCCGGCGGCGTGGCTGTCATCAAGGTCGGTGCTGCTACCGAGACCGAGATGAAGGAGAAGAAGCTGCGCATCGAGGACGCCCTCAACGCTACCCGCGCTGCTGTGGAAGAAGGCGTGGTGGCCGGCGGCGGCACCATCTTTGTCAACGTCATCCCCGCCGTGGAGGCTCTGATCTCCACCGTGGAAGGCGATGAGAAGACCGGCGTGCGCATTGTCGCCAAGGCCCTGGAGGCTCCCATCCGTCAGATTGCGGCCAACGCCGGTCTGGACGGCTCCGTGATTCTGGAGAAGGTCCGCAACTCCGGCAAGAACGGCTACGGCTTCGACGCTTACAAGGAAGAGTACTGCGACATGGTGTCCTGCGGCATCATCGATCCCGCCAAGGTGACCCGCTCCGCTCTGGAGAACGCCGCCTCTGTGTCCGCCATGGTGCTGACCACCGAGTCCCTGGTTGCCGATAAGCCCGAGCCCCCCGCTCCCGCTCCCGCTGCTCCCGACATGGGCGGCATGTACTAAGCCGTACGCAGCATAAGGAAAACAACAACATCCCCGCCGCTCCCATAGGAGCGGCGGGGATGTTGTCACTCTGCGTCAGCTTACAGCTTCAGCAGGTTCTCCAAATCCTGATCAAATTCTCTCTTCCGGGTATCCTCATTGAAAAAGTGCAGTCCCACAATGCGGTGGCGAACGCAGCCGTCCTCTTCTCCTCCGACAGCAACGGAATTCTGCTCCAGGGAGAGCAGGAACGCTTCTTTCCATGCATCCTCCGCCAGCAGATGGTTCCCCTTGGGCTCAATCAACACCTGAATCTGCTCCAAGCCGCCGTCCGTCTCCCTCTGCAAAATCAGCACGTAATCCGGCTCAAACCGCTTTCCCTCTTCGAAGGAATACAGATGGAACATCCGCTCATTTCGAATGAGAACCACCTTCTGGTAGACCTGCCGAAACCGGTCGATGTATGTATAAAAGTGTGCGACAAAGGCCTTTTCCTCCGATGTGCCGTAATTGTCCGCATAGGCAAACCAATCCTGACCAGCCAGATCCAGCCGATCACGCTCATTCACGGAAACGTCGCTTTGCGGCACGCCCACCCCGCCGTCATGAGGCCGGGTATAGTGGACCACCTTATCCCCGAACACATCCTGGAGCCTGCATGGGTGAAAGGCCCGCGTCCCCCGATAGGTCTCCTCAATCCCGGAAATGGAGTCGGCAATCCGCCCCAGAGCGGAAAACACCGCCCGATACAGCGTCGTCATGGATGGCCGCGCTTCCCGGCTCACAATCTCCAGGCGGATCCCGCCCAGATACTCCGCGCTGGTAATGAACTCCCGGGTGGAGGCCACATTGGGAAAGCAGCGCTTGAGCGTTTGGAACCGGTAAACGGGATACTTCATCAGGGTTTTATGCACCAGCGCATACTGGATGGCCGCAATTTCTCCAATGGTCCACTGCGTGGTTTTGGTCTCACTCCGGGTGTCCGTCATCCCCGGCGTATCCCGCATGATCTCATCCATGCCGGAAGTCCCTGCCGGGGCCTCATAGCGGTACACCGTATTGCGGAGTGCGTCGGGCAGCTCCCGGACCGCTCTGCGGTCCTGCACCTCCCGGTCATTGACAAACAGCACGCCCTGCGTATACAGCGGATCGGTACGGAATGCCGGCTTCAGGGTGTATTCCCGTTGGACCATCTGATCCGTATCCAGTCCAATCTCCCGCAGCGCGGTCTTGAGCTCCGTTACGTAGCGGTGGTCATTCTGGCAGTGGTAATACAGCTCCTCACAAATCCGCAGGGGATTGGACACATCTTCATCGTATTTGCGCTGAAACCGCGGCTGCTCCGCCTCCACCTGGAACGGACAGTAGCGCGCTCCCCGGCCGATCAGCTGGGCTTCGGCAATGGTGGCCGGGGAAATCCGGCTGCCGCTGGACTGCCGGGTCTCATACAGGCGCACAATGTCAAACAAGTTCAGCACATCCCAGCCCTCGTCCAGCTTTTTCACCTCAAACACCGCGCGGTAGGGATTCCCCACGTCTTCCAGGGAGTTGAGCAGGATCTGCTTTTGCGTGGCGTCCTGGTCGTCATTGACGGAGATGCAATGCTCGGCGGCAAAGTCATCCCGCAGCTCCGAGGCCAACGTCTCCATAGAGATGCCGTTGTCCGCAAAGTACCCAAAGGCCCGGCGCATAACCGCACTGTTGGCCGCGTCCGCCAGAGCTTGAAGCCGTGCACCGGTCAAAGTCCGGACCATCTCCAAAAACGTCTCAAAAAACGCCTTGCTCTCGGCGATCTTCGCCGCCTTGAACAGCACCACCGGCTTGATGGAAAGGCGGTAATCCTGAAACACCTTCAGCCGGTACTGGCTCAGCACCAGTGCCTGCAGCGCCCGCTCCATCACACTCAAATCCGACCGGAGGGTGATGATGTCCTTGGAATAGCGGTCGGCATAGAACTTTGCCAAGGGATAGTCCGTAATCATCTTGTCCTCATAGGCCGCCCGAATGGCCGGATTGGCCAGATCACAGGTGGCCGTAAACTCCAGCAGCACATTTTCCGCATGCTGGCGGAAGATGGCCTTTACGGTCTGCTCCCAGGAATGGTAGCTGGATTCTTCCTCCGCCGAGCGCTTTTTCTTGGTATCCACATTGAGATGATGGGCCTCATCGGAAATCAGGACGGTTTTATGGGCCTTGAAATCCTCAAAGGACATGGCATTTTCCTTGGCCGTCCACAGATCCGCATGAAGTCCCTGGGTGGTGGTAAAGCAGAGGTTGATGGCATCCGGACTGGCATCCTGGAAATTCTCCACCTGCCGGATGGGGACCCGGCAGCCCTCCAGCACCACATCCTGCGCAAACAGGTATTTGGACGAAGCCGGATTGGTGAAATTCTCCCGGGTCTTTTCCACAATGTTGGAGAGATTGACGAAGAACAAAAAGTTCCGGTAGCCCTTTTGATAGAGATACAGCATCAGTCCCGCCATCATCAGCGTCTTGCCGCTGCCGGTTGCCATATGGAAAAGCACCTGCGTGGGCTTGGGACAGTTCCGGCTTTCAAAGTGGGTGATGAAGTTCTCAAAAGCCTTCCTTTGATAGGGGCGCAGCTCAAAGTTGGGATTGAGATTCTGCGGAATATAGTCCGGCACCGGTGCGCAGCTGCCATATTCCCGCAGGGCGTCGATTTTCTCGTACAAAAACGCCACGGTTATCCCTCCCCGTAAAAGCTTCTGGTAAAGCGCTTGTCCGCGTCGGAAACAGCAAATTCCGCATCGTCCAGATCACAGGCATTCACATACAGCAGGTTCTTATCCAGAATCTCCATCAAGAACTGCTTTTGCTGCGCAAGTGAAAGATCCTCATAGCACGCCGCTTCCTGATTCACCATGGCCGGGTCCACCTGATAACTGACATAGCCAGAATCCAGGATCTGCCGGCGAATCTCCGCCAGCGCGGCTTTGTCCCGGGCCGCTTCAATAGCCTCTACCGCCGCCTGGTTGAGTTTGGCCAGCTCACAGCAGACAAAGGAACCGCCGCCCTTCCAGCCCAGGGCTTTGGAAATTCCGGTCTGCTCTCCGGCAATGACCGCCGGAAGGCGGGTCAGTGCCTTTTCCAGCTGCCCGTCCAGCTGCTCCACACCGATATACCGGCGCCCCAGTTTGTGGGCCACCGCGCAGGTGGTTCCGCTTCCCATATAGAAGTCCAGCACGAGATCTCCCGGGGCTGTAGCCATCTCCAGAATCCGGCGCACCAGCTTCTCCGGCTTTTTTCCACCCTTGAGCTGGACGCCGCCTTCCTTTGCAATGCCCTCATACGGCGTGTCCGTCCAGATATTGGTCAGCTGTGTGGACGGAACCCGTTCCCCGTCAATTTCCCGGACCTTGCGGGAATAGAAGGCCATCTCCGCCCCATTGAGAATGAACACGCGGTAATGGCCGTCCCGTTCCACCGTGAAAATCCGGTCCCGCTCCTCGCGGGACTGTTCCCGCGCCTGGACAATCTCCTGTCCGGCACTGTTGTCAATGGCGGTCGTACGGAAGACCGATTCGGCGTGGTCCAGGGCGCAGCGCTCCACCAGATTCAAAAAGGCCGCCTCACCCAGGGCCTTGACCGCCTCTTTCCGGCTCGCGTAGCCCTGCTGCTGCGCCACATATGCAAACAGGTCCACAATGTTCCAATCGGAGGGATTGGCATCCGGATTGGTCACCAGCCACTTGTAATTGCTGTCATATTCACTTTTGACGTACTGCGGATGATACTTCCACAGCCGCTTGTTTTTTGCAAAGGCCAGAATGTACTCCGCCGTTTCAAAAACACCCGGATTCACACTGGCAAATCCCGACGGGGACTTGGTCTTGACCGTGATCTGGTTGATGAAATTGTTCTCGCCGTTGCGGCAGAAGATGTCCTTCATCAGACACTTGAGTTCCGCCACGCCGTCATCGCTGATCTGCACAAAAATCGCGCCGTCTTTGCGCAGCAGCCGCCGGGCGATCTCCAGCCGGTTTTTCATGAACACCAGCCATGTAGAGAGCTTGAAATTGGAGTTGTAGGCAAAGGTGTCCTCGCCCTTTTTGGCCGTAAAATAATAGGGCGGATCAATGTAGATGCACTTGATCTTGCCCTCGTAGCGCTTGAGCAGGGAGGAAAGCGCCAGGAGGTTGTTGCCCTTGAGGATCAGATTGTCCTCCTCGGACCAGGTGTCCATCTCCTGCACCCCCTGCGCGGTATAGCGTTTGGCTCCGGTCAGCACCTTAGGCTCCAGCAGGCGGTCCACCTCGTCGGGTGCCAGGGTCTCATTGTAGAAAATTTCCTGCCGCCGGACCTCCTCCTTGGTCTGCCCGCCCTCCAGGACGCAGTCCTTATAGGGAAACACCAATTCCACATTGCCCGACGCAGAGAGCAATTCTCCGTTTTCCTCTCCCAAACCGATTTTGTTTTTAAATCGGGTATAGCTGTCCGGGAGGAATTGGCGGTTATTGATGACCCACGCGAACTTCATCTTGTCAAAAATCCGGATGCCGTCCACTTCTGCAAAAAATCGCCGGCTCAGCTCCTCATCGCCCAGCAGCCGCCGCAGCAGGTCGGCATCCATCTGCATGGTCGCCTCATACACCGCATTGCGCAGGAATGTCCCATCCTCAGCAAAAAAACGCGGATCCGATTGTAGCACGCTTAATACTCTTTCGTAAAAATCCACCATATGCTCTCCTTCATCTGTTGTCCGCAGGCCTATTTTCCCGCCTTCTCATTGCACGCCCATTCACCCAAAGCCGCCAAGCAGTCAAGGTGCGGGTGCCGTGCGAGCCCGGTCCACCAACGCCCGAATTTGTTCCATTCGCCCGATTACGGCCCGGCCGGTCCCCGTCACAATATATCCGCTTTTACGCCTGTATGGCTGGATGCACCCGGCCTTCTGCAGGGTGTGCAGCATGGCAAACACCGTGGCCGGACTGCTGCCGTACTGATCGGCCAGCTCAATCTGCGACAGCCGGATCACAGGCTGCCCCTCCAGGGTCACACATGGCAGACTGCTCAGCCAATACAGGAAGTGATACTCCTTGGACGCAAACACATTTACCCCATCATTTGTCACAGGAGCACCTCCTATTTACTATAAAATATTCAATCAAAATCGCTTGATTTACAAGTTTATTTTACTATATTTTTTTATATTGTCAATGTGTGTTTATTGCGGCCGTTCCGCCTTTGAAAACTGCGTCCTTCTCAGGCAGAACCTCTTTCAAAATTCTGCTGCAAAAGGCTTTGGCAAGTCTTCTTTGGCCCTCCGCCTAACAAAAGACCGGCGCAGGGCGATTGCCCTGCGCCGGTCTTTTCCCGCTGACACGGGATCACACAAAAGAGAGAATGTGATGGGAAAGCATCTATTACCGTACGCCGCCGAAACGGACGTAATTACGGATCACGGATTCAAACGCGGTTTCATGCACAGTTCTGGTCTTCATCGTTAAGACTTCTTTCTTATCACACACCGCCGAAGCGGACATAGTTGCGGATCACGGATTCAAACACGGTTTCCTTCACGGTATTGGTCTTCATCGTCAAGACTCCTCTCTTACCGCGCACCGCCGAAGCGGA